>NZ_NOIO01000017.1:0-152018 GCF_014596605.1 Pseudomonas sp. PSB11
TCGACTTGATCGACGACCGACAATTTAAAAGTCAGTGTGTAATCTCGTTGACTGCGTTTTGTGCCCGTATCCATTGCACCTTCCTGATAAGAAGCCAGAAGGTGTAAACCTTATTCAGGACGAAGCACAGGCAACAAAAAAGCCCGCAGACGATCACTCGTCTGCGGGCTTCTTTACAGCGGGGCTAAGGCTACGCCCGGCGTTCGTGCATCCGCGCCAGCTGTCGCTCCAGCATCGACGGATAAGGCTCCATCAACCTCTCTACGCAGCAGGCGCCTTCAGGGCTGGCAATCGGGCGAATCCGTGCGCGCTGGCGGATCAGGGCGTCGTCATTGATCTTGCGTTCCACCAGCAGCAGGTTGCGGCTGTGCTGCGACAGGGCCAGGGCATCCTGCGCGGCGTCGGTCAGCAACAGGTCGATCTGGCTCAGGCCAAACAGTTCGTCGCCCAGGGTCAAGCCAAGCTGCAATTGCAAGGTGATGCCGCTGTCGGCGACTTCGATCTGCAGTTGATGGCCAAGCGCCCGCAGCAGCTCGCCGCAGCAGATGGCGTTGGTCAGGTAATCGTCGCCGCTGTCTTCGTTGTGGAACAGCATCAGCGTGCTGCCATCGTTCAGGGTATGCAGTTCACTCTGGTAGAGCGAAGCAGCCTGGTCGAGGCAGTCGCGATAGCGTTTGAGCAGCTCTTCCAAGCGTGTCCGGGGCAGGCGTCGCAGTTGTTCCTGTGAGCCCAACTGTACGGCCAGAACGGCGCTGTGCTGCGGCACGCTGGAGGCCACGGGCTTGCCCACCGGTTTGGCGGTGCTCACTGGCGCATCATCGAGCAGATCGGCGAACGCATCGTCGTCATCATCTTCAACGGTGCTGACGACACGTCGTGGCGCGGCCTTCATCGCGGCCATAGGGCGGCTTTCATCGAAGCTCGGATCGCGCAGGTTACGCACTTCGAAGCCCGGTTCGGCATCGTCGTCCTCGGTATCGTCGAATTCAGGTTCCGGCACGGGCTCCGGTTCAGTCGGCTCCGGTGCGAACTCGGCATGCAGCTGGCGCGCCAGGTCGCCGATCTCGTCATTACGCTCGGTGGCCGGGGTGTATTCGTCGATGTTGCGCAACCACACCCGCAATTGCAGCAGCGGCGTAGAGAGATATCGCCCCATGCGCAGGCTCAATGCCAGGGACAGGGCCAGCAGGATCGCGCTCAAAATCCCCATGCTTTGCAGGCTGATGGTCATCGGCTGCTGGAACTGATCCATGTCCAGGCTGATGCGCAGCTGACCGGCGGTCACGTCCTGGAAAGTGATCTTGCTCTGATAGATGCCTTCGGCCTCGCCCAGCAGGCCATGCTTGGGACGCTGGCCGGCCTCGGCAAGGATGCGGTTATCCATGCTGTAGATGGCGGCGTGGGCCACCAGCTTGTTCTTGGTCAGGTTGTTGAGCAGGACATTGAGGCTGAGGATGTCGTTGGACACCAACAGCTCGGTGGCGGAAGTGGCCGTCTGCATGGTGAGGCTTTCACCCAACGCATCCGCCTGCTCGTGCATGGCCTGCTTGAACTGCAAACCCATCACGCAGGCATAGATCACCAGGGCCAGAGCGACCAGGATCACGTTATGGCTGGCAATGCGCAATGCAATCGGTACACGGCGGTGGCGCAGTGCACGGAAGATCAGCAGAAAGAAGTTATCGGTTTTTACTGGCGTGGGCCGGTTCACTTGAGCTCGGCTCTTTTGTCCGTGAAGTTGACGCGCAGTATAGCGACAGGCCCTAGGCCGTCAAAGCGCTCACGGTGCCCGATGGTCACTGAATGTGGGTAGAATGCGGTTTTTTTCCACTTGCGGGGGTGCGCCTTGCGCGAAATCGTCCTGATAAACATCACGGGAGTCGACCGTCCGGGTCTGACTGCGGCCATTACCGGCGTTCTGGCCCAGGGTGGTGTGAACATTCTCGACATCGGTCAGGCGGTGATCCACGACACCCTGTCGTTCGGCATCCTGGTTGAAATTCCTGATACCGAACAAGGCAAGTCGGTGCTCAAGGACATCCTGTTCAAGGGCTATGAGCTGGATCAACAGGTACGTTTCACGCCGGTGTCCGAAGAGGATTATCAGCAGTGGGTCGGCAACCAGGGCAAAAAACGCCATATCGTGACCCTGCTGACGCGCAAGGTCACCGCCGGGCAATTGCAAGCCGTAAGCTCGATCACCGCCAAGTATGGCTTGAACATCGACCACATCGATCGCCTGTCCGGGCGCATGCCTTTGGATACCCCGGCGGATAAAGGCAAGGGTTGCATCGAATTCTCCGTTCGCGGTGAAGCAGCTGATCCGCAGGCACTGCGGGCCGAATTCCTCAGTGTCGCCCAGGAATTGAACGTCGACATCGCCTTCCAGGAAGACTCGCTGTTCCGTCGTAACCGCCGTCTGGCGGTATTCGACATGGACTCGACCCTGATCGAGGCCGAAGTCATCGATGAGCTGGCCAAGGCGGCCGGTGTGGGCGACAAGGTTTCGGAAATTACCGAGCGGGCGATGGCCGGTGAGCTGGACTTCCGCGCCAGCTTCAAAGAGCGCCTGGCGTTGCTCAAAGGACTGGATGTGGGCGTGCTGGACTCGATCGGCGCCTCGCTGCGCCTGACCGAAGGCGCTGAAACCCTGTTCGCCGAGCTCAAGCGCCTGGGTTACAAGACCGCCATTCTGTCGGGCGGCTTCACCTATTTCGCCAAGCAATTGCAGGCCAAGCTGGGCATCGACTACGTGTTTGCCAACGAGCTGGAAGTGGTCGACGGCAAGGTGACTGGCGTGGCGATCGAGCCGATTGTCGATGCACAACGCAAGGCCGATCTGCTCAAGGAGCTGGCACATAAGGAAGGCTTGCGCCTGGAGCAGACCATTGCGGTCGGCGACGGTGCCAATGACTTGCCGATGCTGGCGATTGCCGGGTTGGGCGTTGCGTTCCGCGCCAAACCGTTGGTCAAGCAGTCGGCCAAGCAGGCGATTTCCACCCTGGGGCTGGATGGCGTGCTGTACCTGCTGGGCTTCCGCGACCGCGACGGCCAGCTGTAACACCGCAAAACCCGGTGTGGAAGCCGGGTTACTGTGGGAGCGGGCTTGCTCGCGAAAGCGGTGTGTCAGTCAGCAAATATGCCGATTGACAGATGGCATTCGCGAGCAAGCCCGCTCCCACATTTGGAGTCTTGTACAGGTCAGGCTTTCGGTAAGCCCATGCCCTGACCCATCCGCACCGGCGAACCCGCTACCAGTTCTTCAGCCCATTTCACCTGATCCGGCCCGAACAGCACGACAGCGGTCGAACCCAGTTTGAAACGACCCAGCTCCGCACCTTTTTCCAGGTGGATCGGCGCGCGTGCGGCTTCGTCGTAGCGGAAGGTTTTCAGCTCGCGTTTCGGTGGCGTAACCAGCCCGGCCCACACGGTTTCGATCGATGCCACGATCATCGCACCCACCAGCACCACGGCCATTGGCCCACGCTCGGTGTCGAAAATGCACGCCACGCGCTCGTTGCGGGCAAACAATTCAGGAACGTTTTCAGCGGTGGTCTGGTTGACCGAGAACAGGCGGCCCGGGATGTAGACCATCTCGCGCAGGGTGCCGGCCAGTGGCATGTGCACACGGTGGTAATCCTTGGGCGACAGATAAATAGTCGCGAAATCACCGCCCATGAACGGCGCAGCATTCGCCGCATCGCCACCCAAGAGTTCCAGCACGCTGAAGCTGTGGCCCTTGGCCTGGAAGACACGGCCGTGCTCAATCGGGCCGAGCTGGCTGACGGCGCCGTCCGCCGGGCTGAGGATCGCGCCCGGTGTCTCGTCCAGTGGGCGCGCGCCGTCTTTCAAGGCACGGGTGAAGAAAGCGTTGAAGTGCTCGTAGGCGGTCAGGTCTTCGACCAGTGCCTCGGACATGTTCACCTGGTAGCGCTTGGCGAACCACGCGGTGAACGCATTCTTGAACCAGCGCACGCGGCATTCGGCGATGCAGCCGGCCAATCGCGAGAGCAGGTTGTGGGGCAGCAGGTATTGGCTGACGATAAACAGACGCTTGTTCATTAACTGTCCTTAAAAACCTTAAATCTCTACGGGCGTGTCGGGATGGTTACCCCATTCGCCCCAGGAGCCGGCGTAGCCCTTGACCCGCGGATAACCGAGAGCCTTGGCCACCAGATAGGTGAAGCCAGACCGATGGTGAGTCTGGCAGTGGGTAATCACTTCTTTATCAGGGGTAATGCCGAGCTGTTCGAGGATCTGTGGCATGTCGGTACGGATGCGCAGGTTACGCGCCTTGTCCATGCCCGCGGTCCATTCGAAATTCACGGCGCCTGGGATGTGTCCGCCCTTGGCCGCCAGGACTTTCTCGCCGGAATATTCCAGCGGCCCGCGCGCATCCCAGATCGCCAGGTCGGCAGCGCCGAGACGGCTTTGCAGGTATTCGCGGGTTGCCGTGGGCTCATCGCGCAGGGTTAGCGCAACCGGGCCGCCAGCGGGTGGCGGGATCTGGATTGACATGGGCATGCCTTCTGCCAGCCAGGCCGTCAGGCCGCCGTCGACATAGTGATACTTGCTGTGGCCAATGACGTCCAGGAGCCAGATAAAGCGACCGGCCCAGCCGCCGCCTTCGTCGTCATAAACGACATAGACGGCATCGGGGTTGTGCCCCAGCTCTCCAAACAACGTTTCGAGTGCTGCCTGCGGTGGCATCAGTCCCGGGGCGGGCGCCTGCCCCAGTTGCGTGCGCTTAGGATCGACAAAGCGCGCGCCGGGAATGTGCCCTTCGGCGTAGCGGGCAGGACTGGTCAAGTCCACCAGGATCAGTTCGCGGGCGTCGAGGCGAGGGAGCAAGTCGCTCGGCTCGATCACCAGCGGCAAGCCAGAGAAGTCAGACATGTGAGGTCTCCAGAGCACAAAAGGGGGGATTGTAGCGCAGCCTTATTTGCCGCGCTGGCTAAAGCTGTGCAGCGCTTTTTCAATGCATTGTGCGGTTTTGCCGAAGGCTTGCAGGGTGATGTCCGAGAATGGCCCGCCACCCTGGTCTGCCACGACGATCATGATTACCCGGCCATTGTTGAGCAGCGATCGCAGCAACAGGTGTTCGCCGCTGAACTGGCTGCGCAGGCTGTTGGGCAGTAACGCGCAAAACTGCGCGTTGTTGAGCGGCGTGAGGCGAACCTGAGCCTGTTGCGCGAGCAAGCGTTGCAGCACGGCGCTTTGATTGACGACAAAGTTCAGGCCAGCGGCTTCGTCAGGCAGCCCGGCCGTCTGGTGCACACGCAGCTGGGTATGGGTACGGTCGGCCATCAGGATCATCACCCTGCGCATGCCGCAGGCAACCAGTGCGTCGCGGGCAGAGGTGGTCAGGTGGATGGCGTTGGTGAAGCGACTTGGCTCGACCAGCAACTCAGCGCATTGTTTGCGCCACTTCGCCAGGTCTTCGGCGGTGGGTGCCGGGGCTGGCTGCAAACTGGCATGCACAGGGCTCGTGCCCCATGGCCAGATCAGCGCGACAGCGGGATGCCAGAGGTCGGGCATGGCGTGATAACGCGCGCTGTTGGCGGCTTGCTGGTGCAGTTGTTGTTGCACCTCGCTCATCGGTATTTGCAAGTAGAGGCTGGTCAGGTACTGCCAGCGCTCACTGTGCGGACTGTCCCAGGCATGGTGCGCCGAGAGCGCCAGCCCGTTGGCTAAAAGTACCGTGTTGGCCGGTTGATTGAGCCATCGGCGCAGGGTCGGGTCGTCATCCAGACGGTTCTGCTGGCGTAGCGGGTGCTCGCTGTCACGGGCAATGCGCAGAACTTTGACCAGCTCCCGTTGCTCAGTCAGCAACAGTCGATACCCCTGTTGAACCCAGATCGGCAGGTGCCACAGGTTCACCAGGGCCAGGCCGATCTCCAGCAGGCGAGCGCCAAACAGTTGCTTTTCGACGGTGCGCGCCGATTCGCCTTTATGAATGACCCGCAGCTCCCAGTCTTCGAGCAAGTGCGGATGCGTCAGCGCCATTGGCCACAGTGGTGACAGAAACAGCAGGCTGCCCCAATGGATGTCCTGCCACAGGCGCGCCAGGCGGCTGGCAAAAAAACCGTTGGCCTGTTGGCAGGCGTGCTGGCTGATCAATTGCAACTGGCGCAGGGCTTTGGGAATCTCGCCCTGGGGCATGGCGGGCAGTCGCGCAAGCAGCTCCTCGGTGCGTTTCAAGCCGAGGCGATTGATGGCAACCTCAAGGTTTTCCGCAGGCTCGGTCATGCCGCCATGGCTGTGTCGGTTGGCCTCGCGAATCACGCTCAGGGCCAGGGCCGGACTGTCCTGCATCAAGTCGGCGATCTTGCGCACAGAGCTGCGACTGTCGCGCAAGGCCCGGCAGACACGGTCGTGACTGTCCTGCGGAACTGGCAGGCGCACACCGTCGAGAAGTTTGACCCAGCCTTCGAGCGTGGTCGGGGTTGGCGTTGGGGCGTTCGTATTTTTAGCCATGTCTGGAGGCGATCATCGTCAACAATACCTGTGCCCGGAGGGGGTCAAATTAGCTTTTCGCCTGAACTGGCTATAGTCTGGCGCAGTTTTGCCGATAAGTAGAAGAAGAGATTTTTTAACTTCCGAATATGACCTTGAACCCGACTCAGTAAGTGCTCTCCTACCTATGGCTAAAATTATCGGCATCATCGTCGTATTCGCGAGCGTGCTCGGCGGATACGTGCTCTCCCATGGCAAGATTGCCGCCCTGATCCAGCCTTTCGAGGTCATGATCATCGGTGGTGCGGCCCTCGGTGCATTCCTGCAGGCCAACCCCGGTTACATGACCATGCACGTGCTCAAGAAATCCCTGAGCATGTTCGGTTCGCGTTTCAGCCATGCCTTCTATCTTGAAGTGCTGGGCCTGATCTACGAGATTCTCAACAAGAGCCGTCGCGAAGGCATGATGGCCATCGAAGCGGACATCGAAGATGCCGCGGCGAGCCCGATCTTCGCCAAGTACCCGACGGTCCTCAAGGATGAGCGCATGACCGCCTTCATCTGTGATTACCTGCGCATCATGTCTTCCGGCAACATGGCGCCCCACGAGCTGGAGGGCCTGTTCGACATGGAGCTCTACAGCCTCAAGGAGGACCTGGAGCACCCTTCCCATGCGGTGAACGGTATTGCCGACGCCATGCCCGGTTTCGGTATCGTCGCGGCGGTCCTGGGTATTGTGGTGACCATGGCCTCGCTGGGTGAGGGCGACCAGAAATCCATCGGCCTGCACGTTGGTGCGGCACTGGTCGGTACCTTCTTCGGTATTCTCGCGGCCTACGGTTTCTTCGGCCCGCTGGCGCATTCCCTGGCCCACGATGCCAAGGAAGAACTGAACGTCTACGAAGCTATCAAGGCCTCGCTGGTGGCTTCCGCTTCCGGCATGCCGCCGTCGCTGGCCGTGGAGTTCGGGCGCAAGGTTCTGTATCCGGCGCACCGTCCAAGCTTCGCCGAGCTGGAACAAGCGGTTCGCGGTCGTTAAGCCATGGAGAACAATCAGCCAATAATCATCAAGCGCGTCAAGCGCATCGCCGGCGGGCATCACGGGGGCGCCTGGAAAATCGCCTTCGCCGACTTTGCCACAGCGATGATGGCGTTCTTCCTGGTGTTGTGGCTGTTGTCCACCGCCACCCCGGAACAGAAGATCGCCATTGCCGGTTACTTCAAGGACCCGATTGGCTTTTCCGAAAGTGGCACGCCCTACATCATCGATCTGGGCGGCACGCCGACCATGGCGCCGGAGAATACCCTCAACCCCGAGGTGAAGACCCAGCCGCAGCCGGACAAGGTGACGGTCGACGTTGAACAGGTCGAAGGCATGGCCGAGATGGTGGAGAAGGAGCGTCTGGAACTGCTGCTGCAAGAGCTGCAGAACAAGGTCGAAGAGAACCCGCAACTGCAGAAATTCAAAGACCAGATCCTGTTCGAGATCACCCCGGACGGTTTGCGTATCCAGATCGTGGACGCCGAGAACCGGCCGATGTTCGACTCAGGCTCAGCCCGCCTGAAACCCTATTTCGAAGACATCCTGCTGGCCATGGCCGATACCATCAAGGCCGTGCCGAACAAGATCAGCATCAGCGGCCATACCGACGCCAAGCCGTACAGCGGCACCGGTGAATTCGGTAACTGGGAGCTTTCGGCCAACCGTGCCAACGCGGCGCGCCGGGCCCTGGTGGCGGGCAGTTATCCCGAGTCGCAGATAGCGCGCGTGGTCGGTTACGCCTCGTCAGCCCTGTTCGATCGCGAGCATCCGTTCAATCCGGTGAACCGTCGAATCGACATTGTTGTGCTGACCAAGAAGGCACAGCGTGCCATCGAAGGTTCGCAAGGTGCCGAGCCTGCTCAGGACGCGCCGCAAGGTTCTGCCGCTCCGGCTGTACCGGTCGATCCGAACGCATTGCCGGCAGACAAGGAGCCGCTGCCGGCCCACGAACTGCGTGAGCGCTTGAACCTGTTCGATGACCCGGCGCCGAAGCCGGGTGAGCCGGCCAAGCAGTGACCTGACACTGGCCGTAGGAGCCGGCTTGCTGGCGATGGTCGTTAACGATAACGCGTGCTGCCTGGATGCACTCGGCGCATTTGAGTCTATCGCCAGCAAGCCGGCTCCTACAGGGGTTGGGTGAGAAAATCAGAAACCGCGAATGATTCTGGACTTCAAGTCAGTGTGGAATCGATCGGCGTTAGTCCTGTTGGCGCTACGCACCGACTCGCTGCCCGTCACCGATTCCAATGACATCGAGCGCTTGACCGTCAACTCGTTGCGGTAAGCATCAATAAAGAACTCGATATCCCTTTCGCTGCTCAGCTTCGGCCATTTGTCCAGGTACAGCGGCAGCTCTGTCGGGCCGGTCTTGAACGAGTTTTTCCCGACTCAAGTAGTCCTCGGCGGAGGTCAGCACGATGTTCTTGAAGTTCGGGTCGCCATTGGCGTCGGTCTTCAGCACCGAGGCCATGGCCATGGCGTCATTGCTGCAGCCCCTCAGGCTCGACACATGGGTGTAGTCGTTGATGCCGATAAACAGTCCTTTGCGCATGGTTACACCGCCGTGTGCTGGCGAATAGCGGTGACGATGCTATCGGTGTTCCACACACATTCGGCCTGTGCCGCGTCACGTACCCGCGTGTCAATGTGCTCGATAGCCAATGGCTTGAGCGAAATGATCATCTTGCCCGAATGACGGATGAACAAATGGTAGGTCTGCATGGGTATCCCTCAGTGTCGCAGGAGTGCGAAGAGGGTTTGAACCTAGGCGATTGTCGGGCGGCCACAAGGGACCGGCGCAAAAAGAGAAATGTCCTACAAGCAAGCGTGCGTAGGCCTTACAGAAAAGTCTGATGTTTAAATGGAGGGGGAAACGCAGACTCCAACCACCCCGCTGAAACAGGGTGGTCGGCACGTCTGTTTAGTAGCCGTTTTCCGGCAGGCTGGCGATGATCGAGCGGTAGCTGTTCATCCGTTGCTGTTGCACGCGGCCGTCTTCCAGTGCCTTGAGCAGGGCGCAACCGGGTTCGCGGTCGTGCTTGCAGTCACGGAAGCGGCAGGTGCCGAGCAGGTCGTTGAACTCGATGAAGCCGGCTTCGACGTCGGCACGGCTGACGTGGCCCAGGCCGAATTCACGGATGCCGGGGGAGTCGATCAACTCGCCGCCACCGGGGAAGTGGAACAGGCGCGCGGTCGTTGTAGTGTGGGTGCCCTGGCCGGACAACTCGGACAACGGGCCGACGCGGGTTTCGACTTCCGGCAGCAGGCTGTTGACCAGCGACGACTTACCGACGCCGGACTGGCCGACGAACACGCTGATGCGCCCGTCCAATTGCTTCTGCAGCTGTTCCATGCCGTCGCCGTGGTGAGCCGACACTTCCAGCACCGGGTAACCCAGGGTGCGGTAGACCGCGAGCAGGGCATTCAGCGCCGGGGCGTTGTGCTCGTCGATCAGGTCGAACTTGTTCAGCAGCAGCAGCGGCTTGATGCCTGCGTGTTCGGCGGCTACGAGGTAGCGGTCGATCAGGTTGGCATGGGGCTCAGGCAGCGGCGCGAACACGATGACGATCATGTCGACGTTCGCTGCAACAGGTTTGAGCTGACCACGGCTGTCCGGGCGGCAGAGTTCGGTATTGCGTGGCAATTGCGCGACGATGACGCCGATGCCCTGGTTGCCGGCACGCCAGACCACCTGGTCGCCGGTCACCAGTGCGGGCAGGTTCGCGCGCAAGTGGCAACGGAACACCTGGCCGGCCAGCGCGCCATCGCGGGCTTCAACTTCGACCTGCACCCCGAAGTGAGCGATCACCAGGCCGTGCTGTTCCGGGCCTAGATCGCCGCCCTCAAGTGCCTCGACAGCCGAGGACTCGCGTTTGGCGGCGCGGGCAGCGCGTTCGCCCTGAATCTTTTCGATGCGCCAGTTTTGACGACGATTGAGTTGGCGTTTGGCCATGGGTGTTCCGTAGTAATAATGCAGCGATTAGGTAAAACGGCCGCGAGTTTAGCACGCCCGGCCACCGGCCTAGGCTAAACTGCGCAGCATTGCCTAGGAGCCGACACATGCAAAACCCGCAGAACCTGATCTGGATCGACCTGGAGATGACCGGTCTGAACCCGGATACCGATGTCATCATCGAAATGGCCACCATCGTCACTGACAGCGACCTGAACACTTTGGCCGAGGGTCCGGTGATCGCGATCCACCACAGTGACGAAGTTCTCGCCGGCATGGACGAGTGGAACACCCGTCAACATGGCGGCTCGGGCCTGACCCAGCGCGTTCGCGACAGCCGCATCAGCATGGCTGAAGCTGAGGCGCAAACCATCGCCTTCCTGGAGAAGTGGGTGCCCAAGGGCAAGTCGCCAATCTGTGGCAACAGCATCTGCCAGGATCGGCGCTTCCTCTATACGCACATGAAATCCCTGGAAAGCTATTTCCACTACCGCAACCTCGACGTTTCGACCCTCAAGGAGCTTGCCGCTCGCTGGGCGCCGGACGTGCGTGATAGCTTCAAAAAGGGTAGCACCCACCTGGCGCTGGACGATATCCGCGAGTCAATCGCTGAGCTGCAGCATTACCGCCAGCATTTCATCAAGGTTTGATCAGGTTGAGGGGTAACGCCACAGGTTTGTGATGTGTGTACCGCCCTCTTTTGGTGCTCGGGCGAAGTGCGTAGACTGCGCGCCTTTTCGCAAGGACTGCCACCATGTTGCTGATGCTTTACCTGATCGCCATCACCGCCGAAGCCATGACCGGTGCGCTGTCTGCCGGTCGCCGCGGCATGGACTGGTTCGGCGTGGTGCTGATCGCGTGCGTCACGGCGCTGGGCGGTGGTTCGGTGCGCGATGTGCTGCTAGGCCACTATCCGCTGACCTGGGTCAAACACCCGGAATACCTGGTGCTGACCACCATTGCAGCGATGATCACGGTGTTCACCGCACGCTGGATGCGCCATCTGCGCTCGTTGTTCCTGGTGCTGGACGCCGTCGGCCTGGTGGCTTTCACGCTGATTGGCTGCATGACCGCCCTGGAAATGGGGCATGGCATGTTGGTTGCCTCGGTCAGCGGTGTGATCACCGGGGTTTTCGGTGGCATCCTGCGGGACATCTTTTGCAACGACATTCCGCTGATCTTTCGGCGAGAGTTGTACGCCAGTGTTTCCTTCGCAGCGGCGTGGTGCTACATGCTCTGCCTGTACCTGAATTTGCCTGGAGAGCAGGCGATCCTGATCACGCTGTTCGGCGGCTTCCTGCTACGCCTGCTGGCGATCCGCTTCCATTGGGAAATGCCCAAGTTCGTCTACAACGACGAAGCGTAACGCTGCGATCCCCTGTAGGAGCTGCCGCAGGCTGCGATCTTTTGACCTTAAAAAATCAAGGTCAAAAGATCGCAGCCTGCGGCAGCTCCTACACAAGACCGTGTTGTTTCAGGGCCCACTCGACGTGTTCGCGGACCAGTTCGGATGGATGTTCGCGTCGCGCCTTCAACGCCTCCAGTACCGGAATCGTTGAAGGCGCATTGCCCAAGCCCACCGCCAGGTTACGCAGCCAGTTTTCGTAACCGGTCCGGCGCAAGGGCGAACCTTCGGTGCTGCTGAGGAATTTATCCTCATCCCACATGAACAGCTCGGCCAGTTCGGCGTTGTCCAGGTTGTGCCGTGGCTTGAAGTCGCTTTCGCCGGACGGACGGGCAAAGCGGTTCCACGGGCAGACGATCTGGCAGTCATCGCAACCGAACACCCGATTACCGATCAGCGGTCGCAGCTCTTCGGGGATGGCGCCCTTGAGTTCGATGGTCAAATAAGAAATACAGCGCCGGGCGTCCAGCACATAGGGGCCGACGAAGGCGTTGGTCGGGCAGATGTCGAGACAGGCGCTGCAGCGGCCGCAGTGTTCGCTGGCATGGGGTGGGTCCACGGGCAACGGCAGGTCGACGAACAGTTCGGCGAGGAAAAAATAACTGCCAGCCTTGCGATTCAAGACCAGGGTGTTTTTGCCGATCCAGCCCAGACCCGCTTTCTCTGCGATGGCTTTTTCCAGGACGGGAGCGCTGTCGACAAACGCGCGATAACCAAACGGGCCAATTTCGGCCTGGATTTTTTCCGCCAGTTGTTGCACGCGTTTGCGGATCAACTTGTGGTAATCGCGGCCCAAGGCGTAACGCGAGACGTAGGCTTTTTCCGGTTGGGCGAGCAATTGCGCCATTCTGGTATCGCCCGACAGGTAGTCCATGCGCAGCGATACCACGCGCAATGTGCCTGGTACCAGTTCTTCGGGGTGCGAGCGTTTGCTGCCGTGGGCGCCCATGTATTCCATTTCGCCGTGGTAGCCGGCTGCAAGCCAGCGTTCCAGGTGCTGCTCATGCTCGGCGAGGTCCAGGCCGCTGATGCCGACTTGTTGAAAGCCCAGCTCACGGCCCCAGTCCTTGATGGATTGGGCGAGGGCAGGCAGATCTGTGGTAATAGCGGGCATGAGGCGAGAGAAACCGGAGCTGAGGTGCGTATAATTCTGCCAGACATCGGAGCCCGTAGACGCATGCCGCACACTAAAGATGATTTACCCGACGCGCTGTACAGCGCCGCGCAGGTCCGGGGGCTCGATGCGAGCCTGATCGCGGCTGGCACACCGGGCTTCGAATTGATGCATCGCGCCGCACGAGCCACCTGGCGATCACTGGTCCGGCAGTGGCCGGCGGCGAATGAATTGACGGTGGTCGCCGGCCACGGCAATAACGCTGGCGACGGTTACCTGGTTGCCGTGCTGGCCAAGCGCGGCGGGTGGACGGTTCGGGTTCTGGCGGCGGGAGATCCCCGGCAGCTACGCGGTGATGCGGCTTCGGCGCATGCCGAAGCGGTGGTCGAAAACGTTGCGATTGAAGCGTGGAGCGCGCAATCGGTCTGTCGAGGCATCGTCCTGGACGCCTTGCTCGGTACCGGTCTGACCGGAGAGGTGCGCGAGCCGTACGCCAGTGTCATCGCCGCGATCAACGCCAGCCGCCTTCCGGTGGTGGCGGTGGATATCCCCTCCGGGCTATGCGCTGATACCGGGCGCATCCTCGGTTGTGCCGTGCGAGCCGATCTGACGGTGACCTTTATCGGCTTGAAGCTGGGGTTATTCACCGGCGACGCGGCAAATGTGGTGGGCGAGCGAGTGTTCAATGACCTGCACGCCGATCCGCGGCTGCTCGAGGGGGCGCCGATTACCGCCCGACGCCTGACAGCCGGCAACCTGCCGCGACTGGCGGCCCGCAGGGGCACTTCCCATAAGGGCCAGTTCGGCCACGTATTGCTGATCGGTGGCGATCGCGGGCTGGGCGGGGCAATCCTGTTGAGCGCGCAAAGTGCATTGCGCAGCGGCGCGGGCATGGTGTCGCTGGCGACCCGTCCCGAGCATGTGCCGGCTGCCCTGGCCCGGATCCCCGAGGCGTTGGCGCTGGGCGCTGCGTCGGCCAATCAGCTGATGGATTTGCTTCAAAAGGTGTCCGTACTGGTGGTCGGCCCTGGACTGGGGCAGGGTGCATGGGGGAGAAGCCTGTTATCGGCCGCCGCCAACGCACCCCTGCCGCAAGTCTGGGACGCCGATGCGCTGAACCTCCTGGCGGAAGGCCGGATGAGCTTGCCCAAGGGCTGCGTGATCACGCCGCATCCGGGAGAAGCCGCTCGGTTGCTGGGACTCAGCACTGCCCAGGTTCAGGCCGATCGCCCCGCGGCGGCCCATGCACTGAGCAAAAAATACTCAGCAGTGGTGGTGCTCAAGGGGGCCGGCAGTCTGATCGCCTGTCCTGACGGGCGCCTTGCCGTGTGTCATCAAGGCCATCCGGCAATGGCTGCCGCCGGTCTGGGCGACGTGCTGGCGGGTCTGGTCGGTGCGCTGCTGGCCCAGGGCATGGACGCGTTCGATGCGACTTGCCTGGCCGTCTGGCTACACGCCAATGCCGGTGAACGCCAAGGTAAATTCGGCCGTGGACTGGCGGCCAGTGATCTGATACCAGCCATTCGTCAGTTGTTGGAGGAGCAAGCACCGTGTCTGAAGTAACCCTGTACCTGGCCGATGAGCAGGCCATGAGCGACTTTGGCGCACGTATCGCCCGTATCACCGAGGGGCATGGCCTGATCTTCCTCGAAGGTAATCTGGGGATGGGGAAAACCACATTGTCCCGGGGTATCATTCGTGGTTTGGGGCATGTCGGGGCGGTCAAAAGCCCGACCTTCACCCTGGTCGAACCCTATGAGATCGGTGACATTCGTGCGTTCCATTTCGACTTGTATCGCCTGGTCGATCCGGAGGAGCTGGAATTTCTCGGCATCCGCGACTATTTCGAGGACGATGCGCTGTGCCTGATCGAATGGCCCGATAAAGGTGCAGGCTTTTTGCCAAAGCCCGACCTGACCATTACCATTAGCCCGCAAGACAGCGGGCGTTCGCTGAAAATTTTACCCAGGGGTTCGCGTGGCGAGGCCTGGTGTGCCGCTTTGGCATTGGAATCCAAATAGATGATGGGGTTAGGTATGCGCTTTCGCGCGTTGGTTGCTGCCGTAGGGGTGATGTTTCTGGCGGTGACCGTCGACGCTGTGGCCGAGACGAAGGTCAACAGTGTTCGCCTGTGGCGGGCTCCGGACAACACGCGGCTGGTGTTCGACCTGTCCGGTCCGGTGCAGCACAGCGTCTTTACGCTGACGGCCCCGGATCGCCTGGTCATCGACATCAATGGCGCGAGCCTCGGTGCGCCGTTGAACGTCAACTCGTCCAACACCCCGATCACCGCGATGCGCTCGGCACAACGTACGCCGACCGACTTGCGGGTGGTCATCGACCTGAAAAAGGCGGTGACGCCAAAAAGCTTCTCCCTGGCGCCCAACGCCCAGTATGGCAATCGCCTGGTGGTCGATCTGTTCGATAACCCGGCCGATGCCGCGCCAGCGCCAGCGCCAGTGCCGACGCCATCGGTGGCCACGGTGCCGGCCGTTCCGGTCACGCCATCCGAACCTTCGATCAAGCTGCCTCCCGCACCGGCCGGCAAGCGCGACATCGTTGTGGTAATCGATGCCGGTCACGGTGGTGAAGACCCGGGCGCCTCCGGCTCACGTGGTCAGCGCGAGAAAGACGTGGTGCTGCAGATCGCCCGTGAAACGCAGCGCCAGGTCAATGGCATGAAAGGCTTTCGCGCGGAGCTGACGCGCACCGGCGACTACTTCATTCCATTGCGTGGCCGTACGGAAATTGCCCGCAAGAAAGGCGCCGACCTGTTCGTCTCGATTCACGCCGACGCCGCGCCTTCTGCCGCGGCGTTCGGTGCCTCGGTGTTCGCCCTGTCCGATCGCGGTGCCACTTCGGAAACCGCGCGCTGGCTGGCCGACAGCGAAAACCGTTCCGACCTGATCGGGGGGGCCGGCAACGTCAGCCTCGACGACAAGGACCGCATGCTGGCTGGCGTATTGCTCGATCTGTCGATGACCGCGTCCCTGACCTCCAGCCTGAACGTTGGCCAGAAAGTGCTGAGCAACATCGGCCGGGTCACGCCCCTGCACAAGCAACGCGTCGAGCAGGCCGGGTTCATGGTGCTGAAGTCACCGGACATCCCGTCGATCCTGGTCGAAACCGGGTTTATCTCCAATGCCAACGAAGCCTCGAAGCTGGCTGCATCGAGCCACCAGCAGGCGCTGGCGCGCTCCATCAGCAGCGGCGTGCGCCAGTTCTTCCAGCAGAATCCGCCACCGGGCACTTACATTGCCTGGCTGCGTGATTCCGGAAAAATCGCCCAAGGCCCTCGTGACCATCGGGTAAACCCGGGCGAGACGCTGGCGATGATCGCGGTGCGCTATCAAGTGTCCCCGGCGACCCTGCGCAGCGCCAACAACCTGTCGAGCGATGAGCTCAAGATCGGCCAGCACCTGACCATCCCAGGCACTGAACTGGCGGCCAAGGAATGAACGAAGTCGTGAACAACAGCGCTCGCATCGAGCTGCTCAGCCCGCGGTTGGCGAACCAGATCGCCGCCGGCGAAGTGGTTGAGCGGCCGGCTTCGGTGATCAAGGAGCTGCTGGAAAACAGCCTCGACTCCGGCGCCAAGCGCATCGATGTCGACGTGGAGCAGGGTGGCGTCAAGTTACTGCGGGTGCGCGACGATGGCAGCGGCATTTCCGCCGATGACCTGCCGCTGGCCCTGGCGCGACACGCCACCAGCAAGATCCGCAACCTGGAAGATCTTGAACAGGTCATGAGCCTGGGCTTTCGCGGTGAGGCATTGGCATCGATCAGTTCGGTGGCGCGCCTGACCCTGACGTCGCGCACCCGCGATGCCGAGCAGGCCTGGCAAGTCGAGACCGAGGGCCGGGACATGGCGCCGCGGGTGCAGCCTGCGGCCCATCCGGTGGGTACCTCGGTCGAGGTGCGCGACCTGTTCTTCAATACTCCGGCACGCCGCAAGTTTCTCAAGACCGAAAAAACCGAATTCGATCACCTGCAGGAAGTCATCAGGCGCCTGGCCCTGGCGCGGTTCGACGTGGCCTTTCATCTGCGCCATAACGGCAAGACCATCCTCAGCCTGCACGAAGCCCGCGACGATGCGGCTCGCGCCCGGCGCGTGGCGGCCATCTGCGGACCCGGTTTCCTGGAGCAGGCGCTGCCGATCGAAATCGAACGCAATGGCCTGCATTTGTGGGGCTGGGTTGGGTTGCCAACTTTCAACCGCAGTCAGGCGGATCTGCAGTACTTCTTCGTCAATGGCCGTGCCGTGCGCGACAAGCTGGTGGCACACGCCGTGCGCCAGGCTTATCGCGACGTATTGTTCAACGGTCGGCATCCGACGTTCGTGCTGTTCTTCGAGGTCGACCCGACGGGCGTCGATGTCAACGTGCACCCCACCAAGCACGAAGTGCGCTTCCGTGAAGGGCGCATGGTTCACGATTTTCTCTATGGCACCCTGCACCGTGCCTTGGGCGATGTGCGGCCGGACGATCATCTGGCAGCACCGGTTGTGACAGCCACGGTGCGGCCTACGGGCCTCGAGGCCGGTGAGTTCGGCCCGCAGGGTGAGATGCGCCTGGCCGCCAATGCGCTGCTGGAACAACCTCAGGCACAGCCTTCGTTCAATGCACCAGCCGGTTCGGGTGCTGGGGCTGGATATCAGTATCAATACACCCCGCGTCCCCAGTCAGCTGTTCCGGTTGCAGAAGCACAGGCCGCCTATCGCGAGTTCTTCGCGCCGTTGCCCGAGGCCAATGCGGTAGCGCTGCCAGCTGGTCAGGACGACATCCCGCCGCTGGGCTACGCGCTGGCGCAGCTCAAAGGCATCTACATCCTTTCGGAAAACGCCCAGGGTCTGGTGCTGGTAGACATGCATGCCGCTCATGAGCGGATCATGTACGAACGCCTGAAAGTCGCCATGGCCAGCGAAGGCTTGAGCGGGCAACCGCTGCTGGTGCCGGAAACCCTGGCGCTCAGTCAGCGTGAAGCCGATTGCGCCGAAGAGCACGTCGCCTGGTTCCAGCGCCTGGGCTTCGAACTGCAACGCCTCGGCCCGGAAACCTTGGCTATCCGGCAGATCCCGGCCCTGCTCAAGCAGGCTGAGGCCAATCGACTGGTGGGTGACGTGTTGGCTGACTTGATGGAATATGGCACCAGCGACCGGATTCAGGCGCACCTCAACGAATTGCTCGGCACCATGGCCTGCCATGGCGCGGTCCGGGCCAATCGGCGCCTGGCCCTGCCGGAAATGAACGGTCTGCTGCGCGACATGGAAAACACCGAGCGCAGTGGTCAATGCAACCATGGCCGACCGACCTGGACCCAACTGGGCCTGGACGATCTGGACAAACTGTTCTTGCGCGGTCGTTGATGAGCCAGTTCCCTCCTGCGATTTTCCTGATGGGCCCGACCGCCGCCGGCAAGACCGACCTGGCCATCGAGCTCACCAAGGTGCTGCCGTGCGAGCTGATCAGTGTCGATTCGGCGCTGGTCTACCGCGGCATGGACATTGGCACCGCCAAGCCATCAAAAGAGCTTTTGGCTGAGTTTCCGCACCGTTTGATCGATATTCTCGACCCGGCGCAAGCGTATTCGGCGGCAGATTTCCGTCGCGATGCCCTGCAAGCCATGGACGAAATCACCGCGCGGGGTAACATTCCGCTGCTGGTCGGCGGCACAATGCTCTATTACAAGGCGTTGGTTGAAGGGCTTGCGGATATGCCGGCCGCCGACCCGGAGGTCCGCGCGCAGATCGAGGAAGAGGCTGCACGCCTTGGCTGGCAGGCGTTGCACGAGCAATTGGCGGTCATTGACCCGGTTTCCGCGGCACGTATTCATCCGAACGATCCGCAGCGTTTGAGTCGAGCGTTGGAAGTTTACCGTGTCAGCGGTCAGAGCATGACTGCGCTTCGCTTGCAACAATCTGCGCAAAGTACTGAAGCAGCCGCTTCGGGACGGCAACAATTGCCCTATACTGTCGCGAACTTGGCCATTGCTCCGGCGAATCGCCAGGTACTGCACGAGCGAATTAAACAAAGATTCACCTTAATGTTGGAACAGGGATTCATCGACGAGGTCCTAGCCCTGCGTAATAGAAGTGATCTGCATACAGGGTTGCCGTCTATACGTGCGGTGGGCTACCGCCAAGTCTGGGATTACCTGGATGGCAAGCTGACGTCAGCCGAGATGCAGGAGCGTGGCATCATTGCCACGCGCCAATTGGCGAAGCGCCAGTTCACCTGGCTTCGCAGTTGGGCTGATTTACACTGGCTGGACAGTCTCGATTGCGACAATCTGCCGCGCGCCTTGAAATACCTGGGGACCATCTCCATATTGAGCTGAGTCCTTGCAATTGCCGTCTATCCTTGGGGGTGGGGCGGCCAAAGCCATCTGATTACCTATTTTTTATATTGAATCCTTAAAGGAGTGCGGCACATGTCAAAAGGGCATTCGCTACAAGACCCTTACTTGAATACTTTACGTAAAGAGAAAGTTGGGGTGTCCATCTACCTGGTCAACGGGATTAAACTGCAAGGTACGATCGAGTCTTTCGACCAATTCGTTATCCTGCTGAAAAACACCGTCAGCCAAATGGTCTACAAACACGCTATCTCTACAGTAGTGCCGGTTCGTCCAATTCGTCTGCCTAGCGCAACCGAATCCGAAGCAGGTGATGCTGAGCCAGGTAACGCCTGATAGGAGTCTCCTTTGTTCTTTGAGCGCCACGGTGGTGGTGAACGGGCCATTCTCGTTCACTTGGATGGACAGGACCCTGAGGCGCGCGAAGATCCGCAGGAGTTTCAGGAGTTGGCAATTTCGGCTGGCGCCGAGACCGTCGCGTTTTTCAACGTGCCGCGTCATCGGCCATCCGCCAAATACCTGATTGGCAGTGGCAAGGTCGAAGAATTACGCGACCTGGTCAAAGCCGAGCAGGTAGATCTGGTGATTTTCAATCACACCCTCACGCCCAGTCAGGAACGTAACCTCGAACGCGCTTTCGAGTGTCGCGTGATCGACCGTACGGGTCTGATTCTCGATATCTTCGCCCAACGCGCCCGCACCCATGAAGGCAAGCTCCAGGTTGAACTGGCCCAGCTTGAATACATGAGTACGCGGCTGGTTCGCGGCTGGACTCACCTTGAGCGGCAGAAAGGTGGTATCGGCTTGCGCGGTCCGGGTGAAACCCAGCTGGAAACCGACCGGCGTCTGTTGCGGGTTCGCCTGCGGCAGATCAAGGGGCGCCTGGAAAAGGTCCGCAGCCAGCGCGAGCAGTCGCGTCGTGGCCGCAAACGGGCTGACATACCGACGGTTTCACTGGTGGGCTACACCAACGCCGGCAAGTCGACGTTGTTCAACTCGGTGACCGAATCCGAAGTTTTCGCCGCCGACCAACTCTTCGCCACCCTCGACCCGACCTTGCGCCGACTCGAACTCGATGACCTCGGGCCGATCGTGCTGGCCGACACCGTGGGTTTCATTCGTCACCTGCCGCACAAACTGGTCGAGGCATTTCGGGCTACGCTCGAAGAGTCGAGCAATTCCGACCTGCTGCTGCATGTGATCGACTCCCATGAGCCCGAGCGCATGGCCCAGATTGAACAGGTCATGGTGGTGCTTGGGGAGATCGGGGCTCAAGACTTGCCGATCCTGGAGGTCTATAACAAACTCGATTTGCTCGAGGGCGTGGAGCCGCAGATCCAGCGCGATGCCGATGGCAAGCCGCAGCGGGTCTGGTTGTCGGCCAAGGACGGTACAGGTCTGGACCTGCTCAGGCAGGCCGTGGCCGAACTGCTTGGGGATGATTTGTTTGTTGGCACCTTGCGCTTGCCCAACCGATTTGCTCGACTGCGTGCGCAGTTCTTCGAACTCGGGGCGGTACAGAAGGAAGAACATGACGACGAAGGCATCAGTTTGCTGGCCGTTCGTTTGCCACGCGCCGAGTTGAATCGGCTGGTGAGCCGCGAAGGTTTGCAACCGGTGGAATTCATCGAGCAACACACTTTGCAATAAAAGCCTGAGAAAGCGGTTGTGCCGTGGTGACAGGCATTCTGTAGCATTGGTCGGCGCGCCGTGGGTGCGTCTTTGCTTTATCAGATGGAGAGCGCTATGGCTTGGAATGAGCCGGGTGGCAACTCGAATAATCAGGATCCTTGGGGTGGCAAGCGTCGTAATAACGGCGACCGCAAGGGGCCGCCGGATCTCGACGAGGCCTTCCGAAAGCTGCAGGAAAGCCTGAATGGGTTGTTCGGTGGTGGCAAGAAACGCGGGGATGATGGTGGTGGTTCGGGCAAGAGCGGCGGCTTCGGCGGCCTGCTGGGCATCGGCCTGGTCGTATTGGCAGCCGTTTGGCTGTACAGCGCGGTCTATGTCGTCGACGAGCAGGAGCAAGCCGTGGTGCTGCGCTTCGGCAAGTACTACGAAACCGTCGGCCCCGGCCTGAATATCTACTTCCCGCCGATCGACAAGAAGTACATGGAAAACGTCACGCGTGAGCGGGCGTACACCAAGCAAGGTCAAATGCTGACTGAAGACGAAAACATCGTC
This sequence comes from Pseudomonas sp. PSB11, assembly GCF_014596605.1. NCBI lineage: Bacteria > Pseudomonadati > Pseudomonadota > Gammaproteobacteria > Pseudomonadales > Pseudomonadaceae > Pseudomonas > Pseudomonas sp. PSB11. The sequence goes on from NZ_NOIO01000017.1 coordinate 21,509, forward strand.
GAAGTGCCGCTGACCGTGCAGTACAAGATCAGCAACCTGCAGGACTTCGTGCTGAGCGTCGATCAGCCGGAAATCAGCCTGCAGCACGCGACCGACAGCGCCCTGCGCCATGTGGTGGGTTCCACTGCGATGGACCAGGTGTTGACCGAAGGTCGTGAATTGATGGCCAGCGAGATCAAGGAGCGCCTGCAACGCTTCATGGATACCTATCGCACCGGTATCACCGTTACCCAGGTGAACGTACAGAGCGCAGCGGCACCGCGTGAAGTACAGGAAGCCTTCGATGACGTGATCCGCGCCCGTGAAGACGAGCAGCGTTCGCGCAACCAGGCTGAAACCTATGCCAACGGCGTCGTGCCGGAAGCTCGTGGTCAGGCCCAGCGCATCCTTGAAGATGCCAATGGCTACCGTGACGAAACCGTCTCGCGTGCCAAGGGTGAGGCCGATCGCTTCACCAAGCTGGTCGCCGAGTACCGCAAGGCACCTGAAGTCACCCGCCAGCGTCTGTACCTGGACACCATGCAGGAAGTCTTCAGTAATACCAGCAAGGTTCTCGTGACCGGCAACAAGAATGGCCAGAGCAACCTGCTGTACCTGCCGCTGGACAAAATGGTCGAAAGTGGTCGCAGCACCAGCACCCAGGTGACCGGCGCGGCAGCCACCAGCAATGAAGCGAATGCGCGTGCGGCAGCTGATCTGCAGCAACAGCAAGCACGTACCAGGGAGAGTCGCTGATGAGCAATAAATCGCTGATCGCCCTTATTGTCGGCGTCGTCGTGGCGATCGCTGCCTGGAACTGCTTCTACATCGTGGCTCAGACCGAGCGTGCGGTGTTGCTGCAGTTCGGTCGCGTGGTCCAGGCCGATGTTCAGCCAGGCCTGCATGTGAAAGTGCCTTACGTTAACCAGGTGCGTAAATTTGATGCTCGCCTGATGACGCTGGATGCACCGACGCAGCGCTTCCTGACGCTGGAAAAGAAGGCCGTGATGGTCGATGCCTACGCCAAGTGGCGAGTGAAGGACGCCGAGCGTTTCTACACCGCGACTTCCGGCCTGAAGCAGATTGCCGACGAGCGTCTGTCCCGTCGTCTCGAATCGGGCCTGCGTGACCAGTTCGGTAAGCGCACCCTGCACGAAGTGGTATCGGGTGAACGTGATGCGCTGATGGCGGATATCACCGCTTCGCTGAACAAGATGGCTGAAAAGGAACTGGGCATTGAAGTGGTCGACGTTCGCGTCAAGACCATCGACCTGCCCAAGGAAGTGAACCGCAGCGTGTTCGAGCGTATGAGCACCGAGCGTGAGCGTGAAGCTCGCGAGCATCGCGCCAAGGGTAACGAACTGGCTGAAGGCATCCGTGCCGACGCCGATCGTCAACGTCGCGTGCTGTTGGCTGAAGCCTATCGTGAATCCGAAGAGATTCGCGGTGACGGTGACGCCCAGGCCGCTTCGATCTACTCCAAGGCCTACGGTCAGGATCAGGAGTTCTACGCGTTCTACCGTAGCCTGCGTGCCTACCGTGAAAGCTTCGCGAACAAATCCGATGTCATGGTCCTGGACCCAAGCAGTGACTTCTTCCATTACCTGGAAAAAGCCAAGCCTTGATACAACGTTGACCTGATTCATCCCGCCGGGCGGCTAATACCTCTGGCGGGGTGATCCTTTGGGAAAACGTGTGTATGATGCGGCAGCCGGGAAATTCCCGGCTTTTTTGCGTCTGCATGTTTGAATGCTGTTTTGTGCAGGTGCCCGAGCTGAATGCTCGACAGGTTTTTCGAGGAAAGTGATTGGCGAAGCCGGTAACAGGCGTTTCGCTTCGTTGCTCCTGCGCCTGATTTATGAACATGGGCTGATCATTTTCTGCTTCACTCAAGGCTCGGCCGCAGGCTGGCCGCCCGGATACAGGGGAAGGCGTAATGGCAACGGTAGACCGCTGGCTATTGCCAGATGGCATCGAAGAAGTACTGCCACCGGAAGCGGCGCGTATTGAAGTAGCGCGTCGTCAGGTGTTGGATCTGTTCCAGAGCTGGGGTTACGAGTTTGTCGTGACTCCCCATATCGAGTACCTGGAGTCCCTGCTGACCGGCGCCGGCCAGGACCTGGATCTGCGTACCTTCAAGGTCATCGACCCGCAATCGGGCCGGCAGATGGGGTTCCGTGCCGACATCACGCCGCAAGTGGCGCGCATCGATGCGCATACCTTGCGCCGCGAAGGGCCAAGTCGCCTGTGCTACGCCGGTAGCGTGCTGCATGCCCAGCCACGTGCCTTGTCGTCCTCGCGCAGCCCGATCCAGTTGGGCGCCGAGTTGTATGGCGATGCCAGCCCGAGCAGCGACGTGGAAGTCATCAGCCTGATGCTCGCCATGCTGCAACTGGCCGATGTACCGGATGTCCACATGGACCTGGGGCATGTCGGTATCTACCGCGGCCTGGCTCGCGCCGCCGGTTTGTCCGGTGAAGTTGAACAGCAGTTGTTCGATGCGTTGCAACGTAAAGCCATCGATGAGGTCATTACCTTGACCGAAGGCTTGCCGGCTGACCTGTCGGGCATGCTGCGCGCTCTGGTCGACCTGTGTGGTGGCCGTGAAGTGCTGGCGGCTGCGCGTGAGCGTCTGGCCAAGGCCCCGGCTGCAGTGTTGGCGGCATTGGATGACTTGTTGGCAATCGCCGAGCGTTTGTCCGTGCGTTTCCCGCAGCTGCCACTGTACTTCGACCTGGGCGAGCTGCGCGGTTACCACTACCACACCGGTGTGGTGTTCGCCGTGTTCGTGCCGGGTGTGGGCCAGTCCATTGCCCAGGGCGGTCGTTACGACGACATCGGCGCTGACTTCGGTCGCGCTCGTCCGGCAACCGGCTTCTCTACCGATTTGAAAACCCTGGTGACCCTGGGGCGTGCTGAGATCCAGCTACCGTCTGGCGGTATCTGGATGCCTGACAGTACGGATGCGGCACTCTGGCAGCAGGTTTGCCAGTTGCGCAGTGAGGGTCAGCGTGTCGTCCAGGCGTTGCCTGGGCAACCTTTGGCCGCCGCCCGTGACGCGGACTGCGACCGGCAATTGATTCAGCAGAACGGGCTTTGGCAAGTATCGCCACTGGCTTCTTGAGTTTTCCTGCCGGCTGCCGCCGGCACCAAGTTTGCGCGAATGAGGACAAGTGTTATGGGTAAGAATGTCGTAGTCCTGGGCACCCAGTGGGGTGATGAGGGCAAAGGCAAGATCGTTGATCTGCTGACCGAACATGCTGCCGCCGTAGTGCGCTACCAGGGTGGCCACAACGCTGGTCACACCTTGGTGATCGACGGTGAAAAAACTGTATTGCACCTGATCCCTTCGGGCGTATTGCGCGAAGGCGTGCAGTGCCTGATCGGCAACGGCGTGGTGGTTGCACCTGACGCCCTGCTGCGCGAGATCACCAAGCTGGAAGAAAAAGGCGTACCGGTGCGCGAGCGCCTGCGTATCAGCCCGTCCTGCCCACTGATCCTGTCCTTCCACGTTGCGTTGGACCAGGCCCGTGAAAAGGCCCGTGGCGAGCTGAAGATCGGCACCACCGGTCGCGGCATCGGCCCGGCTTACGAAGACAAGGTTGCACGCCGTGGCCTGCGTGTGGGCGACCTGCTCAACATGCCGCGCTTTGAAGACAAATTGCGTGAACTGGTGGAATACCACAACTTCATGCTGGTGGGTTACTACAAAGAGCCGGCCATCGAGTTCGACAAGACCCTGGCCGAATGCAAAGAATACGCGGAGCTGCTCAAGCCGCTGATGCTGGACGTGACTGCCGAGTTGCACGACCTGCGTCGCGCTGGCAAAGACATCATGTTCGAAGGCGCCCAAGGCTCCCTGCTGGACATCGACCACGGTACCTACCCGTACGTGACCAGCTCTAATACCACCGCTGGCGGCGTAGCTACCGGTTCGGGTGTTGGCCCCATGTTCCTGGACTACATCCTGGGCATTACTAAGGCTTACACCACGCGCGTAGGTTCGGGTCCATTCCCGACTGAGCTGTTCGACGAAGTCGGTGCACATCTGGCCAAACAAGGTCACGAGTTCGGCGCGACTACCGGCCGTGCTCGTCGTTGTGGTTGGTTCGACGCTGTTATCCTGCGTCGCGCTATCGATGTGAACAGCATCTCGGGCATCTGCCTGACCAAGCTGGACGTGCTCGACGGCCTGGAAACCATCAACATCTGCGTCGGCTACAAAGATGCGCAAGGCAACGCCGTTGCCCCGACTGATGCTGACAGCTACGTGGGCCTGCAGCCTGTGTACGAAGAAGTGCCGGGCTGGACCGAGTCGACCGTGGGTGCCAAAACCCTGGAAGAGCTGCCAGCTAACGCCCGTGCTTACATCAAACGCGTCGAAGAGCTGATCGGCGCGCCGATCGACATTATTTCGACGGGTCCGGACCGCAACGAAACCATCGTTCTGCGCCATCCGTTCGCTTGATAAGCTGTTGATGTAAAACACAAAGGCCCCTCAATAGGGGCCTTTGTCGTATATGTCTGTAGGACGGCATGACCTTTGCTATTACCTTTGCCTAAAGCGTCACTTTCGGGCGTGCCATCAATTTAATGGCGCAAATGCAGAGGGATTTCAAGTGTCAGCTGTTCTCTCGTTGTTACAAAGCCGTTTGTTGCGGCCTGTATTCGTTACCCTTGGTATCGCCCTTTTGGTGCAGGTGCTGGTGGCGGTCGCGCTGACCCGGAGCACTGTGACGGCGCTGGAAGCCGATCTCGCCCAGCGCCTGGGGGCGGACAGTCAAAAACTGTCCGGTGAGCTCGAGCAGGCGGGGCGTGAAGTCACGTCGAGCCTGGACAGCCTGTCTGCCAGTACGCGTCAACGCCTCACGGCTGGCTTGTCCTCGCGATTGAAGGACGAGCAGGCCCAGTTGCGTTCGACCCTGGAAAAAGACCTGAAGGATTCCGCCAGCGACATGGCACAGCTTCTGGCCTCGGTGGCGCCTCGCGCCATGTGGGATAACGACGTTCCGACCTTGTCCGAGTTTGCCCGTCGGGCCCAGCGCAACCCCAATGTCCTGTTCGTGGTGTACGACGACGCCACGGGCCAGCATCTGACGCGTTACCTCAACCGGGAAAACCCGATCAACAAGGCACTGCTGGAAAAAGGCCAGGGCGAGCGCGCACTGGACAAAGTGCTGGATGCGGCGAAGAACGATCCGTCGGTCTTCTACATCGAGGCCTCGATCAACCCGAATGGCGTGGAGATCGGCAAGGTCTTGATGGGTGTCTCGACGGCATCGGTAGAGGCCGACCTGGCGGCATTGGACAAGCGCTTCTCGGCGTTGATTGCCAGTGGCGACCAGTTGGTGGGCGACAGCCTAAAAGGCGCGGCGGCCGACAGCGCAGCTGCCATGGGTGCACGTCTGCAATCGGCGCAGTCCACGGCCGCTGCAATGAAAGCCAATACCACCGCCACCGTGCAGGAGGCCGCGACCACCCTGCGCTGGCGTATTGGCGTGAGCCTGGCTTTGGTGGGTTTTGGTGTCCTGTTGTTGCTGGCGGTCGTGCTCGGGCGTCGAGTCGTCAATCGCCTGAGGATGTTGATTGTCGCCATGGATGACCTGGCGGCGGGTGAGGGCGATCTGACCAAGCGTGTGCAGATCAGCAGCAGGGACGAAATCGGCGATATGGCCTCGGCGGTCAATCGCTTCGTCGACAAATTGCAGCCGATAGTGCGCGAGGCAGGTGATGTCGCCCAGCGTACCGGTGTGGAAATTGGCGCCATGACATTGCGCAACGCGGGGGCGGATGCGGCGGCAGGCATGCAGCGCGATGAGGTGGCTGAAAGCCTGCGGGCCTTGTCGCGAATGGCGGATGAGGCTCAGTCTGAAAGCCAGGCCATGCAAGCGGCATTGAAGCAGGTAGTGGATATTCGCCAGGCCACCGACGAAAACACCCGGACTTCGGCGAAAGTCGGCACGCTGATTGAAGCGTTGGCGGGCCAGGTCGAGACTGGCGCGCAAGTGATTGAGCGCCTGGCACAGCAGAGTGAGCAGATTGAGGTAGTGCTGACGGTTATTCATGGGATTGCCGAACAGACCAATCTGCTGGCGCTGAACGCGGCCATTGAAGCGGCGCGCGCCGGCGAAACCGGTCGCGGCTTTGCGGTGGTGGCAGATGAAGTGCGCGCGTTGGCGAGCAAGACGCAAAGCTCCACCGGCGATATCCAGGCGCACATCGTAGCGTTGCAGCAAGGCGCCCGCGAGGCGGTGGCGGCAATCGGCCAGGCCGGGCGTCAGGCCAGTGAAGGCCTGTTGGTTCTACGTGACAGCGCGCGGTTGCAGCAATCGGTGCAGGCTTCGGTCGAGCAGGTGCACACGGCAATTGGCCTGGCGACCCAGGCTGCGGAGCATCAGGCTCGGGGGGCACAGGCGGTGCGCGGTCGGGTCGAGACCATTCATGTGCAAGCCGAAAAGGCGGCCCAGGCGGTGGTGGAGACCACGGCCAGCGGCAAGGTGCTCGATGGCCTGGCGGCGCAGCTCAAAGCCAGCTTGGGGCAGTTCAGGGCTTGATGCTTTGCCAGGCCAGGCCTCTTCGCGAGCAGGCTCGCTCCCCACAGGTGATCTACCGAACCCTGTGGGAGCGAGCCTGCTCGCGAAAGCGATCTCAGCGGCTCAGATACATCCGGGTCGTTAGCAGGTAAACGGGCAACCCCGACACCAATATCAACAACGCCGCATAAGGCGCCGCCGCCGCAAACTCCACATTCGCGGTATGTGCCCACACCTCGGTGGCCAGCGTGTTGAGCCCGGTCGGGCTCAACAGCAAGGTCGCCGTCAATTCCTTCATCGCATCCAGAAACACCAGTGCAAACGCTGCTCCCAGCGCCGGGAAAATGATTGGCAGCGTTATCCGGCAAAACGCACTGAACGAAGATGCCCCCAGCGTGCGCGCCGCCTCTTCCAGTTGCGGCGCAGCCTTGTTCAGCGCTGTGCGAATCGGTGCCTGGGCCAGCGGTAGAAACAGCAGCGCATAGGCAATCAGCAACAGTGTCGAGGTCTGGTACAGCACTGGCACATAGTGCAGCGCGAAATACACCAACGTCAGTGCAATCACCAGGCCTGGTAGCGCGTGCAGCAAATACGGCAAGCGCTCGGCCCAGATTGCCAGTGGCCCTTTATAGCGCACCACTAGCAACCCCACCGGCAACGCCAGCAGCAGGCAAAACGCCGCTCCGCCTAAGGACAGGGCCAGGGAGGAGAACAGCGCTTCGCTGATCGCGGCGATCGGGAATGCCGCCGACGTGCCCACGGCCAGCCAGTACGCCAGCATTCCCAGCGGAATGCCGCTGCCGATGATCGCCAGCAACAGGCAGTAAAACTGCCCAGCCATCATCCAGGGGCCCAATCGAACCTGTTCTGCCTGTCGCGCCGCGCCCTGGCCTGTACGTACGTGCCGGCCTTTGCCGCGAACACGCAGTTCCAGCCACAGCAACATCAAGCACAGCGCCAGCAACACCGCCGAGAGCATCGCGGCGTTGGCGTTGCTGAACTCCAACTCGAACTGTTGGTAAATGGCGGTGGTGAAGGTTTGCAGGCCAATGATCGACAGTGCACCGAATTCCACCAGCATGTGCAGGGCAATCAGGAGCGATCCCGCCAACAGCGAAGGCCAGAGCAGCGGCAGGGTGACGCGGAAAAACACTCCCCGGCGATTCTGCCCCAGGGTGCGGGCAGACTCTTCCAGTGAGGGGTCGAGATTGCGCAGGGTGGCGGCCACCGGCAGGAAGATCAGCGGGTATTTGGACAGGCTCATCACCAGGATCGCCCCGCCGAGCCCTTCGAAATGTGCGCTCAGTGACACCCAGGTAAAACTGCTGACAAACGCCGGTACGGCGAACGGCAAACACAGAATCACGCCCCACAGGCGTCGCCCAGGCAGATTGCTGCGCTCCAGCAGCCATGCCAGCGACAGGCCGATCACGCCGCAAGTCAGTGTTACGCCAATCATCAGCGCCAGGGTATTGCGCAGCAGGCCAAATACATAAGGCCGCCACAGCAAATGCAGCGCCTGGGCCCAACCCGCTTGCCAGGCCTTCAGGCCGACGTAGGCCAGGGGAAGCAAGCTGAGCACGACCAGCAGTAACACCGGCAGAATCAACCAGATGGAAGGCCGCCTGCGCCCTGGTACGTATCGACCGTGCGAGGCGGAGGCGGATAGCGATGCACTCATCAGTTCAGGCCGACCTCGCGTTCCAGGTCCAAGGCTTCTTCGGCATTGCCGAGGTCGGCGGGCGTGACGTTCGGCGCTTGCAGTTCGCTGAAAGGCTTGAGGCCGCGATCCGATTGCATGCCTTTGTGCAGCGGGTATTCGGCGGTGGTCTGGGTGATCACGCGCTGGCCCTCTTCACTGGCCATGTAGGCGAGCAGTTGCTGGGCTTCTTTTGGATGTTTGCTGGATTTCAGCACGGCTGCACTCGATACGGTAATCAGGCCGCCGACGTCGCCGCCGGTGAAGTAATGCAGTTTCGAATCGAGCTGGCCCTTTTCGCGCTGCAAGGCGAACCAGTAGTAGTTGTTTACCAGCACCGTCGCCACTTCGCCGTTTTCCACGGCCTTTAGGGCAACCATGTTGTTGCTGTAGGTCTTGCCGAAAGCGCGCAAGCCGGTCAGCCATTCTTCCGCAGCCTCCATGCCATGCACCTTGATGATCGCCACGGCTTGTTCCTGGAATGCGCCGCTGGTAGGGACGAAGCCGACCTTGCCTTGCCATTTTGGATCGGAGAATTCCATCACCGATTTCGGCAGGTCTTTTTCGTCGATCAATTTCGGGTTGAACGCGACGACGCGCACCCGAGCGGTGACGCCAATCCAGGTGCCGTCAGCGGCGACGTAGTCCTTGGGCAGAACGGCCAGCGTGGTGTCGTCGGCCTTGGCCAGAACACCTTGCTCGCCGAGTTTGTTCAGTGGCGGCGACTCTTCGGTGTAGATCACGTCGGCGGGAGAGCGATCGCCTTCTTCGACGACTTGGCTGGCAAGCTGGTTGCTGCTGCCCTTGCGCACATTGACGTGAATGCCTGTCTTGGCTTCGAAGGCTTTGGCGACGGCATCGCCGACTTCCTTGTGCTGGCCGTTATAGAGCGTAAGGGAGACTGGATCGGCAGCCTGGGTGAGGGGGGTGGCGAGCGCCAGGCCAAGCAGGGTGGTGGTCAGGCCGCGGCGCAGGGTATTTCGAAACATCATTCGCAGGGTTCCTCACTGTCGCATTGCAAAATCTTGCAACAATGATAAACGATATTGCTTCTCATATGCGCTCTGGGCGGAGCAATTGATCTGTAGGAGCTGCCGAAGGCTGCGATCTTTTGATCTTAAAAACCAAAATCAAAAGATCGCAGCCTTCGGCAGCTCCTACAGGGGCCAGAAACGCAAAAACCCGCTTTCGCGGGTTTCTGTGAAATTCAAGGCCGAAACCTTGAATTTGAATTTGGTGCCCAGAAGAAGACTCGAACTTCCACGACCTTGCGGTCACCAGCACCTGAAGCTGGCGTGTCTACCAATTTCACCATCTGGGCATTCATCGCGAGCGTTGCCGCTGTTGATGTGGCGCACTATACGGAGAGCAATTTGATCTGTAAACCCCTGATTTTAAATTTAATTAATCAGAGTCCCAGAATGCAAAAAACCCGCTTTCGCGGGTTTTGTGTGAGCTTTGAAATTGAACTAATCTCAAGCTCGAAATTGGTGCCCAGAAGAAGACTCGAACTTCCACGACCTTGCGGTCACCAGCACCTGAAGCTGGCGTGTCTACCAATTTCACCATCTGGGCAGTATCGGCAACGTTGTCCGTCGTCGATGGCGCGCACTATACGGAGCGTCTTTTTAACTGTAAACCCCCGGCACCAAAAAAACCTGAAAAATTTCACCAGCGGTATTTAAATCAACATCCTGGTGTCGATATAGGGCTTTAGATGAGGCGTCTTAGCCTGAAATTTCCCGTTTCATTACGCCTATGCCAAACTAACCCGCATATAGACAAGGTGAAAACTCTCTAATGGCCGATTGGCAGTCCCTCGATCCCGAGGCCGCTCGTGAAGCGGAAAAATATGAAAACCCCATTCCTAGCCGCGAACTGATCCTTCAGCACCTTGCTGATCGAGGTTCGCCTGCTAACCGCGAGCAGTTGGTCGAAGAGTTTGGTCTGACCACGGAAGACCAGATCGAAGCCCTGCGCCGCCGTCTGCGCGCCATGGAGCGCGATGCTCAACTCATCTATACCCGTCGCGGCACTTATGCGCCGGTGGACAAGCTCGACCTGATCCTGGGCCGCATCAGCGGTCACCGCGACGGTTTCGGCTTCCTGGTGCCGGACGACGGCAGTGACGACCTGTTCATGAGTCCGGCGCAAATGCGCCTGGTGTTTGACGGCGACCGTGCGCTGGCGCGTGTTTCCGGGCTGGATCGTCGCGGTCGCCGCGAAGGCATGATCGTCGAAGTGGTGTCCCGTGCTCACGAGACCATCGTCGGCCGTTACTTCGAAGAGGGCGGTATCGGTTTCGTCGTCGCAGACAATCCGAAGATCCAGCAGGAAGTGCTGGTGACGCCGGGTCGTAACGCGAACGCGCAGATCGGTCAGTTCGTCGAAGTGAAGATCACTCACTGGCCGACACCACGTTTCCAGCCGCAAGGCGATGTGGTCGAAGTCGTGGGCAACTACATGGCGCCGGGCATGGAGATCGACGTTGCCCTGCGTACCTACGACATTCCTCACGTCTGGCCTGATGCCGTGCTCAAGGAAGCCGCCAAGCTCAAGCCGGAAGTCGAAGAAAAAGACAAAGAGAAACGCATCGACCTGCGTCATCTGCCGTTCGTCACCATCGACGGCGAAGATGCCCGCGACTTCGATGATGCGGTCTACTGCGAAGCCAAGCCGGGCAAGCTTCGCCTGTTCTCCGGCGGCTGGAAGTTGTACGTGGCGATTGCCGACGTTTCCAGTTACGTGAAGCTCGGTTCGGCACTGGATGCCGAAGCTCAGGTTCGTGGCAACTCGGTGTACTTCCCCGAGCGCGTGATCCCGATGCTGCCTGAGCAACTGTCCAACGGATTGTGCTCGTTGAACCCGCAGGTCGACCGCCTGGCCATGGTTTGCGAGATGACCATCTCCAAATCCGGCGAAATGACCGACTACTGCTTTTACGAAGCGGTAATCCACTCCCATGCCCGCCTGACCTACAACAAGGTCAGTGCGATGCTGGAAACGCCCAAAGCCAGCGAAGCCCGCAAGTTGCGTGGCGAATACACTGACGTAGTGCCGCACCTCAAGCAGCTGTATTCGCTGTACAAGGTGTTGCTGGCGGCCCGTCACGTGCGCGGCGCGATCGATTTTGAAACCCAGGAAACCCGGATCATCTTCGGTTCCGAGCGCAAGATCGCGGAAATCCGTCCGACCATTCGCAACGACGCCCACAAGCTGATCGAGGAATGCATGTTGGCGGCCAACGTGGCCACCGCTGAATTCCTCAAGAAGCACGAAATTCCTGCGTTGTACCGCGTTCACGACGGCCCGCCGCCGGAGCGCCTGGAAAAACTGCGCGCATTCCTCGGCGAACTCGGCCTGTCCCTGCACAAAGGCAAGGATGGCCCGTCGCCTAAGGATTACCAGGCACTGCTGGCCGGGATCAAGGATCGTCCGGATTTCCACCTGATCCAGACCGTGATGCTGCGTTCGTTGAGCCAGGCGGTGTACAGCGCCGATAACCATGGCCACTTCGGCCTGAATTACGAGGCGTACACCCACTTCACTTCGCCAATCCGTCGCTACCCGGATTTGCTCACGCATCGGGCGATCCGCAGCGTGATCCATTCGAAGCAGGACACCCCGCACGTCCGCCGTGCCGGTGCGATGACCATTCCGAAGGCGCGTATCTATCCGTACGATGAGGCGGCCCTGGAGCAGCTCGGCGAGCAGTGCTCGATGAGCGAGCGCCGTGCCGACGAAGCGACCCGCGATGTCGTGAACTGGCTCAAGTGCGAGTACATGAAGGATCGCGTGGGCGAGTCGTTCCCGGGTGTGATCACCGCCGTCACCGGCTTTGGTCTGTTCGTCGAGTTGACCGACATCTATGTCGAAGGCCTGGTGCATGTCACCGCGCTGCCGGGCGATTACTACCACTTCGATCCTGTGCACCACCGCCTGGCCGGTGAGCGTACCGGCCGCAGTTTCCGCCTGGGCGATACCGTTGAAGTGCGGGTCATGCGCGTCGATCTCGACGAGCGCAAGATCGACTTCGAGATGGCCGAAAAAACCATCAGCGCGCCGATTGGCCGCAAGAAGCGTGGCGCCGAGACCGCAGCACCTGCCGCTAAAACCGAAGCGGAGCCGGCACCGGCGAAAACCGGCCGTCGTCCCGCCAAGGAAAAGGCGGTCGAGGCTTATCGTCCGAGTGATGCCGCGGCGAAAAACGCTGAAGTGCGCAAGAGTCGTGAAATGAAGCAGGCGTTGCTCGCCGGCGCGAAAAGCGGCGGTAAAGCGGCGTCTGCGGGAAAGACCGGACGGTCGGCGCCTGAAAAGGCTGCCGGCGGCAAGCCAGCCAAACCGAGCAAACATCGTAAAGGTCCGCCAAAAGCGGGCTCGGCCCCAGCCAAAAGCGGCGGGGCGCGTAAACCTAAGGCCAAGTCATGAGTCAGTTGGAAAAGATCTATGGCGTGCACGCTGTTGAAGCGTTGCTGCGTCACCACCCCAAGCGCGTCAAACAGATCTGGCTGGCCGAAGGCCGCGGTGATCCGCGGGTGCAGACGCTGATCGAGCTGGCCAACGAAAATCGTGTGCAGGTCGGTCAGGCCGAGCGTCGTGAAATGGACGCCTGGGTTGAAGGCGTGCACCAGGGCGTGGTTGCGGAGGTCAGTCCGAGCCAGGTGTGGGGCGAGGCGATGCTCGACGAGCTGCTCGATCGCACCGAAGGTGCACCGTTGCTGCTGGTGCTCGACGGCGTGACCGATCCGCACAACCTAGGCGCTTGCCTGCGTTCTGCCGATGCGGCGGGTGCGCTGGCGGTGATCGTGCCGAAGGACAAGTCCGCGACCCTGACGCCGGTCGTGCGAAAGGTTGCGTGCGGGGCGGCGGAAGTGATTCCGTTGGTGGCCGTGACCAACCTGGCGCGCACCCTGGAAAAACTCCAGCAGCGTGGCCTGTGGGTCGTGGGTACTGCGGGGGAGGCCGAGGTCAGTCTGTATGACCAGGACCTGACCGGTCCGACCATCCTGATCATGGGTGCCGAAGGCAAAGGCATGCGCCGCCTGACCCGCGAGCATTGCGATTATCTGGTGAACTTGCCGATGGCCGGTAGCGTCAGCAGTCTCAACGTATCCGTGGCGACGGGCGTATGCCTGTTCGAAGCGCAGCGTCAGCGTAGCGTCAAAGCCAAGGCTGCCGCCAAGAAGCCCTGATTGAAACACCAGCTGTAGGAGCCGGCTTGCTGGCGATATCGGAGTAACATTCAGCATCAATGTTGAATGTAGTGCCCCCATCGCGAGCAAGCTCGCTCCTACAGTGTTTTGTGGTGTGGCATGAATTGAAGGTTGTTCAAATAATCACCAATTCCCTTGCGCCTCCCACGCCCCTTCTCTACAATTGCGCCCCTTGCTGTGATGGCAGGCACCAACGTGTCTAGCGTCCGCAAGTCCATAAGTGTCATTCACTCCTTGTCTGACCGCTTTTGAGCGGCAGGCTACAACCCGTAAGGAGCATTCATGCGTCATTACGAAATCATCTTTTTGGTCCACCCGGATCAAAGCGAGCAAGTCGGCGGCATGGTTGAGCGTTACACCAAGCTGATCGAAGAAGACGGCGGCAAAATCCACCGTCTGGAAGATTGGGGCCGTCGTCAACTGGCCTACGCAATCAACAATGTTCACAAGGCTCACTACGTGATGCTGAACGTTGAGTGCACTGGCAAGGCCCTGGCCGAGCTGGAAGACAACTTCCGCTACAACGATGCAGTGATCCGTAACCTGGTCATCCGTCGCGAAGAAGCCGTTACCGGCCAATCCGAGATGCTCAAGGCTGAAGAAAACCGCAGTGAGCGCCGTGAGCGTCGCGACCGTCCTGAGCACGAAGGCGCTGAAAGCGCTGATAGTGATGACAGCGACAACAGCGATAACGCTGACGAGTAATCCACGGACCTTTTAAGGAGCCTATCAAATGGCACGTTTCTTCCGTCGTCGTAAATTCTGCCGCTTCACCGCTGAAGACGTGAAAGAGATCGATTACAAAGATCTCAACACTCTGAAAGCTTATGTATCCGAGACCGGCAAAATCGTTCCAAGCCGCATCACCGGTACCAAAGCACGTTATCAGCGTCAGCTGGCCACCGCTATCAAGCGCGCCCGCTTCCTGGCCCTGCTGGCCTACACCGACAGCCACGGCCGCTGAGACCGGGCAGTCGACACGTAGCAAAGGATTGAATGTATGCGTGCCTTAGCTGAGTTCATCATGCGGGGCCGTATGCAGGCCACTCTCGTAGTGGCTGGATGCGCGGCATTGCCGTTGTTGTATTGGTTGGGTGCTGCCGCCGGATGCCTTGTGCTCCTGCGGCGCGGATTGAAGGACGCCCTGGGCGTTCTTGCTCTGGGACTGCTGCCAGCGTTGATCTGGTGGCTTTACTCCGACGACCCACGGGCACTTCTGGTGCTGCTGGGGTCTGCGAGCCTTGCGTTGGTTTTGCGCGCAAGCGAGTCCTGGAACCGCGTGCTGCTGGTCAGCATAGCGATGGGAGTGGTGTTTTCAGTGGTGCTGGGGGCGGTTTTTGGTCCCCAGATCGAGATGCTGGCGCAGGCTTTGATAAAGGTCATGCCGTCGCTACTCGGTGAGGTCTACCAGCAAATGTCGGTAGACGAGCAAGCGCGTTTCGCGTCCCTGATTACACCGATCCTGACCGGCCTGATTGCGGCGTTGTTGCAAATCGTCAGTGTGCTGAGCCTGATTGTCGGGCGCTACTGGCAGGCGTTGTTGTACAACCCCGGTGGTTTTGGTCGCGAGTTTCGCGCCGTCCGAATCCCGCTGGGTCCCGCGATGTTGCTGCTGGCGGGCATGGTTGTGACACCGAACCTTGGTGTCCAGATGTCCATGCTGGTACCGCTGTGCAGCGTACCGCTGGTTTTCGCCGGGCTGGCCCTGATTCACGGGTTGGTGGCGCAAAAGCGACTGGCCAAATTCTGGCTGGTGGGGTTGTACGTCACGCTGTTGCTGTTCATGCAGCTGATCTATCCATTGCTGGTGGTCTTGGCCATCGTCGACAGCCTGATTGATTTTCGCGGTCGTCTCGCGCCGAAAGACGCCGATGACGCGAACGGTGAAGGTTAAAAGTTAAGAGGATTTTCACATGCAACTGATCCTTCTGGAAAAAGTCACCAACCTGGGCAACCTGGGTGACAAAGTGAACGTTAAGGCTGGTTACGGTCGTAACTACCTGCTGCCTTACGGCAAAGCTACCGCTGCGACCCCAGCCAACCTGGCTGCGTTCGAAGAGCGTCGTGCTGAGCTGGAAAAAGCCGCAGCAGATCGTAAATCGTCGGCTGAAAGCCGCGCTGCCCAACTGGCCGAGCTGGAAGTGACCATCACTGCCACCGCTGGCGACGAAGGCAAGCTGTTCGGTTCGATCGGTACTCACGACATCGCTGACGCACTGACCGCCTCTGGCGTTGAAGTAGCGAAAAGCGAAGTTCGTCTGCCGAACGGCACTATCCGTAACGTAGGTGAATTCGACGTAGCCGTGCACCTGCACGCCGAAGTTGAAGCCACCGTACGCGTTGTCGTGGTAGCAGCTTAAGCAGCACTTGTCGGCTGGCACCCTCGGGTGCTTGCCGGTAACATCGGGCACGATCCTGTTCACAGGTCGTGCCCTTTGTCTTTCTGGTAACGCCCGTTTTCAATCCCTGCTTTTCCTCAAACAACCAAGTGGCCATGAACGAAATCTCTGCTCCCGAGCAATACGATCTGCAAACCGCCGCGCTGAAGGTGCCGCCCCATTCCATCGAAGCCGAACAGGCTGTACTCGGTGGTCTGATGCTGGACAACAACGCCTGGGAGCGCGTGCTTGATCAAGTCTCCGACGGCGATTTCTATCGACATGACCACCGTCTGATTTTCCGTGCGATCGCCAAGCTGGCCGATCAGAACATGCCGATCGATGTCGTGACCCTGTCCGAGCAACTGGACAAGGAAGGTCAGACCTCGCAGGTCGGCGGCCTTGGTTACCTGGGCGAACTGGCGAAAAACACGCCTTCGGTCGCCAACATCAAGGCCTACGCGCAAATCGTTCGTGAGCGGGCCACCCTGCGTCAGTTGATCGGCATCAGCACCGAAATCGCCGACAGCGCCTTCAACCCGGAAGGTCGTACCGCCGCCGAGATTCTCGATGAAGCCGAACGGCAGATCTTCCAGATCGCCGAGGCCCGGCCGAAAACCGGTGGCCCGGTGGGTGTGAATGACCTGCTGACCAAGGCTATCGATCGCATCGACACCTTGTTCAACACCGATAACGCCATCACCGGCCTGTCCACCGGTTATACCGACCTCGACGAAAAGACCAGCGGCCTGCAGCCGGCGGACTTGATCATCGTCGCTGGCCGTCCGTCCATGGGTAAGACCACCTTTGCCATGAACCTGGTCGAAAACGCCGTATTGCGCAGCGAGAAGGCGGTTCTGGTTTACTCGCTGGAGATGCCAGGCGAATCGCTGATCATGCGTATGTTGTCGTCGCTGGGGCGCATCGACCAGACCAAGGTGCGTTCCGGCCAGCTGGAAGATGACGATTGGCCACGCCTGACCTCGGCGGTCAACCTGCTCAATGATCGCAAGCTGTTCATCGACGATACCGCCGGCATCAGCCCCTCGGAAATGCGTGCACGAACCCGCCGCCTGGTGCGTGAGCATGGCGAAGTCGGCCTGATCATGATCGACTACCTGCAACTCATGCAGATCCCGGGCTCCAGCGGTGATAACCGGACCAACGAGATTTCCGAGATCTCCCGGTCCCTGAAAGCCCTGGCCAAGGAATTCAACTGCCCGGTCGTTGCGCTGTCCCAGCTGAACCGTTCCCTGGAACAACGCCCGAACAAGCGCCCGGTGAACTCCGACTTGCGTGAATCCGGAGCGATCGAGCAGGACGCCGACGTGATCATGTTCGTGTATCGCGACGAGGTGTATCACCCTGAAACCGAGCACAAGGGCATCGCCGAAATCATCATCGGCAAACAGCGGAACGGTCCGATCGGCTTTATCCGCCTGGCCTTTATCGGTAAATACACGCGATTCGAGAACCTGGCGCCGGGTAGCTACAACTTCGACGACGACGAATAACCTGTGGGAGCGGGCTTGCTCGCGAAAGCGGTGTGTCAGGCAGCATCAATGTCGACTGAAACACCGCCTTCGCGAGCAAGCCCGCTCCCACATAAGTTGCGCGCAATTTCCGACCACAGCCGTCGGAATTGGTCAAAATTTGTGCTATATTCCGCGCCCGCGAAATTCAATGAAAGCCAACACCGGTTATCGACATGCAAGCAGCCAAACCGTTATTTGACTATCCGAAGTACTGGGCCGAATGTTTCGGACCAGCACCATTCCTGCCGATGAGCAGGGAGGAGATGGATCAGCTCGGCTGGGATTCCTGCGACATCATCATCGTCACCGGTGATGCCTACGTCGATCACCCGTCGTTCGGCATGGCGATCATCGGCCGGCTACTGGAGTCCCAGGGCTTCCGCGTCGGGATCATTGCCCAGCCGAACTGGCAGTCCAAAGACGACTTCATGAAGCTCGGCGAGCCGAACCTGTTCTTCGGTGTCGCGGCCGGCAACATGGACTCGATGATCAATCGCTACACCGCCGACAAGAAAATCCGTTCCGACGACGCCTACACCCCGGGTGGCCTGGCGGGCAAGCGTCCGGATCGCGCGAGCCTGGTCTACAGCCAGCGCTGCAAAGAAGCGTACAAGCACGTGCCGATCGTGCTGGGTGGCATTGAAGCGTCCCTGCGCCGCATCGCCCACTACGATTACTGGCAGGACCGGGTACGTAACTCGATCCTGATCGACGCCTGCGCCGACATCCTGCTCTACGGCAACGCCGAGCGTGCGATCGTCGAAGTCGCGCAGCGCCTGTCCTACGGTCACAAGATCGAAGACATCACCGATGTGCGCGGCACCGCGTTCATCCGTCGCGACACACCGAAAGACTGGTACGAAGTCGACTCCACGCGCATCGACCGTCCGGGCAAGATCGACAAGATCATCAACCCGTACGTGAACACCCAGGACACCCAGGCTTGCGCCATCGAGCAGGAAAAGGGGCCGGTTGAGGACCCACAGGAAGCCAAGGTCGTGCAGATCCTGGCCAGCCCGAAGATGACCCGCGACAAGACTGTGATTCGTCTGCCGTCGGTGGAAAAGGTCCGCAATGACGCAGTGCTCTACGCCCACGCCAACCGCGTGTTGCACCTGGAAACCAACCCGGGCAACGCCCGTGCCCTGGTGCAGAAGCACGGCGAAGTCGACGTCTGGTTCAACCCGCCACCGATTCCGATGACCACCGAAGAGATGGACTACGTCTTCGGCATGCCTTACGCACGTGTTCCGCACCCAGCGTATGGAAAGGAGAAGATCCCGGCCTACGACATGATCCGTTTCTCGGTGAATATCATGCGTGGCTGCTTCGGCGGCTGCACTTTCTGCTCGATTACCGAACACGAAGGCCGGATCATCCAGAACCGCTCCCACGAATCGATCATTCGTGAGATCGAGGAAATTCGTGACAAGGTTCCCGGTTTTACCGGCGTGATCTCCGACCTGGGTGGTCCGACGGCGAACATGTACCGCATCGCCTGCAAGACCCCGGAAATCGAATCCGCGTGCCGCAAGCCGTCTTGCGTGTTCCCGGGTATCTGCCCGAACCTGAACACCGACCATTCGGCGCTGATCCAGTTGTATCGCAGCGCCCGTGAATTGCCGGGTGTGAAGAAGATCCTGATCGCCTCCGGCCTGCGCTACGACCTCGCGGTCGAATCCCCGGAATACGTTAAAGAGCTGGTGACCCACCACGTTGGTGGCTACCTGAAGATCGCCCCGGAACATACCGAGGAAGGTCCGCTCAACCAGATGATGAAACCGGGCATCGGCAGCTATGACAAGTTCAAGCGCATGTTCGAGAAGTACTCCAAGGAAGCCGGGAAAGAGCAGTACCTGATTCCGTACTTCATCGCCGCCCACCCGGGCACCACCGACGAAGACATGATGAACCTGGCCCTGTGGCTCAAGGGCAACGGTTTCCGTGCCGACCAGGTGCAGGCGTTCTACCCGTCGCCGATGGCCACCGCCACCGCGATGTACCACTCGGGCAAGAACCCGTTGCGCAAGGTCACCTACAAGAGTGACGCGGTCACCATCGTCAAGAGCGAAGAGCAGCGTCGCCTGCACAAGGCGTTCCTGCGTTATCACGATCCCAAAGGCTGGCCGATGCTGCGTGAGGCGTTGACCCGCATGGGCCGCGCGGACCTGATCGGGCCGGGCAAGAACCAGTTGATCCCGCTGCACCAGCCGTCCACCGACAGCTACCAGAGTGCCCGTCGCAAGAACTCCACGCCGGCGGGCAGCCACAAGGTTGCAGGGGAAAAGACCACCAAGATCCTGACCCAGCACACCGGCCTGCCTCCACGCGCCAGCGATGGCGGCAATCCGTGGGACAAGCGTGAGCAGGCCAAGGCGGCGGCATTCGCGCGCAACCAGCAGGCGGCCAAGGAGCGCAAGGAAGCAGCCAAGGGCAAAGGGCCCAAGCCTGCGCGCAAGCCGGTCGTGCCGCGCTAAACCTCGCTTGAGCTGAACAGAACGCCAACCTTCGGGTTGGCGTTTTGCATTTCTGTACCGATGACACCTGTGGCGAGGGGATTTATCCCCGACGGGCTGCGAAGCAGTCCCAACAACCGGCAACCACAAATGATCAGGTGAACGACTCTGCGACTGCTTCGCAGTCGAACGGGGATAAATCCCCTCGCCACAGGTTTGGTGCTCGCCACCATCCCCTCGCCACAAATCCGTGCAATCGTCTCCAACCAATTTCCCGCATCGCCCGATTTTGGTGCTGTACTGCCTCCTGCAACGGGAGAAAGCGCCAGCACTGCTGGATGGCATAAGTCTTGCGCGCTTTCCAATACGCTTAGGGCTCGCAGGAGGCACGCCGTGTCGATTCATGTCGCATTGCACCACGTCACACATTACCGCTATGACCGCGCTGTCGAGTTGGGTCCGCAGATCGTTCGCCTGCGTCCCGCCGCCCATAGCCGCACGCGGATACTGTCCTATGCGCTGAAAATTTCGCCCGAGCAGCATTTCATCAATTGGCAGCAGGACCCCCAGGGTAATTACCTGGCACGGCTGGTGTTCCCGGAAAAAACCAACGAGTTGCGGATCGAGGTCGATCTGTTGGCGGAAATGGCGGTGTTCAATCCGTTCGACTTTTTCCTCGAGCCCTACGCCGAAAAGATTCCCTTCACTTACGCGACCGACGAGCGCAAGGAGCTGGCGCCGTACCTGGAAACCTTGCCCCTGACGCCGAAGTTCAAGGCTTATCTGGACGGCATCGACCGCTCGCCATTGCCGGCTGTGGATTTCCTCGTCGCGCTCAACCAGCGTCTTAGCGAAGACATCAACTACCTGATCCGCATGGAGCCGGGCGTGCAAACGCCCGAGCATACCCTCGAGCAGGCCTCCGGTTCCTGTCGCGATTCGGCGTGGTTGCTGGTGCAACTGCTGCGTCACCTGGGGCTGGCCGCGCGTTTCGTGTCGGGTTACCTGATCCAATTGACCGCCGACCTGAAAAGCCTCGACGGTCCTTCCGGGACTGAAGTGGACTTCACCGACCTGCACGCCTGGTGCGAGGTGTACCTGCCCGGTGCTGGCTGGATCGGCCTGGATGCAACCTCAGGGCTGTTTGCCGGTGAAGGGCATATTCCGTTGGCCTGTAGTCCCGATCCCTCTTCTGCGGCACCGATCAGTGGCTTGGTGGAACCGTGCGAGTGCGAGTTCAGCCATGAAATGTCCGTGGAGCGGATCTGGGAAGCCCCGCGGGTTACAAAACCCTACACCGAAGAGCAGTGGCTGGCGATCCAGGCCCTGGGCCGGCAGATCGATGCCGACCTGCTCGAAGGCGACGTGCGCCTGACCATGGGCGGTGAGCCGACCTTTGTGTCCATCGACGACCCGGACGGTGCCGAGTGGAACACCGCAGCGCTGGGACCGAACAAGCGTCGACTGTCCGCCGAACTGTTCCAGCGCATGCGAAAGCGTTATGCCCCGCAAGGCCTGGTGCATTATGGCCAGGGCAAATGGTATCCCGGTGAACAACTGCCGCGCTGGTCGCTCAATTGCTATTGGCGCCGCGACGGCGTGCCGATCTGGCACGACAGCGCGCTGATTGCCGACGAGCAACAAGATTATGGCGCCGATGGCGAGTTGGCCGGGCGTTTTCTGGCAAGTGTCGCCGAGCGCTTGAACATTCCTACGCGCTTTGTGTTTCCAGCCTACGAAGACAATTTCTATTACCTCTGGCGCGAAGGGGCTTTGCCGCAAAATGTCAGCGCCGAAGACTCTCGACTCGAAGAGCCGCTGGAGCGTGCGCGTTTGCGCAAAGTCTTCAGTCAGGGCCTCGACAAGGTGATTGGCCAAGTCCTGCCGTTAGCGCGCAATGCCAAGGGTGATCAGTGGCAAAGCGGCCGCTGGTATCTGCGTGACGAACATTGCCGCCTGGTGCCGGGAGACTCGCCATTGGGCTATCGTCTGCCGCTGGGTTCGCAGCCCTGGGTGAAGGCGGCGGAGTATCCGTTCATTCACCCCAATGATCCCAACCAGGATTTCCCGGCGCTGCCTGGCACTGAGCAAATGCAGCGCCAAGGTGCGGCGGCGCTGATTGAAGATCGGGCCCCCAAGGTCGATGAATCCGCCGATTGGCTGACCCGCACCGCCTTCTGCGCCGAAGCGCGGGAAGGCCGGTTGTACCTGTTCATGCCGCCGCTGGAGCGGGTCGAAGACTATCTGGAGTTAGTGACAGCCATCGAAGCCACGGCCCGGGAGCTCGATTGCCCGGTATTGCTGGAGGGATACGAACCGCCGGGCGATCCGCGCCTGGGCAACTTTCGCATCACCCCCGATCCTGGCGTGATCGAAGTCAACGTGCAGCCATCCGCGACGTGGGACGAGTTGGTCGAACGCACCGAGTTTCTTTACGAAGAAGCGCGCCAGACCCGACTCACCACCGAAAAATTCCTGGTCGACGGCCGACACACCGGCACCGGTGGGGGCAACCACTTCGTACTGGGAGGCGCGACACCGGCGGATTCACCGTTTCTGCGGCGTCCGGATCTGCTGCGCAGCCTGATCAGCTACTGGCATAATCATCCGTCCTTGTCCTACCTGTTTTCCGGCCTGTTTATCGGCCCGACATCCCAGGCTCCGCGGGTCGACGAAGCGCGCAACGACGCCTTGTATGAACTGGAAATCGCCTTCGCCCAGATGCCCGGGCCGGGCGAGGAGTGCGCGCCCTGGCTGGTGGATCGCCTGCTGCGCAACCTGTTGATCGATGTGACCGGCAACACCCATCGCGCCGAGTTCTGCATCGACAAGCTCTATTCACCGGATGGCGCGACCGGTCGCCTGGGCTTGCTGGAACTGCGTGCCTTTGAAATGCCACCTCATGCACGCATGAGCCTGGCCCAGCAGCTCTTGCTGAGGGCGTTGGTTGCACGGTTCTGGCGTGAGCCTTATGCACCGCCGAAGCTGGCGCGCTGGGGCACCGAGCTGCACGACCGGTTCCTGTTGCCGCATTTTATCGAGCAGGATTTTGCTGACGTTATTGCCGATCTCAATGTCGCCGGTTATCCAGTGCGGGCAGAGTGGTTCGCGGCGCACCTGCAGTTCCGTTTTCCCAAGGTCGGAGACTACGCCGTCAATGGCATCGCCCTGGAACTGCGCCAGGCACTTGAGCCGTGGCATGTGCTGGGCGAGGAGGGCGCGGTCGGCGGTACGGTGCGTTACGTCGACTCGTCCCTGGAGCGCCTGCAGGTCAAGCTCAGTGGATTGCCGCCGCAACGCTACCTGCTGACCTGCAACGGCATACCCGTGCCGTTGCAGCCCACTGGGCGCGTCGGCGAATTCGTCGCCGGTGTGCGCTTCCGTGCCTGGCAACCGGCCAACTGCCTGCAACCGACCATCCCGGTCCATGCGCCGCTGGTGTTTGACCTGCTCGACACCTGGATGGGGCGTTCGCTGGGCGGTTGCCAGTATCACGTTGCCCATCCTGGCGGGCGCAACTACGAGGCATTGCCCGTGAACGCCAATGAAGCCGAGAGCCGGCGAATGGCGCGGTTCTTCCGTATCGGACACACGCCGGGGAAACTTCCGATGCCGAAGATGGAAATTAACGACGAGCTGCCGATGACGCTCGATTTACGACGTTTCTAATTCGTACACGACGCCCGGATTTTTCGTCTATCCGGGTGTCATGAGCGTGCGTTAGTCTGACCGATCACTGCTGTCTGCCGAGCTTTCCATGCCTGACTTGCTAGACCGCTACCCGCTGACGGCGGGCACCTATCACGAACTGCTCGACGAAAGCGGTGCCATTCGGCCGCACTGGCGTCGACTGTTCGACCAGTTGCAGCGCAGCACACCCGCGCAGTTGGTGCAGCGTCAGGCGTTGCTGACGCGGCAAATCCAGGAAAACGGCGTCACCTATAACGTCTATGCCGATCCCAAGGGCGCCGATCGGCCATGGGAGCTGGACTTGCTGCCCCATGTGATTGCCGCCGATGAGTGGGAGCAATTATCGGCCGGTATCGCCCAGCGTGCGCGCTTGCTCAATGCCGTACTGGCCGATCTCTATGGCCCTCAACGCTTGATCGCCGAAGGTCTGCTGCCGGCTGAACTGGTATTTGGCCACAACAATTTCCTCTGGCCCTGCCAGGGCATCAAGCCGCCTGACGGTGCTTTTTTGCATCTGTTCGCCGTTGATCTTGCGCGCACGCCCGATGGCCGCTGGTGGGTAACGGCCGATCGCACTCAAGCGCCGTCCGGGGCTGGCTACGCCCTGGAAAACCGCACCATCGTGTCCCGGGCCTTCCCCGAGTTGTACCGTGATTTGAAGGTGCAGCACCTGGCGGGGTTCTTTCGCACCCTCCAGGAAACACTGGCGCGTCAGGCGCCAAGCGACGATGAGGCACCGCTGGTGGTCCTGCTGACGCCGGGGCGGTTCAACGAAAGCTATTTCGAACACCTGTACCTGGCTCGCCAGCTCGGCTATCCGTTGGTGGAAGGTGGCGACCTCACGGTGCGCGATGCCACGGTCTACCTGAAGACCCTGAGTGGCTTGCGCCGGGTCCACGCGATCATGCGTCGGCTCGACGACGACTTCTGCGACCCGCTGGAATTGCGCACCGACTCGGCCTTGGGCGTTCCGGGCCTGCTCGAAGCCGTGCGCCAGGGGCGGGTGCTGGTGGCCAACGCACTCGGCAGTGGCGTGCTGGAGTCGCCAGGCTTGCTGGGTTTCCTGCCGAAGATCAACCAGTACCTGTTTGGCGAAGAATTGATCCTGCCGTCCATTGCCACCTGGTGGTGCGGTGAGGCGCCGGTGCTGGCCCAGGCCTTGGAAAAACTACCGGAATTGCTGATTAAACCGGCGTTTCCGTCCCAGAGCTTTGCTCCGGTATTTGGCCGCGACTTGAGTGAAAAACAGCGTCAGGTCCTGGCCGAGCGCATGCAGTCGCGGCCCTATGCTTATGTTGCGCAAGAGCTCGCGCAATTGTCCCAAGCGCCGATATGGCAAGCCGAGGACGGTCAACTGCAACCCCGGGCCATCGGCATGCGTGTGTATGCGGTGGCCAGTCGCGACGGCTATCGGGTGTTGCCGGGTGGCTTGACCCGAGTGGCCGCGCAGGCGGATGCCGAGGTGGTATCGATGCAGCGCGGCGGGGCGAGCAAGGACACCTGGGTGCTGGGCGAACGTCCACCGAACGGCGAACAGTGGAAAGCCCAGCGCAATATCGGCGTGCATGACCTGGTGCGCCGCGATCCTTACCTGCCATCGCGGGTGGTGGAAAACCTGTTCTGGTTCGGCCGTTACTGCGAACGCTGCGATGACAGCGCCCGATTGCTGCGAATCATGCTGGCTCGTTATGTCGACGGCGATGACCCGCAGGCCCTGGAGGCTGCGGTCGATCTTGGCGAACGATTGATGTTGTTGCCTGACGAAGGTGAGCTGCCGGAGCGATTGCTGGCGGCGATACTCGGCGATGACTGGCCGTTCAGCCTGCGTTCCAACTTGCAACGTTTGCAATGGGCGGCCTCGCAAGTGCGTGGCAAGCTCTCGCGGGAGAATTGGCAGGCGTTGGTGGAGCTGCAACGTGAAGCGATGGAGCTTGAGACCGAAGAACCGGACTTCGGCGAGTTACTCGACTTCCTCAACCGGCTAGTGATGTCCCTCGCGGCGCTGTCCGGTTTTGCCCTGGACGACATGACCCGGGACGAAGGCTGGCGATTCCTGATGATCGGTCGGCGGATCGAGCGCCTGCAATTTCTAAGCGCTAGCCTGGCAGCGTTCCTGCGTGGCGCCGGGACTTTCGATCAGGCCGGGCTGGAGTGGTTGCTGGAGCTGGGCAACAGCAGCATTACCTATCGTTCGCGGTACCTGGCGGTGGCGCAATTGATCCCGGTACTCGACCTGTTGTTGCTTGATGAGCAGAACCCGCACGCGGTGCTGTTCCAGTTGAAGCTGGTGACCCGCACGCTCAAGCGCCTGTGCGACGACTTTGGCGTACCTCGCGAAGCGGGCCTGCCACAGTTGGTGGAGCGTCTGGCGCGTTTCGATCTTGGCTGCCTGGAAAACCCGTTGTTTGGCGCTGCCAGCGTGCGCGCCGCCGTCGAAGGGCTGGCCGATCTGCTGCAAGAGATTGCCGATGCCAGCGGGCAGGTATCGGATCGCCTGGCCTTGCGTCACTTCGCCCACGTCGATGATGTCAGCCAGCGCACGGTGTCCGTCTGATGAGCGCTCACTACCAGATTTTCCACGATACCCATTATCACTACGACAGTCCGGTGTCCCTGGCCCAGCAACTGGCGCATTTGTGGCCCAGGCCTTGTGCATGGCAGCGTTGCTGCGACCAGCAGTTGCAGATCAGTCCGGAGCCGACTTCACGCCGCGATGAGCTGGATGTGTTCGGAAACCCTTTGACCCGGTTGGCGTTCGAGCGCCCCCATGATGAACTGCTGGTCAATGCCAGCCTGACGATTGAGGTACTGCCCCGGCCCCGGGTCGATTTCAATCGATCCCCAGCATGGGAAGACACCCGCAACGTACTGACCTACAGCAGCCAGCCGCTTTCGCCGCAATTGCTCGAAGCCTGCCGATACCGGTTCGAATCACCTTATGTGCATCTGAAGCGCAATTTCGTTGAATTTTCCGAGAGCTGTTTTCCGGCGGAGCGGCCGCTGTTGCTCGGGGTCCAAGCCTTGATGGAGAAAATCTTCAGTGAGTTCACTTTCGATGCCGAAGCGACGCAGGTAGCGACTCCTCTGGTGGAAGTGCTGGAGCGACGGCGCGGGGTTTGCCAGGATTTCGCCCACCTGATGCTCGCATGCGTACGCTCGCGTGGGTTGGCTGCGCGCTATGTCAGCGGCTACCTGTTGACTCAGCCGCCGCCTGGTCAACCACGATTGATTGGTGCCGATGCGTCCCATGCCTGGGTGTCGGTGTTTTGTCCGGTGTCGGGCTGGGTGGACTTCGATCCGACCAACAATGTGCAACCGGCGCTGGAACACATCACCCTGGCCTGGGGCCGGGACTTTTCCGATGTGTCGCCGTTGCATGGAGTCATTCTGGGGGGCGGCAATCATGATCCCGAAGTTCGGGTCACAGTGATGCCGTTGGAGTAACGAAGATCTCAATGTGGGAGCGGGCTTGCTCGCAAAAGCGATCCTTCGGTTACATAAATACTGGATGTGCCGCCGTCTTCGCGAGCAAGCCCGCTCCCACAAAGGAATATGCAGTATTTCGGAATGGACAGTGAGGGCCGGCAGCATCGCCGCCAACCCCGGTCACAGATCCGTGGGCCCGATCAAATCATCCGGCCCGGAGGGGACTCAGGCGTCGGGCGCCTGATCTTTCGGTGCCTCTACATCACTTTCTGCCGCCACTTCACCTTCTGCATCCGGGTTCAGTGCCGCTGCGTCTTCTTCAGCCATTGCTTTCTTGCGCTGAAGCTTTTCCTCTTTCTTCTGTTCCTTGGCCAGGTCTCTCTGACGTTTGGCGAAGGAGTAATTGGGTTTGGCCATGGGCGATCCTCTGGGGTCGAAGGTGAGGTTTGAGCGGCGCGTATTCTGCCCTGTATCGGTGTCGAGTCGTTAGTCGGGTTTTTGCTCGACCCATTTTGGCGCAACGGTCGGTTGCCAACGATCCAGAGCGTCGAGCAGCGTCTGTGGCGATTCGCTCACCTGCAGCATGTCACGGTGTGCCGCGCGAACGAAGCCTTCGCCGACGATATGATCGAGAAAACCAGTGAGTTTGCTGTAGAAGCCGTTCACTTCCAGCAAGCCCAACGGTTTGCCGTGGTAACCCAGTTGGCCCCAGGTCCACACTTCGAACAACTCTTCCAGGGTGCCCAGGCCACCGGGCAACGCGATGAAAGCATCGCTGAGTTCAGCCATCCGCGCCTTGCGCGCATGCATGCCGTCGACCACTTCAAGGCGGGTCAGGCCACTGTGGCCGATTTCCTTGTCCTTTAAGCTCTGGGGAATGATGCCGATCACTTCGCCACCTGCCGCCAGTGCCGCATCGGCGACGACGCCCATCAGGCCAACCGCCCCGCCGCCGTAAACCAGGGTCAGCTTGCGTTCGGCCAAGGCCTGGCCAAGGGCCACGGCCGCTTCACGATAGGCGGGGTGGGTGCCAGTGCTGGCGCCGCAGAATACACAAACGGATTTTAATGACATGCCTTGCTCCAGGGTCGATCAGGACCACAGGTTAAAGGCAGGCGCGCTACGCTCCAAGGGCTAAACTTCGCGTTTGGGCGTTTCACAGGTTCCGCTGGCACCGCAGGCATACGCGGCGAGCAAGCTGCACAACAGGGTATTGATAGACATGACAGGCGCTCTGAAAAATGAGGACGCTCTGATGATAGGGCCGGGGCAGACACCTGGCTGGTAGATTGTCTCGATCGGTCCAATAGCCCGAAAGTTGTATACAGTTTTTGCTTCAGGTCATAGGAACTTGCGAAGTTTTCAGGCAGTCTTCTGTTCATTCGCATGTCCATTCACCCTGCCTTGGAGATTCACCATGTTTGCCAAACTCGTTGCGGTATCCCTGTTGACACTGGCCAGCAGCCAATTGATGGCTGCCGAGTGCAAAGTCACCGTTGACTCTACTGACCAAATGTCCTTCAACACCAAGGCCATTGAAATCGACAAGAGTTGCAAGACCTTCACCGTTGAATTGACCCATTCTGGCAGCCTGCCGAAAAACGTCATGGGCCATAACCTGGTGATCAGTAAAGAAGCCGACATGCAGCCGATCGCCACCGACGGCCTGAGTGCTGGCATCGACAAGAACTACCTGAAGGAGGGTGATGCCCGCGTCATCGCTCACACCAAGGTTATCGGCGCCAAGGAAACCGACTCGGTGACCTTCGACGTGTCCAAGCTCGATGCCAACGAGAAATACGGCTTCTTCTGCTCGTTCCCGGGCCACATCTCGATGATGAAAGGCACTGTGACCCTGAAATAAGCAGGTTCACCGCGTTATCGTTCTTCGCGAGCAGGCTCGCTCCCACAATTAGACCGCGATCAAATGTGGGAGCGAGCCTGCTCGCGAATGGGCCATCGGCTTCAGCAAATGTGCTGGCCAAAGAAAAGCCCGCTGAGAATCACTCCTCAGCGGGCTTTTCATTCAGTCACGCCTCAAGGCGCAAATGGCATCACGCGCTTGTGATGAGTCTTGTTGTACGTGTCGACAATGATCTTGAACGCTTCCTCGCGCACCGGCTCGCCGTGCAGGAAGGCGTCGATCTCAGCGTACGTCACGCCATGGGACGCTTCATCCGGTTTGCCCGGGGACAGGTCTTCAAGGTCGGCGGTTGGGATTTTCTCCACCAGCGCCTCCGGCGCGCCGAAGCTGCGGGCGATGGCACGGACCTGGTTTTTCACCAGGCCACTGAGCGGTGCCAGGTCGCAGGCGCCGTCACCGAACTTGGTGAAGAAACCCATCACCGCTTCCGCGGCATGATCGGTGCCGATCACCAGGCCATGGGCCGCGCCGGCGATGGTGTACTGGGCGACCATGCGCATGCGCGCCTTGGTGTTGCCGAGCACGAAGTCCACCGACACCGCGTGTTTGCCTTCGAATGCCGCGACTTCGTTGGCCAGGGATTTGACCGCCGGGCCGATGTTCACCGTGTGGCGCTCATCCGGCTTGATGAAATCCACGGAGGCCTGGGCGTCATGTTCATCGAACTGGGTTTCGTACGGCAACCGCACGGCGATGAATTTGTAGGCGGCATCACCGCTGCGCTGACGCAGTTCACGGATCGCACGCTGGGCCAGCAGCCCGGCAGTCAGGGAGTCGACGCCGCCACTGATGCCCAGCACCAGGGTCTTGAGCCCGGAATTGACCAGGCAATCCTGGATGAAGGTAATCCGCCGGGCGACTTCCGCTTCGAGGGCAGCTTCGTCGGCGAACGGCGGTTGAACCTTGAGCTGTTCAGCAATCTCACGCTGTACGGCTTGCATGAATTCACTCCTTGCTAGAGGGGGGCAGGAACTTGGAAAACGTGTCGCAGATAAGCGACGAAATTCGGGTCTTTGCAGTGAGTCTTGCCGGGCTCGTCGGAGATCTTCGCCACCGGCGCGCCGTTGCAGGCGGTCATTTTAAGCACGATGCTCATCGGTTCGACACCCGGAATATCACACGTCAGGTTGGTGCCGATACCGAAGCTGACGTTGATTCGACCCCGCAACGCCCGAAAAATCTCCAGGGACTTGGGCAGTGTCAGGCTGTCGGAAAAGGTCAGCGTCTTGCTCATGGGGTCGATGCCGAGTTTGTGGTAGTGCGCGATGGCTTTTTCCGCCCAAGCCACCGGATCGCCCGAGTCGTGGCGCAAACCGTCGAACAGCTTGGCGAAAAACAGGTCGAAATCGCCCAGGAATGCATCGATGGTGATGCAGTCGGTCAGCGCAATCCCTAGCAGGCCACGGTATTCGCGGACCCAGCAATCGAGGGCGGCGATCTGGCTGTCGATCAGCCGCGGGCCGAGTTGCTGGTGGGCCATGATCCATTCGTGGGCCATGGTGCCCAGCGGTTTCATGTCCAGTTCCCGGGACAGGTGCACATTGCTGGTACCAACGAAGCGCCCGGGGAAGTCATGCTTGAGCACGTTCACCACTTCTTCCTGCACGCGGTAGGAAAAACGACGACGGGTGCCGAAATCGGCTACCTGCAATTCGGACAGTTCGTCGCTGCTGGCGTTGGCGGTCAGCCAGTCGAACTTGCGATAGAGCTGCTCGCGGGCCTGTTCCAGGACAATCTCCAGATAGCGATATCGGTTACGCACCTCACTGACGATTGCCAGAATCGGTACCTCGAACAGGATCACGTGCAACCACGGGCCCCGCAAGCGGATGAACAATTCGCCGTTTTCGATGCCGGTGTGGATATAGCGCAGGTTGAAGCGAAACAGCCCGAGAAAACGCAGGAAATCCGGCTTCAGGAAGCTGATGCGCTCCAGAAAACTCAATTGATCGGCGCTCAGGCTCAATTCGGCCAGCCGTTCGATCTGGAAGCGGATCTCTGCCAGATACGGGCGCAAATCTTCGCTGTTACGGCAACGAAACTCCCATTCGACCTCTACGTTCGGGTAGTTGTGCAGCACCGCCTGCATCATCGTCAGTTTGTAGAAGTCGGTGTCGAGCAGGTTCTGCACGATGCGATCGGCAAACACACTCTCGCTCATAACGGGGGTTCTCCACATGGAATAAGGCTAGTGGCGCATATCGGTGGTGGGTATTGCCAGCGATTTTTGCACCGCCCTACACCTGCTCCAGCATCCACTTGACGAAATCGCGCACCTTGGGCACTTCCGCCGAATGTTCCGGGTACGCCAGGTAATAGGCATCGGTGCTGGGCATTGCATGCTGCCAGGGAATGACCAGTTTGCCGTCGGCCAGTTCCTCTTCCACCAGAAATCGCGGCAGCAATGCCACGCCGCAGCCGACCTGCGCCGCGCGGATGCACATGTAGAAGGTTTCGAAGCGCGGGCCGTGGTAGCTGTGTTCGGTGTGGTAGCCCTGGCTGTCGAACCAGTCGTGCCAGGCCTGGGGGCGGGAAGCGTTTTGCAGCAGGACCAGGTCGGTGAGTTGTGTCGGGTCGGTGAATGGCGTGTCGGGCAGGCTGCCTGGCGCACAGACCGGCACCAGCTCTTCGCTGAACAACTTCAGGCATTCGGTACCAGGGCGTGAACCCTGGCCGAAGTAGAACGCCAGGTCGCTGCGCCCCTGTAGCAGGTCGTCGGCTTCCTGCTCATTGCACAGGTCCAGGTGGATCGACGGATGGCGCAGGCGCCAGCCCTTGAGGCGTGGCACCAGCCAGCGAGCGCCGAAGGTCGAGGGTGTCGAGACGCGCAAGACTTCGGTTTCACCACCGTAGGAACGCAGGTAATGGGTCGACATCTCAACCTGGGTGAGGATTTTTCGTACCTCCACCAGGTACAGATCGCCCGCTGGCGTCATTTGCAGGCGTCGGCGAACCCGGCGAAACAGCAGGTGCTGCAACAGCTCTTCCAGTTGCGCCACCTGTTTACTGACGGCGCTCTGGGTCAGGTTCAGCTCTTCCGCGGCCCGGGTGAAGCTCAGGTGGCGGGTCACGGCTTCGAAACACTGCAGCGCAGCGATCGAGGGCAAATAGCGTTTGTTCAGCATGGGCGGTCCTTTGTACTTGTCTCTTTATTGCCAACAATGCACAGCATGAATAAACGGAATGATATCTCTCTTAATGGTCGTTTGTTGAGTAACCTCGGGAGCGCTAAAACTACAGGTCTGATCAGTCGTGATTCGGCGGCTGCACACGTTCCGTTTTTTGCTTGAGGAGTGACCCATGGTTGCCGCATTGCTTGATCGTCTTGGTGTGAACCCGGCCCTGTACCAGAACGGCAAAGTGCCGGTGCATTCGCCAATCGATGGCAGCACGATTGCCGCCGTCAACTGGGAAGGTGCCGCCGAAGTCGAGCAGCACATCAGTCGTGCAGATCATGCATTTGAATTGTGGCGCAAAGTGCCGGCGCCGCGTCGCGGTGAGCTGGTGCGGCAACTGGGTGACATCCTGCGCGAATACAAGGCCGACCTCGGCGAATTGGTGTCCTGGGAAGCGGGCAAGATCACCCAGGAAGGCCTGGGTGAAGTTCAGGAAATGATCGACATCTGCGATTTCGCCGTCGGCCTGTCCCGCCAACTGTACGGCTTGACCATCGCCTCCGAGCGTCCTGGGCACCACATGCGCGAAACCTGGCACCCGCTGGGCATCGTCGGCGTGATCAGTGCCTTTAACTTCCCGGTGGCGGTCTGGGCCTGGAACGCCACGCTGGCGCTGGTTTGCGGCAACCCGGTGATCTGGAAACCGTCGGAGAAAACCCCACTGACCGCACTGGCCTGCCAGGCACTGTTCGACCGCGTGCTGAAGAATTTCAGCGATGCGCCACCGCACTTGAGCCAAGTGGTCATTGGCGGTCGCGATGCCGGTGAAGCCCTGGTCGATGACCCGCGTGTCGCGCTGGTCAGCGCTACCGGCAGCACCCGCATGGGCCGTGAAGTGGCGCCAAAAATCGCCGCGCGTTTTGCCCGCAGCATTCTCGAGCTGGGCGGCAACAATGCGATGATCCTTGGCCCAAGCGCCGATCTGGACATGGCCGTTCGCGCGATCCTGTTCAGTGCCGTCGGCACCGCCGGTCAGCGCTGCACCACGCTGCGCCGCCTGATCGCCCATGAATCGGTGAAGGAAGAAATCGTCACCCGCCTCAAGGCCGCCTACTCCAAAGTGCGCATCGGCCACCCGCTGGAAGGTAACCTGATCGGCCCGCTGATCGACAAGCAAAGCTTCGACAACATGCAGGACGCACTGGAGCAGGCGCTGAGCGAAGGCGGTCGGGTGTTTGGCGGCAAGCGTCAGCTTGAAGACAAATTCCCGAATGCCTACTACGTTTCGCCGGCCATCGTCGAAATGCCGGAGCAGAGCGATGTGGTCTGCCATGAAACGTTCGCACCGATTCTCTACGTGGTCGGCTACAACGATTTCAACGAAGCCCTGCGTTTGAACAACGCTGTACCGCAAGGCCTGTCCTCGTGCATCTTCACCACCGACGTGCGTGAAGCCGAGCAGTTCATGTCGGCGGTGGGCAGTGACTGTGGCATCGCCAACGTCAACATCGGCCCGAGCGGCGCGGAAATCGGCGGTGCGTTCGGTGGTGAGAAAGAAACGGGCGGTGGTCGTGAGTCCGGTTCCGATGCATGGCGCGGGTACATGCGTCGTCAGACCAACACCGTGAACTATTCGCTGGAGTTGCCGTTGGCGCAGGGTATTACGTTCGACTGACTGTAGGAGCGAGCTTTTGTGGCGAGGGGATTTATCCTCGTTGGACTGCGCAGCAGTCCCATTTTTTGGGGCCGCTTCGCAGCCCAACGGGGATAAATCCCCTCGCCACATAGATCATCCACATTGAATGAAATGTGTTGGTTAGGTTTCTGTTGGAGTCTGGCAATGCCGTTACGCGAAGAGTGTCTGTGGGAAAAACTGACGCCGCAAAGGCCCGACAACTCGGCGCTCAAGGGTGAGGTGAAAGTCGATGTCTGCGTCATTGGCGCAGGGTTTACCGGCCTGTCGGCGGCGGTGCACTTGTTGGAGCAGGGCAAAACGGTGTGCGTGCTCGAAGCACACCGCGCTGGCCACGGCGGTTCGGGGCGCAACGTCGGGCTGGTCAATGCCGGCATGTGGATTCCCCCGGACGAGATCGAAGCCGGGTTTGGCGAGGCGGTCGGCAGTCAGCTCAACCGAATGCTCGGCGCAGCACCTTCATTGGTGTTCAGCCTTGTGGACAAGTACAACATCGATTGCCAGTTGCGCCGCGAAGGCACGCTGCACATGGCGCACAACGCCCGTGGCGAAGCTGACCTGCGCAGTCGTGAAGAACAATGGAAGCGCCGTGGCGCCCCCGTCGAATTGCTGACCGGTAAAGCGTGTGAGCATGCGACAGGCACCCAAAAAATCGCCGCGGCATTGCTCGACCGTCGTGCTGGCACGCTCAACCCGATGGCCTACACCACCGGCTTGGCCAAGGCGGCGATGGGCTTGGGCGGTCAGTTGTTCGATCATTCCCCGGTGACCCATCTCGAACGGCAGGGGCAGCGTTGGTCGGTGCAAACTGCGCAGGGGTCGGTCCTGGCCGAGCAAGTGGTGATCGCTTCCAACGCCTACACCGAAGGTGACTGGACCGAGTTGCGGCGCAATTTCTTCCCCGGTTATTACTATCAGGTGGCCTCGGTCCCGCTGACCGAAGACGCGGCCCGGCAAATCCTGCCCGGTGGCCAGGGCTCCTGGGACACCCGCCAGGTGCTCAGCAGCATTCGCCGGGACAAGGACGGGCGCCTGCTGCTTGGCAGTCTCGGCAATGGCAATCAGAAACCGGCCTGGTTTCTCAAGGCCTGGGCCGATCGCGTGCAGCAACATTACTTTCCTTACCTCAAGCCGGTGGAGTGGGAGTGCACCTGGACGGGTCGCATCGCCTTCACCCCTGATCACTTGATGCGCCTGTTCGAACCGGCACCCGGAATAGTGGCAGTGACCGGCTACAACGGCCGGGGCGTGACCACCGGGACGGTGGTCGGCAAAGCCTTTGCCGATTACTTGTGTAACGGAAATCCTCAAGCGCTACCGATTCCCTTCGCGCCCATGCAGCCATTAGCCGGGGCAGGATTGCGCAGTTGTCTATACGAGGCCGGGTTCTCGCTGTATCACGCGGGCCAGTGCTTGCGGATCGTGATCTGAATGTGGATTTTCGTTGTTGAAAGCGGCGCTTTTTTGATCAGCAGCTAGCCTGTAGTGGTGCGGGTTGTAGCAGTCCCGCACCAGCAGTGTGCACTTCGGTGACGCACGTTGTTACAGGCTGGTTGCACGTCGTTTAGTGCCGCGGTTGCAATGATGGCGCAGTTGGGTTGCGCCTCAAAAAAATAATGGTTTCACCTTCCGCGGTTTAGACGGTTGCACGCCCAATGAAAATGGGTCCGAGACAGTCGAAATAATAATAAAGCAGCGACTTTTTTCAGAATAAAAAACCGATGGCACGGCCCTTGCTCTGAGCAGTCAGTGAAGTCGCAGTGCCAATTAAAAAAACCATGGAGCACCACCTCATGTCCCAGACGTTTTACAAGAAAGGCTTTCTGGCCCTCGCAGTGGCAGCTGCGTTGGGTGTTTCTGCGTTTGCTCAGGCTGACATCAAGATCGGCGTAGCGGGTCCAATGACGGGCGCCAATGCGGCATTTGGCGAGCAGTACATGAAGGGTGCACAGGCAGCAGCCGATGCGGTCAACGCAGCAGGTGGCGTGAACGGGGAAAAAATCGTACTGGTCAAGGGCGATGACGCCTGCGAACCGAAACAGGCTGTGACGGTCGCCAAGGACCTGACCAACCAGAAAGTCGCCGGCGTGGTCGGTCACTTCTGCTCCTCGTCGACCATCCCGGCCTCCGAGATCTACGACGAAGCGGGCATCATCGCCATCACTCCAGGCTCTACCAACCCACAGGTAACCGAACGCGGCCTGAGCGCCATGTTCCGCATGTGCGGTCGTGACGACCAGCAAGGCATCGTGGCCGGCGACTACATCGTCGACGTGCTCAAGGGCAAGAAGGTCGTGGTTCTGCACGACAAGGACACCTACGGCCAAGGCCTGGCAGACGCCACCAAGGCCCAACTGGTCAAGCGCGGCGTAACGCCAGTGCTGTATGAAGGCCTGACCCGTGGCGAGAAAGACTTCAGCACCATCGTGACCAAGATCCGTGGTGCCGGCGCTGACGTCGTCTACTTCGGTGGCCTGCACCCGGAAGCCGGTCCTCTGGTTCGCCAGCTGCGTGAACAAGGCCTGAAAGACGTCAAGTTCATGTCCGACGACGGCATCGTGACCGACGAACTGGTGACCACCGCTGGCGGTCCGCAATTCGTGGATGGCGTGCTGATGACCTTCGGTGCCGACCCACGCCTGCTGCCAGACAGCAAGACCGTGGTAGACGCTTTCCGCAAGGCCGGTACCGAGCCTGAAGGCTACACCCTGTACGCCTACGCTTCGGTGCAGACCCTGGCGGCTGCCTTCAACGGCGCCAAATCCAACAAGGGCGAAGAAGCGGCTGCGTGGCTGAAGAAAAATCCGGTCAAGACCGTCATGGGCGAGAAGACCTGGGACAGCAAGGGCGACCTGAAAGTCTCCGACTACGTGGTATACCAGTGGGACAAGGATGGCAAATACCACCAGCTGGAAAAACAGAAGTAAGGGCTGACTCAATCACCTGAACCCCACAGATCCTCGTGGGAGCGGGCTTGCCCGCGATGGCGGACTTGCAGGAGACAACTTTGTCGAATGTTCAACCGCTATCGCTGGCAGGCCAGCTCCCACAGGGGACGGTGTGGGACGGGCTGATCGTGACTGACATTGCTCCGACGTATATCTGTATTTTCCTTAGAAGAACCGCACCGGCAGGTGGACAGGTTCTCATTGCGTGAGATTGCGTTATGGATGGTATTTTCCTGCAGCAACTGGTCAACGGCCTGACCCTCGGGTCGGTCTATGGCCTGATCGCCATCGGCTACACAATGGTCTATGGCATCATCGGCATGATCAACTTCGCCCACGGCGAGGTTTACATGATTTCCGCTTACCTCGCGGCAATCAGTCTGGCTCTGCTGGCATACTTCGGTATTGAATCCTTCCCTCTGCTGATGCTCGGCACCCTGATCTTCACCATCGTCGTCACGGCGGTGTATGGCTGGGTCATCGAGCGCGTCGCCTACAAACCCCTGCGTAACTCCACCCGATTGGCACCGCTGATCAGCGCCATCGGTATCTCGCTGATCCTGCAAAACTATGCGCAGATCGCCCAGGGCGCCAAGCAACAAGGTGTTCCAACCTTGCTCAGCGGGGCGTGGCGCGTGGAAGTCGGCACTGGTTTCGTGCAGTTGACCTACACCAAGGTGTTCATCCTGGTCGCAGCGTTTGTCGGGATGGCCCTGCTGACCTACGTCATCAAGTACACCAAGCTCGGCCGCATGTGCCGTGCAACCCAGCAAGACCGCAAGATGGCTTCGATCCTGGGGATCAACACCGACCGGGTGATTTCCTATGTGTTCATCATCGGTGCAGCGATGGCGGCCCTGGCCGGCGTGCTGATCACCATGAACTACGGCACGTTCGACTTCTATGCCGGCTTCATCATTGGCATCAAGGCGTTCACCGCCGCGGTGCTCGGCGGGATCGGCTCACTGCCAGGCGCCATGCTGGGCGGGATCATCCTCGGGATTTCCGAGTCGCTGTTCTCTGGCCTGGTGAACTCGGACTACAAAGACGTTTTCAGCTTCTCGCTGCTGGTTC
The DNA here is from genome assembly GCF_014596605.1 of Pseudomonas sp. PSB11. Classification (NCBI taxonomy): domain Bacteria; kingdom Pseudomonadati; phylum Pseudomonadota; class Gammaproteobacteria; order Pseudomonadales; family Pseudomonadaceae; genus Pseudomonas; species Pseudomonas sp. PSB11. Next base: position 59,173 of record NZ_NOIO01000017.1, read on the forward strand.
TCGTACTGGTCTTTCGGCCCCAAGGCCTGCTCGGCCGTCCTCTTGTGTCGAAGGTGTAAGCGATGTCCTCAACCACTAAAAAAACCATTGATATCAAGAAAAGTCTGGTTGACGCGATTCTTGCCGGCCTCATTGCCCTGATCGTGTTCGGGCCGATTGTCGGTGTCGTTCTCGATGGCTACGGCTTCAACCTGGAAACCACCCGCGTGGCGTGGATTGTCGCCATTGTCATGGCCGGTCGCTTTGCCTTGAGCATGTTCCTGCAAACCCCCAAGGGCTTGAGCATCCTCGAAGGTTTTGAAAGCACGGGTTCCGGGGTGCATGTGCTGGCGCCGGATTACAAATCGCGGTTGCGCTGGATCATCCCGTTGATGATCGTCATCGCCGTGGTGTTTCCGTTTTTCTCCAACTCCTACCTGCTGGGCGTGGTCATCCTCGGGCTGATCTATGTGCTGTTGGGGCTTGGGCTGAACATCGTAGTGGGCCTGGCCGGCCTGCTCGACCTCGGTTACGTGGCGTTCTACGCCATCGGCGCCTATGGCCTGGCGCTCGGTTATCAGTACCTGGGGCTGGGCTTCTGGACGGTGCTGCCCCTGGCGGCGATCACCGCCGGGCTGGCGGGTTGCATCCTCGGGTTTCCGGTGCTGCGCCTGCACGGCGACTATCTGGCGATCGTGACCTTGGGTTTCGGTGAAATCATCCGGCTGATCCTCAATAACTGGCTGACCCTGACCGGTGGTCCGAACGGCATGCCGGCACCACTGCCGACCTTCTTCGGCCTGGAATTCGGCAAGCGTGCGAAGGACGGGGGCGTGCCGTTCCATGAGTTCTTCGGCATCGCCTACAACCCGGACGTGAAGTACTACTTCATCTACGCGGTACTGTTCATGGTCGTACTGGCTGTGTTGTACATCAAGCATCGCCTGACTCGCATGCCCGTTGGCCGTGCCTGGGAAGCGCTGCGCGAAGATGAAATCGCTTGCCGTTCCATGGGCCTGAACCACGTGCTGGTCAAGCTCTCGGCATTCACCATCGGCGCTTCGACGGCCGGCCTGGCCGGCGTGTTCTTCGCCACCTACCAGGGCTTCGTCAACCCGACCTCGTTCACCTTCTTCGAATCGGCCCTGATCCTCGCCATCGTGGTGCTCGGCGGCATGGGCTCGACCATCGGCGTGGTGATTGCGGCCTTCGTATTGACCGTTGCCCCGGAACTGCTGCGTGGCTTCGCCGAATACCGCGTATTGCTGTTCGGCATCCTGATGGTGTTGATGATGATTTGGCGACCGCGCGGCCTGATTCGGATCAGCCGTACCGGTGTGGCCCCGCGTAAAGGAGTAGCGCCATGAGCGAAGTCGTACTCTCCGTAGAGAAGCTGATGATGCACTTTGGCGGCATCAAGGCGTTGAATGATGTCAGCCTGAAGGTCAAGCGCAACTCGATTTTCGCCCTGATCGGCCCCAACGGCGCCGGCAAGACCACGGTGTTCAACTGCCTGACCGGGTTCTACAAGGCCTCCGGTGGCAAGATCGAACTGAACGTGCGGGGCCAGCGAACCAACGTCATCAAAATGCTCGGCGAACCGTTCAAGCCTACCGATTTCGTCTCGCCAAAAAGCTTTATCAGTCGCCTGCGCTACAAGATGTTCGGCGGCACCCACTTGGTGAACCGCGCCGGGCTGGCGCGGACTTTCCAGAACATTCGCCTGTTCAAGGAAATGTCGGTGCTGGAAAACCTGCTGGTGGCCCAGCACATGTGGGTCAACCGCAATCTGCTGGCGGGCATCCTCAACACCAAGGGCTACCGCAAGGCCGAAAGCGATGCGCTGGACCACGCCTTCTATTGGCTGGAAGTGGTGGACCTGGTGGACTGCGCCAACCGCCTGGCCGGTGAACTGTCCTACGGCCAGCAACGTCGTCTGGAAATCGCCCGGGCCATGTGCACCCGTCCGCAGATCATCTGCCTCGACGAGCCGGCCGCCGGCCTCAACCCTCAGGAAACCGAAGCGCTGAGCGCGATGATCCGGCTGCTGCGCGACGAGCATGATCTGACCGTGGTGCTGATCGAACACGACATGGGCATGGTAATGAGTATTTCCGACCACATTGTGGTGCTGGACCACGGCGTCGTGATCGCCGAGGGCGGTCCCGATGCGATTCGCAACGACCCGAAAGTGATTGCCGCCTACCTGGGTGCCGATGAAGAGGAGGTGGTATGAGCAAACCCATCCTCGAACTCAAGGACCTGGACGTGTTCTACGGGCCGATCCAGGCCCTGAAGAACGTCTCGCTGCACATCAACGAAGGGGAGACCGTCAGCCTGATTGGCTCCAACGGCGCCGGCAAGTCGACCCTGCTGATGTCGATCTTCGGTCAGCCGCGCGCGGCGGACGGACAGATCCTTTACCAGGGCGTGGACATCACCCACAAGTCGTCGCACTACATTGCCTCCAACGGCATTGCCCAGTCGCCGGAAGGACGGCGGGTGTTCCCCGACATGACCGTCGAGGAAAACTTGCTGATGGGCACCATCCCCATCGGCGACAAGTACGCCAACGAAGACATGCAACGCATGTTCAAGCTGTTCCCGCGCCTTGAGGAGCGGCGCACCCAACGGGCGATGACCATGTCCGGTGGCGAGCAGCAGATGCTGGCCATCGCCAGAGCCCTGATGAGCCGGCCGAAATTGCTGTTGCTCGATGAGCCGAGCCTTGGGTTGGCGCCCATTGTGGTCAAGCAGATCTTCGCGACGCTGCGGGAGCTGGCCAAGACCGGCATGACCATTTTCCTGGTCGAGCAGAACGCCAACCACGCGCTACGGCTGTCGGACCGAGCCTATGTGATGGTCAACGGCGAGATCCGCATGAGCGGTACAGGGAAGGAGTTGTTGGTCAACGAGGATGTGCGTAACGCCTATCTTGGCGGGCACTAAACCTTAGCGTCCAATGAAAACGCCCTGACGAAATCAGGGCGTTTTTTTTCGCCCCTGTAAAAGCAGGTAGGAGCTGTCGAGTGAAACGAGGCTGCGATTTTTTGATCTTGTTTTTTAAGAATCAAGATCAAAAGATTGCAGCCTGCGGCAGCTCCTACAAGAGCGGTGGTGTGAGGTAACTTCAAATTGTGGAAAACAAAATTGTCGAGCTCCTGAAGTGCGACATAAAGCCGCCGCAATTAGTTGTTTTTTCACAGTTTTGACTTGTCCCCGTTTGCTGTGGAACTGGCTGTGAATAACGTGGGAGTAGCTGGCTGAGCGCCTTTGAATCCGTGGCTTGCAGCGCGATGGTTGTTTTTTGATCAGGCGCTTTTTCTTGTCTTCAAGGCAGCGTTGTCAACCTTTTTCTTAGCGTGAAACGTGCGCCTGAATGCAGTGAACAAGCCTGTGGATAAGTCTGTGGTTAAACTCTGGAAAGACCTGGCTGAGGGCCGTAGTTACTGGCTTGGCGCCATCGCAGGATTGACCGCGCGGTCGGGAAATTGACCCTGGGCTACACAGCAGGCCGATTGGGGTCAAGCAAAAAAGTTTCAAATCGGTCCGCAAAGCCTTGTGGATAGCGGCTTTCAGCTTTTCCACTTGCCCCCGGAATGTGTGGATGGGGCTGTGGATAAGGTGCGTGCATATGGCTGCAAGCCACGGCCAGCAAGGCGTTGCAAGTTTTGTTCGTTTTTTGTACAGAAAGCGCGCCGGTTGCCGCTGTGCGCAAGGCCGGGCATGCTGCCTGCTGATTTTCTATTCCAATGGCTGCCGATCAGCCGTAGCAAGGAGAACACCATGTCCAACACCCTGTTTATTACCGGCGCGACTTCCGGTTTTGGTGAAGCCTGTGCCCGTCGTTTTGCCGAGGCTGGCTGGAAACTGGTGCTGACAGGGCGTCGTGAAGAGCGCCTTAACGCCCTGTGCGCCGAACTGTCGAAGCAGACCGAGGTGCACGGCCTGGTGCTTGATGTGCGTGACCGCAAGGCCATGGAAGAAGCCATTGCCAACCTGCCGCCATCCTTCGCCAAGCTGCGTGGACTTATCAACAATGCTGGCCTGGCCTTGGGGGTCGATCCGGCGCCCAAATGCGACCTGGACGATTGGGACACCATGGTCGATACCAACGTCAAAGGCCTGATGTACAGCACCCGCCTGCTGCTGCCACGCCTGATCGCTCACGGTCGCGGCGCCGGTATCGTCAACCTCGGCTCCATTGCCGGCAACTACCCCTACCCGGGCAGCCATGTGTATGGCGCGAGCAAGGCGTTCGTCAAACAGTTCTCCCTGAACCTGCGCTGTGACCTCCAGGGCACCGGCGTGCGGGTCAGCAACATCGAACCGGGCCTGTGCGAAAGCGAGTTCTCGCTGGTGCGCTTTGCCGGTGACCAGGAGCGTTACAACGCCACCTACGCTGGTGCCGACCCGATCCAGCCGCAGGACATTGCCGAGACCATTTTCTGGGTCCTCAATGCCCCGGCGCACATCAACATCAACAGCGTCGAGCTGATGCCGGTGAGCCAGACCTGGGCCGGGTTTGCGATTGAGCGCAGTGGTGGCAAGGCGTAAGACCGCGGTACCGCCCTTCGCGAGCAGGCTCGCTCCCACAGGGACTTTGGTGAACCTGTGGGAGCGAGCCTGCTCGCGAAGGGGCCGGAACTGACAACGCCGGACATCAGCTAGACTCCTCACCCAACAACCTCGCCGCGCCCTGCGGTTCAAGGTTTTCGAGGAGACCATGTGAGCAATCGAGGCGAGCAGGCGCTGCTCAAGCAATCGACCTTCCTGATGCTGGTGGTGACATTCGCCGGGATCATCACCGGGTTTGCCTCGGGTGCCCAATCCATCCTGTTCGATGGCTTCTTTTCGCTGGTAGCAACCTTCATCAAGGTCCTGATGCTGATCACCGCCAGGTTGATCGCCAAGGAAAGCAATCAACGCTTCCAGTTCGGCTCCTGGCACCTGGAACCCATGGTGCTGGTGATCGAAGGCAGTTTCCTGTTGCTGGTGGCCATTTATGCCTTTCTCAACGGCGTGTTCGGCATCATCAGTGGTGGACGCGAGGTCGAGCTTGGCTTGGTGATCGTCTACGCGGCGGTATTCACCATCGTCGAGCTCATTTATTTTTTCTACGTCCGCCATCGCAATCGCACGCTCAAGTCATCGCTGATCCAGTTCGACAACATCAGTTGGCTGGTGGACGCGATGCTCTCGGCCGGCCTGTTGGTGAGCTTTCTTATTGCGCTCTTGCTAAAGACCCAGGGCTACGAAAAATGGGCGTTGTATGTCGACCCGATGATTCTGATTCTGCTGGCCCTGGGCATGCTCCCTCCGGCGTTCAAGATCATCGGCCCCGCGTTACGCGATGTGCTGGGAATCGCCCCGGATCAACTGGATGACAAGGTGCGCCAGGTGATGGAAGAGGCGAAGACCGAGCATGGTTTCGACGACTATGTTTCCTACGTGCAGAAGCACGGTCGGGCGTGTTTTATCGAAATTCACATCGTGTTGCCGACAAATTATCCGCTGCGCAGCGTGGCGCAACTGGATGCGCTACGAGAGGAAATCTCCGCGAAGCTCGGCAAGCCTGATGCGGCGAGGTGGCTGACCATCAGTTTTACCGGGGATCGCAAGTGGATTGCGTGAAACCCGGTGAATTCTTCGCAAGGTAGGCGCGAGCGGTGCGGCGACCTGACTTGCCCGCGAAAGCGACCGTTCAGTCAACCAAGATACGCCGCCAACCCGCGATAACAGGTCGCCAAGTGATAGGGCGTAGTCGACGGCATGTCCCGTCGGCTCACTTCACCGTGTTCGTCACGGCATTCATACCAGCCGCCCGCGTGCAATGAGCGCTGCTGCAACGCCTGCAATTGGCGCAGCACCGAAGCCTCACTGCCCGGACGCAGGGTCAAGGCGCGCAGGTATTCGGCCTGGGCCCAGATCCGTTGAGTCGCGTCCCGTGAGCCGCCATCCGGACCCAGGTCCAGCATGGCCCGCACGGCACCGGTGTGTGGGTCGACGCCCATTTGTTCGGTGAAGGCAAAAGCGCGATCCAGCGAAGCATGTAGTGGTGAACCACGCAGCAGATCGGACGACTCAAGCAGGAAATACCACTCGAACTGATGCCCGGGTTCGAACCAGTTATCCACAGCACCCAGCGGTTTTTCCATCAACACGCCGTGCTGCGGCTCGATAAACCGCAACTGCATCCCTGTGCATAAGTCCACGAGCGCCTGTTGCACAGCGAGGTCTTCACGCACCGACAGCGTGGCAAGGAAGGCTTCAGCCAGGTGCATCAACGGATTTTGCAGCGGTCCGCTGTTCAACGATGACCAGTCACGATCGAGGCTCGCTTCGTAGAGGCCGTCGCCGCTGGCGAAACGTTGCGCGATCACTTCCAGGGCCGCGTTGAGCACCGATTCCACCAGCGGCTCGCGGACTTTGTCCCAGTAATGGGCGCAGGCGAACAGAATGAATGCGTGGGTGTAGAGGTCTTTACGCTGATCCAGTGGCGCGCCCTGCGAGTCGATGCTGTAGAACCAGCCGCCATGCTCGGCATCGTGGAAGTGCCGCTGCAAGGAACGGAACAGCGCTGCCGCGCGCTCTTGAGCGCCTGGCACCTGGCCGATCAGGCTGGCAAACAGATACAACTGCCGCGCGCAGGCCATGGCCCGGTAGCGTTGTGGAGGCAACGGGTGGTGCTCGGCGTCCAGCGCCTCATAGGGCAGCGCCAACTCGGCATTCCAGCCGGGACCTTGCCATAGCGGCACGATCACGTCCTGGAAGTGCTGTTGCACCGAGGCAAACAGGGCGGTCAGTTCAGGCAGGGAGGCGGAGCGGGAAACAGGCGGCATTGGCTGGCGTCGTCACGGCAGGGTTGATTGCGCGACATGTTAGCAGGCCTTAGAGCTGCGTTGTCTCTCAGGCTCGCTCCCACAATGAAACAGTGTACGCAGGGCAAATGTGGGAGCGAGCCCGCTCGCGAAGACGCCATCACGGGCAATAGAGATTTAGCTTGCCAACAACCACACTCCGGTCGCCGCCGAAGCCGCCCCCGCTAGTCGAACCAGCGGAGCAGCAGCTCGCGGCAACACCCGCACCACCGCATAACCTGCGGCATGTAATGCTGCTGTTGCCACTACGAAACCAGCGGCATACGTCCAAGGGCTCGTCATGTCCGGCAACTCCAGGCCATGGGCCACACCATGGAACAGCGCAAACAACGCCGTTGCGGCCATTGCCAGGCTCAAAGGTGGACGCACCGCCAAGGCCACCGCCAGGCCCAGCGCCAACACAGACGCGGCAATGCCACCTTCCAGCGCCGGCAGTTCCAGCCCTTCAAAACCCAGCAGCCCGCCGATCAGCAGGGTGACAACGAAGGTGCACGGCAGCGCCCAACGCGCAGTGCCTTTGTGCTGAGCCGCCCACAGGCCGACCGCGAGCATTGCCAGCAGATGATCGAGTCCACCGAGCGGGTGGCTGATGCCCGCGACCAAGCCATTGTCCCCGTGCCCTGGGTGGGCCAACGCAATGGCCGGTGTCAACAGCAGGGTCATGGCGCCCAGAATGCGTTTCAGTGTCATGCAGTAGCTTCCTTGTTGATAAGTCATGCTCAGGCTGCCGTCAGCAGTCCCTGGCGTTCGATGAAAGCGATGATCGCGTCCAGGCCCTGGCCGGTTTTCTGGTTGCTGAACACGAACGGCTTGCCGTTGCGCATACGCGTGGTATCGCTGTCCATCAGCGTCAGCGAAGCGCCCACCAGGGGGGCCAGGTCAATTTTGTTGATCACCAGCAGATCGGACTTGCAGATTCCCGGCCCGCCTTTGCGCGGCAGCTTGTCGCCAGCGGACACGTCGATCACGTAGATGGTCAGGTCGGACAGCTCCGGGCTGAAGGTGGCCGAGAGATTGTCGCCACCGGACTCCACCAGGATCAGGTCCAGCCCCGGAAAACGGCGGTTCAATTGATCCACGGCTTCAAGATTGATCGAGGCATCCTCGCGGATCGCCGTGTGCGGGCAACCACCGGTTTCCACGCCGATGATGCGTTCCGGCGCCAGCGCTTCGTTGCGCACCAGGAAATCAGCGTCTTCGCGGGTGTAGATGTCGTTGGTCACCACCGCCAGGTTGTAGCGTTCGCGCAGGGCCAGGCACAGGGCCAGCGTCAGGGCGGTTTTACCGGAACCGACCGGGCCGCCGATACCGACGCGCAAGGGTTGTGTGTTCATGTGATTCTCCAAAATAACAGGCCCTAGGAACGGAACAGACGGCTGTACTGGCGCTCGTGGGCCATGCACGCCAGGGACAGGCCAAACGCGGCGCTGCCAAAATGTTCGGGAGTGGTTCGGGTGGCATCCTGCTGGGCCTGCTGCAGCAGCGGCAGCAGTTCACTGGTCAAGCGCTGCGCAGCCTGCTGGCCCAGTGGCAGGGTTTTCATCAGTACCGCCAGTTGGTTTTCCAGCCAGCTCCAGAGCCACGCGGCCAGTGCGTCCTGCGGGCTGATCTGCCAGGCGCGCGCGGCCAGCGCCCAGCCCAGGGCCAGGTGCGGTTCGGGTCGTTGTGCAAGGAGAGCGCGGGCCGCTGAGTCGAGTTCAGGCAGGCCATTGAGCAGTTGCTGCAAGGAGTAGCCCATTTGCCGGCTTTCCTGATGCAGTTCGCGGGTTTCCCGGCTGGCACGGTGTTCTTCGCAGCGCTGCAGCAGTTCGCTCCAGTTCTCCTCGACCGCGGCCACGCAATGGGCGAGCAGCAGCGGCGCCTCGAAGCGGGCGAGATTGAGCAGCAACTGATCGCTTATCCAGCGCCGCGCGCTGTCGGGATCGTGCACTTGGCCGTTGTCCACCGCCATTTCCAGGCCTTGGGAATAGCTGTAGCCGCCAATCGGCAATTGCGGACTGGCCAGGCGCAGCAGGGCCCATGCAGGGTTCATGGGCGCACGCCGAACTGATGCAGTTTTGGCGGGTAGTTGAAATCTTCGTCGCCGTGGCGGGAGTGGTGGTGACCGCCGCCGTAGGCGCCGTGTTCAGGTTGAAAGGCCGCTTCGATGGGTTCGGCTTGCGCGCCAAGTTGTTCGAGCATGGCCTTGAGCACATAGTCGTCGAGCAGGCGCAACCAGCCGTCGCCCACTTGCAGGGCAACATGGCGATTACCCAGGTGATAGGCGGCACGGGTCAATTCGTAGGCATTGGCGCAGGTGACGTGCAGCAATTGCTCGGGGCGGGCACAGACGCGCACCACGCGGCCGTCTTCGGCTTGCAGACATTCGCCGTCATACAAAGGCGGTTGACCGCGCTCCAAAAACAAACCGACGTCCTCACCTTCGGCACTGAAACAGCGCAAGCGGCTTTTGCTCCGGGCCTCGAAGGTCAAGTGCAACTCGGCGGCCCAGTCGGGTTGAGGGTCGATTCTGCGATGAATCACCAGCATCGGAAAGCTTCCAGCAGTGGACAATACTCAGGCTAGAGCAAGGGGCTTGCCAATCTGGGAGCGTGTAGGAAATACCTGTAGGCAGCGTAGGAAAAGTTTCGAGGTGCTCAGGATTTTGACTGAAATTGGTGCGCAGCTTTTTCAAACTGCACCAATTTGCGGCGAACAGGGCATGGCGGCGCTGCCCGTGAGGAGCTGCCGACGACTGCGATCTTTTTAAGCGTTACTCGGTACTTCCAAGCCCCTGCCAATGCTTGAGGCCGATAAAGATGAACCGCAGCTGCTGGGTGATCTTTGCTTGCGGCGTCAAATGTTCAGGAAGCGCGTCGGCTGGCGGGTCGATGATGTCCGGCAAAGTGGCGAACACGCTCTTGACGATCAGGTCGGCCATGACGCTCAAGCCGGCCATGTCCAGGTGTTGCAGTTTCGGCATCAAGGACAGGTCGGCAGCCAGGTCCGAACTGATGTTCTCGCGCAAGCGACCAATGGCCAGTCGTACCGGCAACGAGCCGCCGTACTGTTCTCTGGCGAGGAACAGGAATTGCGAACGATTGGCCGACACCACATCGAGAAATATCCGCACGGACGCGTCGATAATGCCGCCCATGACAAACTCGTTGTGCCGCACCAGGCGAATGGTTTCACGGAAGGTCTGGCCGACCTCGCTCACCAGCACCAGGCCGAGTTCATCCATGTCGGCGAAATGCCGATAGAAGCCGGTGGGGACGATTCCAGCGGTTTTTGCGACTTCACGCAGGCTCAGGCTGCCAAATCCTCGGCCGCCCTCCATCAAGTGGCGGGCCGCGTCCATCAAGGCGTTGCGGGTTTGTTGTTTCTGTTCGGCGCGGGGCAGCATCGCAATGACGTTTTCTGAAAAGGACTGCGGCGCACTCTAGCAAATCGGCTTTGCCGGCGTCGAACGACATAGGCGGGATCTGGCGGGGCGGTGCGACTTCTACAAAAGGCAATGACCAGAAAATCAAAAGCCCAATCTGTTGATTGGGCTTTTTTCAAGGCCGCCATGGGCTTAGCTCATAGCGCTGTTGCGTTCGATGACACGGTCACCACCGCCTTCAGCAATGGTTTGACCTGGAGTGCGGTCGGAACCGTCAGCGGCAACCGTTTGACCTTGTGGAGTCTGGTCGTAGCCGTCTTCAGCGATCAGGCCTTTTTCTCTCAGGCGATCGTTACCACCTTCGGCGACGGTTTGCCCTGGGGTGCGGTCGGAGCCATCAGCGGCGATGGTTTGACCCGGAGTGCGGTCGGAGCCATCAGCAGCGACGGTTTGACCTGGGGTACGGTCGGAGCCATCAGCGGCAACGGTTTGGCTGAACACCGAGTGAGTGTCTTTCACTTGCGGAGTGGCCTGGTCAGCGGCCGGCAGCGCAAAAGCGGTGCTGGCCAGCATTGAAAGTGTGAGGCTAAGCAGAAGTTGGCGTTTCATGATGGGTGCTCCGTAGGAGTGCGATAAATTGGGTACGAAGGCAATGCTACTCTTGATAAGTCGATATAAAAGTTCATAAACGCAATGTTAATAATCAACGGAATTGATTGTTCTCTACAGCCCTTCTAAACCGGGCCTTTGCGGCGCACCGAGGTGGGTATTTTCGACTCAACCGCGCCACGCAAAAGTGCGGCCCCGGTAACGCTGTCCGGGAGGAGGGGCGCCATGTTCAATCGCCAACGGCGGCAAAATCGGATTTTCAATTAAACCTGCGGGCCATTTGCCAGTCGTAGATTCCATGACGGGCCGGTTCTGGCCCCGCGTTTCCACTGAGCATCGCGATCGTGACGCTCAGTCGTATCAGGAGCTCTGTGCAATGACGCGCACTCGTAAAATTCTCGCCTGGATCGTGACCAGCCTTGTTGTCCTGCTGGCCGTGCTGGTGCTGGTCATCGTGTTCTTCGACTGGAACCGGATCAAACCGTCCCTCAATGCCAAAGTATCCGAAGAACTGCACCGCCCATTCGCGATCAACGGCAATCTGGCGGTGGTTTGGCAGCGCGAGCGCGACGAGGGTGGCTGGCGTGCCTGGGTGCCCTGGCCGCATGTGGTGGCCGAGGATCTGAGCCTGGGCAACCCGGACTGGTCGAAGGCGCCGCAGATGGCCAGCCTCAAGCGCGTCGAATTGCGCATTTCGCCGCTGGCCTTGTTGGCGCAGCGTGTGGTAATCCCGCGCATCGACCTCACCGAACCCAACGCCGCGTTGCAGCGCCTGGCCGACGGTCGTGCCAACTGGACCTTCAAGTTCGACCCGAAAGACCCGAACGCCGAGCCTTCGTCCTGGGTAGTGGATATCGGGACGATCGGCTTCGACAAAGGACATGTCACTCTTGACGACCAGAACCTGAAGACACAACTGGACCTACTGATCGACCCCTTGGGCAAGCCGATTCCCTTCAGCGAAATCGTTGGCGACAAAACGGCGAAAACAGCCTCCGGGCAGGGCAGTGCGCCGCAGGATTACGCGTTTGCACTAAAGGTCAAAGGCCAGTACCACGCTCAGAAACTCACGGGACAAGGCAAAATCGGTGGGCTGCTGGCGCTGCAGGACGCGGCTCGGCCGTTTCCGCTGCAGGCGCAAGCGAAGATCGGCGACACCAGCGTGGAGTTGGCCGGCACGCTGACCGATCCGATGAATCTGGGCGCCCTGGATCTACGCCTGAAACTGGCTGGCACTAGCCTGGGCAACCTCTATCCCCTGACCGGCGTGACCCTGCCGGATACGCCGCCGTATGCCACCGACGGCCATCTGATTGCCAAGCTGCATGAGCCGGGCGGTGCGGTATTTCGTTATGAAGCGTTCAACGGTACGATCGGCTCGAGCGACATTCATGGCAGCCTGGCTTACGTCGCCGGCCAGCCCCGCCCTAAACTCAGCGGGTCGCTGCTATCCAATCAATTGCTGTTCGCCGACCTGGCCCCATTGATTGGTGCCGACTCCAACGCCAAGCAAAAAGCCCGCGGCGGCGAGAGCAAGCAGCCGGCGGACAAGGTACTGCCGGTCGAGGAGTTCAAGACCGATCGCTGGCGCGATATGGATGCGGATGTCGAATTCACTGGAAAGCGCATCGTTCATAGCGAAAAGTTGCCGTTCAACGACCTCTACACCCACCTGGTGCTCACCGATGGCGTGCTCAGTCTCGAACCGTTGCGCTTCGGCGTGGCCGGCGGCAAGCTGGATGCACAGATTCGCCTCAACGGGCGCACCGAACCGCTGGAAGGTCAGGCGAAACTGACCGCTCGGGGTTTCAAGCTCAAGCAGTTGTTCCCGACCTTCGAACCGATGAAAACCAGCTTCGGCGAACTCAATGGCGATGCCGACATCACCGGGCGCGGCAATTCGGTGGCCAAGTTGCTGGGCAGCGCCAACGGCAGGTTGAAAATGCTGATCAACGACGGCGCCATCAGTCGCGAGCTGATGGAACTGGCGGGCCTGAACGTGGGCAACTATGTGGTCGGCAAGATATTTGGCGACAAGGAAGTGAAAATCAACTGCGCCGCTGCCGACTTCGATATCAAGGCCGGCCTGGCCACTACGCAACTGTTTGTCTTCGATACCGAGAACGCGATCGTCTACATCGATGGCACGGCGAACATGGCCACCGAGCAACTGGACCTGACTATCACGCCGGAATCCAAGGGCTGGCGGTTGATCTCGCTGCGTTCGCCGCTGTATGTGCGGGGTAAATTCATCAAGCCAGACGCCGGGGTGAAAGCCGTCCCCTTGATGTTGCGTGGGGCCGGAATGGTTGCGCTCGGTGTGATTGCGGCGCCGGCGGCGGGGCTGTTGGCGCTGGTGGCGCCGAGCGGGGGAGAGCCGAACCAGTGCGCGCCGTTACTGGAGCAGATGAAGGCGGGCAAGGCCCCCAAGACGGTAAAGAACTGAGTTGACGCTGAAATTGCTCTAATCGCTCACGACTCGGACTTCGGGAGCGATTAGAACAACGGGTTGTTCCACTCTTTCAATTCGCGCTGGGTGAAGCGTTGAAATGAAACAAGTCGGTTTGCAATTTGTTGCCCAATTTGTTGATGAGGGGCTCTCTGAACTGACTGTATTGACGTTCATCCAGTGAACTGCGTAACAGACGAATATTACTGTTCCCATTCTTGATTGTCGTGAGTACAGGTTGATTCAAAATGTCAGTTGTAATTTCCTCTCCGGCCTCGAAGGAGATTTGCACGGTCAACAAGGTTTTATTGCTACGCACGATGGTCAACAAGACTGCAGTTGAGACGAGTTGGTCTTTGCTGTCAGCGTCTTTAATATGACAGGTACTATCGTAAGCGTTGGCCTGAAGCCTGGCGATGAGAGCCTCAATCGCCGAGGCGTTTGCCGGGAGTGTTTCCAAATCAGAAAAGAAGCTGAGCAGCGCTTGCTCTTCCTTTTCCGAGAGAGCGTTTCCCGTGCATTCAATGACGATGCTGGACAAACGTGCGGCACGGAAATCAAGATGCCGAACTTCCCGGCTGTTGAGGGTCCAGCCAAACCTGTTCAGGGTTTGAGTGTATGTTTGCCACCACGCCTCCTGGTCCTTGCCTGCCCTTGTCGCCAAGAGACTCGCGTACAGCGTGGAGTGCAAGATATCGTTTTTGAAACTGTCAGAGTGCATGCCGCAGAATAAAATTATGTTGCCGTTGCTCAGATAAGCGTCAAGGTTATTTTTGTTCATGGTGAATTCTGCTGAGAGGATAGCGCGCGAATAGATGTTTAAATCGGCAGTGTATTGCCGATTTAAACATCATGAAATATTAAAAGTCCGGAAGGTCAATAATGTATTTTTTTCCTGCCTCGGTGAATTTGTCATACAGCGAGTCACTCAGGCGGGAGAAAACCTTTCTGTCCAGATAGGCGCGCGTCGCGCCTGATTTAATGGAGGTGGACTGACTCGTCGATTTCCAGAACAGAATGCCCCGGGTGCTTTCCTGTGCGTTCATGGACACGTAGTTAAGGACCATGTTCGGCTGCCCGCTAGCGTCCAGGAAGACGGGAGCAATTTCGAATTTGTTCGTTTTGCCGGTATCTTTATTACTATTGAAGATCTCTATTGTCCGTTGGCCTTTCTTCACCTCTACCAGCGCTTTTTGTGCGACATATGCCAGTGTGGACGCGGCTTGTGGACCCAGCAAGCCTGCTACGATCTCCACGGCAATCTGGTCCATCGTGAGGCCGATTCTTTTGATAGTGACATCCTTTAATTGCTTGTTTTGAATGACCCAGCCCAGTTTGCTCAAACCATCAACATAATATTTATACCAATCCGAAAGTTGCTCCTCCTTAGGGTATTTCTTGGAGGCAGCATTCTGCATGACTAGCTTGCAGAGGTTGACATCGTCAATAATCTCTGTGGATATACCAGGGAAAAACGTATTAATTGTATCCGGCATGACGCTTGCGGTTGGTTTGCTTTCATCATGTTTGACCGCGCCTTGCTCATTTTCAAGGTTGGCGAAGGACCGTGTTGTCAGGGTTGGCAGGGGTGCGAGGGGGGCCAGGGATTCGATGAATTCTAGCCGCTCTTCAATGTACATAAGTATTCCTTTACTTGGGTTATATAAGCAACCGATGGGTTGTAGTTGTTATAATAGTTGCGTCCTTGGCGAAGTCTATCGACTCATTGTAACTTCTGGTTTTGAGGGTGGACTAAAACGGTGGTGCTGAAAGGAAGGCGCTATATTTCCAGCTTTTGTGTGAGGCTGTTTGTATTAGGTGCTGCAAACTATGAAGTTCTTGGTAATTTGCAACAGCGCTTGACGTTACTTACGACAAGGCATATCCGGATACCATTGCCTCTTCCCGCAACCACGCAAAAAACGCCCGGACTGGCGGATGTCGCTCACGCCCCGGCACGCACAGGGCGCTGTAACCGGCGCCGTCCACCTGCACGTCGCCCCGATAAGGCAAAAGCAACCCACTGGCGACACTTTCCGACACCAGAATATTGCTCGCCAGCACCAGCCCCTGACCGGCAATCGCCGCTTGCAGGGCGTAATGCTCTTCATCGTATTCGCGCACGATGGGCTGGCCCGCCAGCCAGTTTTCGCCGGACTGTGCACACCAGGCCTCCCAGCCATGGGCGTAGAGTTTGGAATTATGCCAGTGCACGCTGATCAGCGTGGGCGTGTGCCGGGCAGCGAGGGCCACTTGCTCGGGCGAGCCGTAAACGCCGAAAGACTCGTCGAACAGGCAAACGCCGTACAGGTTCGGATAGTCATCGAGGCTGTAGCGCACCACCAGGTCGACACTGGCGTCCTGATGCAAATCGATGACCTCGCAATGGGTGTCCAGGCGCAGGCTGATGTTGGGGTGTCGGGCATAGAAACGCCCCAGACGCGGCACCAGCCACAAGGCGGCAAAGGCGGCGGTGGTGGAGATCGTCAGGCTCGTGCCGCTGCGATGGGGGCGCAGGGTGTCGACGCTTTGCGCCACTTCCAGGAAGGCGCCATGCAGGCTGTGGAACAAACGCTCGCCGCCTTCGGTCAGTCGTACCTGGCGTGGCAGCCGCTCGAACAGTTGCACGCCGAGCCAGGTTTCCAGCGAGCGGATCTGATGGGACACCGCCGTCGGAGTGACTGACAGTTCTTCAGCGGCGGCCTTGAAACTCAACAGGCGTGAGGCGGATTCAAATGCGCGCAGGGCGGTTAATGGCAACGAGGCAAACATGCAATCTCCATGGATGAAATGGATTCATCCAGACTGATTTTTGTTCAGTTGATCGGGTGCGGCTGTAAGCGCCAAGCTGCGAGCCACATGCAGTTTGAGTTTAATCCCAAGGAGAGTCAGATGAGTACAGTTCTTGCGATTCATGCCAGTCCACGGGGTGATCGTTCGCACTCCCGGCGTTTGGCGGAAGTCTTTCTATCGGCCTGGCAGGCCCGTCACCCCCAATCGAAACTGACCCGCCGCGAAGTCGGCCGAGCGTTGATTCCACCGGTCAACGAGGCGTTCGTGGCCGCCGCGTTCTACCCCGAACCCGACGCGCGTCCCTTGTCGATGCAAGCGGACCTGGCGCTTAGCGATACGCTGGTCGAGGAGTTGCTCGGGCACGACGTGCTGGTGATTTCCACGCCCATGCACAATTTCAGCGTGCCCAGCGGCCTGAAAGCCTGGATCGACCAGATCGTGCGGCTGGGGCTGACCTTCAATCACACCCTGGATAACGGTATCGCGCAGTATGAGCCATTGGTGCAGGGCAAAAAGGCCTTGATCGTGACCAGTCGCGGCGGATTTGGCTTTGGCCCGGGCGGCGAGCTGGAGGCGATGAACCATGCAGATACGCTTCTACGCACGGCGTTGGGTTTCATCGGCATCACCGATGTCACCGTGATCGCTGTCGAAGGCGAGGAGTCCGAGGCGCGCACGTTCGAAGTCTCTGCCGCCGAAGCGGAGCAGCGCTTGCTGGCCCTGGCCAGGGAGTTCTAGATGGCCTGGCTGTTTTTGCTGATCGCCGCCGGGTTCGAAGTCACCTTCGCCATGGGCATGAAGTACGCCGAGGGCTTCACCCGGCCCTGGCCATCGCTGATGACTGTTGTGGCGGCAGTGGGCGGGATTTATTTCCTGACCCTGGCCATGCGCGAATTGCCGGTGAGCATCGCCTACCCGATCTGGACCGCCATCGGTTCGCTGGGCACGGTGTTTCTCGGCTTTGTCTTGCTGGGTGAGAGCCTGACAGCGGTCAAACTGCTGTCGGTCGGGCTGATCGTGGCCGGCGTGGTGGGGCTGAAGTAGGGCGGATGACCTAGACTGGTCGTCGGTTTGTCATGTTCGCTGGCGAAGCTTGGCGGAAGTCTTGCAATCGCCAGGCGTCACCTCACCGATCACAAGGATGTTCGCCCATGTCGCAAGATTCGGCCACGCGTTACCCGCTGGTGCTGGTCCCGGGAATGCTCGGGTTTATCCGTTTGGTGTTCTATCCGTATTGGTACGGGATCGCCGAGGCTTTGCGCCAGGGTGGTGCGGTGGTGTTTGCGGTGCAGGTCTCGCCGCTCAATTCCAGCGAAGTGTGCGGCGAGCAATTGTTGGCGCGCATTGAAGAGATTCTGCGTGAGACCGGAGCTGAAAAGGTAAATTTGCTAGGGCACAGCCAGGGCTCGTTGACCGCGCGCTACGCGGCAGCCAAACGCCCGGATCTGGTCGCCTCGGTGACCTCGGTGGCCGGGCCTAATCATGGTTCGGAACTGGCCGACTATCTGCACAAACACTATCCCCATGACAGCGTCGGAGGGCGTCTGGTGATCTTTCTGGTACGGTGCGTTGCAACGCTGATGAGCCTGCTGGAGACCGGCTATCGCGGACCGAAGTTGCCGGTGGATATCCTTGCGTCCCATCATTCGCTCACTACTGCAGGCGTGGCACGGTTCAATCAACGTTTTCCACAGGGGCTGCCAGATACCTGGGGCGGGCACGGACCGGAAGAGGTGAACGGTGTGCGTTACTACTCCTGGTCCGGCACTTTGCAGCCGGGCAAGACCAATCGTGGGCTGAACCTGTTCGATGGCACCAACCGCAGTTGCCGGTTGTTTGCCAAAACCTTCGTACGCGAGGCCGGGCATTGCGACGGGATGGTCGGGCGTTACAGCTCGCACCTCGGGACCGTGATTGGCGACGAGTACCCGCTGGACCACTTCGACATCGTCAACCAGTCGTTGGGGCTGGTGGGCAAGGGGGCAGAGCCGATCCGGCTGTTTGTCGAACATGCGGCCCGCTTGAAAGCCGCCGGGGTCTAGACGGCGTCAGGCCACACTGGCCTTACGACCCAATACCGTCGTCCAGCGCTCGGAAAGAATCACCCCGCCCAGCGTCAACATCCCGCCCACCAGGTGGTACAGCGCCAACTGCTCATGCAGCACCACCGCTGCAATGAGCGCGGTAATCAGCGGCAGCAAATTGAAGAACAGCGTGGTCCGGCTGGGTCCCAGACGCACCACGGCTTGCATCCACGCCAGCGGTGCGACCATCGAGGCCAGCAAGCAGGCGTAAAGCACCAGGGGAATATTGTGCAGGGTCGGGCCGATTTTCGGTGAGGCGAGAAACATCGGAAACAACACCACCACCGCGACCAGTACCTGCAAATACAGCAACACCAATGGCGGCAAGCGCAGCTGCCATTTTTTCAGCAACGTGCTGTAGATCGCGTAGGCCAGGGTGGCGATCAGCATCATCGCGTCCCCCAGGTTCACCCCATGTTCCAGCAGCACACCCAGGCTGCCGGACGAGACGACCACCAACACGCCGGCAAACGACAACACCGCACCCGCCAGTGCGCCGATGGTCAGGCGCTGGCCAAGGCTGATGATCGCCATGGCCAGCGACATCAGAGGCATCAATGACAGGATGATGCCCATGTTGGTCGCGGAGGTCAGGCTCGCGGCGAAGTACGCCAGGCTTTGGTACACCGCCATGCCGAGCACGCCGAGGACAAAGATCTTGCCCAGGTTCGGGCGAATCGAGGGCCAGTGGGCAATGACAGGTTTGAGCATGAAGGGCGTGAACAGCAAGCCGGCCAGCAGCCAGCGGTAGAAACCGATCTCGGCAGGGTAAATCGCCCCGGCCGACATTTTGGTGATCACGGTATTGCCGGCCCAGATGAAAATGGCCAGCAGGGGATAAGCGTATTGCATGGGAAAAACCAGAACGTTGATGAGGGGGCATTATCCTCTGTCTGGCTAACTGCCTATACTTCAATCCAGACAACCTGCCCCTCATGACGGACAGCATGAACAGTAAACCCATCGATCTACTGGATTTCAGTGAGCTGCCTGCCCCGGTGTATTTCCGCTACGCCGACTTTGATGCTCATCGCTACGCCTCGGCTCACCGTCATCCTTGGGGCACCCTGGAGTATTCGGCCCATGGCGTACTGCGCATGGACATCGGCGGCAGCCGCTTCATGTCACCGCCACAATACGCGATATGGGTGCCGCCGCAGACCGAGCACAGTTTCTACAGTCATCAGCCGATCAACTACCGTGCGGTCTGCCTGGCTGCGCCCGTATGCCGTGATCTGCCGGCGCAAGCCTGCACGCTGGCGATCAGCGACATTCTCAAAGCGATCCTCAAAGACTTTGCCGCTCGCGATGTAAAGATCCCCGAGCATCAAGCCGACAAACGCCTGGCCCAAGTGTTGGTGGATCAACTTCGACAGGCGCCGGTGCATGAGCGCTACTTGCCGTACGCCAGCAGTCCTGGCTTGCACGGCATTCTGGAGGCCTTGCAGGCAGGGCCGGGAGACAACCGGCCATTAGCGCATTGGGCCGCGACCATCCATGTCAGCGAACGCACCCTGGCGCGGCAATTCATCCGGGAGTTGGGCATGAGTTTTGGCGAGTGGCGGCAGCGGTTACGATTTCTGGCGTCGATCGAAGCGCTGGACAGCCACCGCAGCATTCAGGAAATCGCATTCGACATGGGTTACAGCACCGGCTCGGCATTTATCGCAATGTTTCAACGCCAGGCAGGTTGCACGCCGGAACATTATCGCAGGCACCGGGGGTTTTGATGGTCGGAACGGTGGTTTTACGTGAAGGTTATGCATGTAAGTTTTCCAGGTATTTCTGCGTGATCAACTAATCGTAGTTGTTTGCTGGTACGGACTTACTTGCGGGGCGTTACACATGTTTTGTCTGAAATGTACGCCATGAAGCTTTTTGGTCTCGCGGTATGCTCCAGCCTGAATTGACTAGATCGTAATGGAGTGATCAGGCATGGAGCATTCAGTTCTGGTTCGCGAGCAGGCAGAACCCATCAGGCAAGAAAAAAGTATCCATCATGATTTTATAAAAAGGGCTGTGCCAACATGGGTGGCCGGCGCTTCGTTGAAAAGAGTGAGTGCGCTGAAGCGGGGTCTTTGCGGTATTCCTCAGTGGAGCAAGGACGCGCCTGCGGTATTACACAGCAGTTTGAAAAATTCCATGACAACAAGCTGGCATGCGCAAAATGATGTCGACCGCATGCTGGCGCAATTGCAGGATGTTTACGAGTTTGCCGAGCCGTTGCTGATTCAGGCCTTGAAAACACAATACGGAATTGATGTCGATGTCAGGCGTACATATCTGAAGTTGTTCGCTCCGACAAGTGTGCCCCTGTGGGCGACCAGCGTTGTGCGGGGGGCCGGCTCTCGCACGGTCTCAATGCTGGATGCGGCTTTGCATAACTTTGCACATCATGAAGTGCTGCTTCCTGACTCGCAGTTTATTTCAAAGCCGGATGAGCTGGGTCGTTTCGAAATACTGAATATCAGAAACAGGATGTCTATTGAGCAGTTCAAGACCCTGAGTCGGGAACTGGATCTTGGCGCGCAATACCAAAAACATCTCGAACAGTATTTGCGCCCCACCGATGGCCTGGCCCAAGGGGTGTTGCAGCACAAAATCATCAAGAGCCAGAAGGCCGCGCTGAACGCCGCCACCGACCTGGCCTTGATGCGCAAAGATATTTCAGCCCACGGCTATCGGGTGGTCAAGGGCATGCTTGAAGGGCTTCAAGGCATGAAGCTGCAAGGCCTGCCGGTTCGTTACTATCACCTGACGGTGCTGGACACCCGCATGCACGGCATCGTGCTGATCGCCGGTGATCTGGATGCGCCCGTTGTCGGGAGGCGACTCATTGCCTATGTACCTCACGACCCTGAGCATCCATTGAAAGAATATGCGTCGATGCAAGAGTTCGTGCTTGAGCTGACCCGCCAGTTGCGCGACGCCAGCTCGACCCCTACGCGTGATGGCCTTCCCTCCAAACGCAGTTACCAGGAATTTTTCAGCCGCTTCGTTGCTCATCAGCAACGCGGACATTTCTTTGCCGAGCTCAACAGTCGCCTCGTCGAGATCAGGCAGCATGAAAAGGAATGGGGCGTGGATCGGCCCGTCTGGCGTGAAACTGCGGTGGAAAACCCGCGCCTTCATCTTGGTACGCTGAAATTTCAGGACGATACCGAAACCCGCTTCAATGGCGACCTGTGGGTGTATCTCTACCAGGTGCAGCAAAACAAAATCCTCAACGACGCACGGGAGATGGTGATTTCCACTGCCGATGCCGATCGAATAGAGCGTCAAGCCTGGTTCGATAACCTGACAAAGATGCTGGCCGATATCTTCAACGCCGCGTTGCTGGTGGTGACGCCGTTCGTGCCATTTCTGGGCGAAGTCATGATGGCCTACATGGTCTATCAGCTGGCAAGCGAAGTGATTGAAGGCGTCGTCGATCTGGCTGAGGGGATTTATCTGGAAGGCGCCGAGCACCTGATAGGCTTCGTTGAAAGTCTGATCCAGCTGGGTACGTTCGGTGCCGGTATGAACCTTGTTTCAGAGGTGGCGCTGCCCAAGCTCTCATCATTCATCGAAGGGGCCAAGCCTGTCACTTTGGCCAACGGTGACAAGCGGCTGTGGGGACAGAACCTTGAACCCTATCAGCGCAATCCGGCGTTGTCCGCCGATTCAAAGCCCGACGAACACTGGCTGCATCGGCAAGAAGGCAAGTCAATTCTCAATCTCGATACGCGCTACTTCGAACTCAAGAAAGACCCGAAGACCGGCAAGCATCGAGTGCAGCACCCAACCCGGCCGGACGCCTATCAACCCATGGTCGAGAGTAATGGAGAAGGTGCCTTCGTCATCGAGGGTGAGCAGCCTCACTTGTGGGATGACCATACCTTGATGGCCCGACTCGGCCAGCCAATGGCAAAGTTGATCGACGCGTTCGATGACATTCGCACGGTGAGTCGCTGCGATGTCAATGCGATCCGTCGAATGTATGTCGACAAGGAGCGCGCTTTACCTTTGTTGAGCGATACGGTGACGCGTTTCCAGATCGACCAGGATATCCAGGCATTTATCCGACAGATTGGCAGTGATCATCCGCAGGATTATTTACAGGCCGACCCTGCCTTTCAGTTTGAGCTGCTGGACGGCCTGTGGCCCGGCTCGGCAATCGAACTGACAGGGGCCGATGGCGAAGTTCTGAGGGTTATAGGTCAGGCCGACGCTGCACCCGTAACGATACGAAAGGATCGCTTGATCGAAGGCGACTTGCTTAAAACGCTGTTATCCCATCTTGATCAGGCTGATACAAAATTGCTGATGGGCCAGGCCCCAGGCGCATCGGAATCTACCATCGACGCGAATGCCCGACAGTTGAGGCTTGAACTGGCGAAACAGGCAAAAAACAGGCAAACATCGCTATTCGACGTACGTTACCGTCAGCTCGAAAAGGCCCGAAGCGCCAAGAGTGACTCGGTTAGAAATATCCAGGACCGAGTGCCAGGTCTGCCGGGCACCGTTGCGCAAGAGTTACTGGCGATTGCCACTGACTCGGAATTGCGGGATATCGCGCAAGCAAAGCTGTCCGACAGGCTTGAAAACCTCGCGCAATGGGCTCTTCGGGATGTGCGCAGCGCCCGTGCTTATGAAGGGTTGTATCTGGATTCGGTCGACAATCCCGATACCCGCAGGCTGGTCTTGCACTCACTGGAAAACCTCCCCGGCTGGAATCCCGATGTGCAAATAGATGTTTGCCGGTTCGATTTTGGGGGAGCCTTGCTCGACAGCATCGGCAAGGAAAGCGCCACGATTCGACGCACCCTCGTCGAGCGCGAAGACTTGACCTTCCAGGCTTATGACGATGAAGGCAACCTGTTGGGCACTGCTGCAGACTTCTACTCGTCGATTTTGCAAGCGCTTCCGAATGCCGAGCGCAACGCCCTGAATATGGGCGTAGGACAAGGGCGGCAACTGAAAGAGGCAATTGGCAACCGGGCACTCAAGCCGTATCGACTAAGCCAGATACTTTCAGAGCTGCCCGTTCTTGCCCCATCCACTTTCGACCCCCGGGTCATGCGCCTGCGTGGCGGCGCTCCGACTGGAGAAGGCGAGGCCGCCACGTTGCAGGAGGTCGCGGATCTGTATCCGGAACTCGTCGTGGGAGCCTTTCATCCTTCCGTTTCGGCGTTCGAAAGGTATGACTACTTGCGTGGCTTGAAGCTGATGCACGACACCTTTCCTGATGAATACTTTCATTCATTGTGGCAGGCGTTATTCGAGGCCAACACAGCCGGGGACGCACAAGCCAATGCCAACGTGGTGCAGAGCATCGAAGCCTTGCCGGACCTGGAAAAGCTGATGACGGACGAGCAATTCACGCCATTGATCGAGCAGATGTTCACCCGGGAGGGCCTGATCCCGCTGCAAGAATCCAGGCGCAACCTGGCCATGAATGCGAGAAATCTGGAGCGCACCGGACGGGCCGACGAGTATCAGGCGCTGTTGCGTTCGGTTCAGCAAAGCGCGCAAGCGCTAACCCCGAAACTGGCGGACTTGCGAAGCTATGGCAACCAACTGTCGAAAAACGTAGCGACGTCCGACGAACCGATCCAGGTTTCGCCGCGAACCATGGGCGACTTGAAGTTGGCGCAACAGGCTATCTGCCGCGCCAAGGAGCTCATCCCATTATCCGGCAACCAATTGCCGAGCATGTGGGAGAAGGGTGGTTCGGCAATAGCGAAGATCAAGGGGCTGCGGGAGATGAACCTGCAGGAAGGCGGTTTCACCGCGAAGCTGACTGTCGCTGAAGCCGCGCGTAAAGCCATTGAGATCAAGGGCGGTAATTGCTCGGAAAACTCCAAGGTGACGTTTTCGATACTTGCCAGCCAGCCCCGGACCTCCAGTATTCACATCGTCAAGGCCACCGAGCTTGACCATCAATATGTGGTCATTGGCGATGACTTGAGCAATCCCGAAGCACTGGTCGTCGCCGATTCCTGGCCGGAATTCCCTTCGGCGCATCTGGCCAGCAAGGGCTGCTTCGAGTTTGAAATGCCGCCAATGCAGACACTGGAGCCCGGTCCGGCCATCGCCGAATACGCGTTTGTCAATGACATCCCGCCCGGTCCGACGCCGTTACCCGCTGTTTCCGAGCCGAACACGTTCAGGCAGATAAAAATCAACAAGCTCTATAAAACAGGAGCCTTTGCCCAGTGGACGTCAGTGAATGAGTTGGGCCTGACCTACCGTGTCGAAGGCGGTACTCCGGTTTCGTTCGAGCGGTTGCCCGCGTCGGTGATCGAAAATCGGGTTGATGCTTACAACCGCTACTTGAACGCATTCAAAGGTCTTCTGCCTGAGCAGGCGGATGCTGATTGAGCACTGGCGGGTGAAGGTGTAACAGCTCTTGTCTACACTGGCCTTGAGGCCGCGCCGCTCGGCGCGGCAACAAGGAGCAAACGCCATGAAGATGTTGCGAGTCCCTTTGTTGATGATCGGTTTGCTGTTGTGTTCCCAAGGCTTCGCCGCCACTGAACAACAGAACAAGATGACCAGCTGTAACGCCGATGCTACCGCCAAAAGCCTCAAGGGCGATGAGCGCAAGGCCTTCATGAGCAATTGCCTCAAGGCGACTCCGGCAGCCAATGATGCCGGCAAGGTCTTGACGCCTCAGCAGGAGAAAATGAAAACCTGCAATGCCGATGCGGCAACCAAGGCCCTCAAGGGCGATGAGCGCAAGGCGTTCATGAGCGATTGCCTGAAGAAAAAATAGACACTCCCCTGTAGAAGCAAGGTTTGCCGGAAACGTACGACGTGATCTGGCAGGCAGGATGCCTTCGCCGGTGAACCAGTCCTGGGTTTGCCTCGACGCGGGTCCATACAGGTATGCACAATCCCTAGTGCTGCCATCGGATCGCTGGCAGACTGCCAATCCTTCTACGCCGTTCGTTTTGAGGCTGTATGCCAACGTTTTCCCAACGTCATGTTTTGCTGGTCATTAGTTGGATCATCATTTTTGGTGGGCTGCTGCTGGTGCTCCCTCTGCGGTTGCTGCCCAGCCTGCTGGCCGGGTTGCTGGTGTTCGAACTGGTCAACATGCTCACCCCGCAATTGCAGCGCCTGATCGAAGGCCGGCGTGCGCGGTGGCTGGCGGTGGCATTGCTGGGGACATTGGTGGTTAGCGTCCTGACGCTGATTTTCGCCGGAGCCATCAGCTTTCTGCTGCATGAAGCGGAAAATCCCGGTGCTTCCCTGGACAAGTTCATGGGGGTGGTCGATCGCGCGCGCGGGCAATTGCCGCCGTTCATCGATGCCTATCTGCCCGCCAGTGCCGCCGAGTTTCGCGTGGCAATTGGCGAATGGATGAGCAAGCACCTCAGCGACTTGCAGCTGGTGGGCAAGGATGCGGCGCACATGTTTGTGACGTTGCTGATCGGCATGGTGCTGGGGGCGATCATTGCCCTGCAGCGAATACCTGACCTGACCAAACGCAAGCCATTGGCCGCCGCCCTGTTCGATCGCCTGCACTTGCTGGTCCAGGCGTTTCGCAACATCGTGTTCGCCCAGATCAAGATTTCCCTGCTCAACACGTTCTTTACCGGGATATTCCTGGCGGTGGTGCTGCCGATGTTCGGCATCAAGCTGCCCCTGACCAAGACCCTGATCGTGCTGACCTTCCTGCTTGGCCTGTTGCCGGTGATCGGCAACCTGATGTCGAACACCCTGATCACGATTGTCGGCCTGTCGCTGTCGATCTGGGTGGCGCTGGCCGCGCTGGGTTACCTGATTGTCATCCACAAGCTCGAGTATTTTCTCAATGCGCGGATCGTCGGCGGGCAGATCAGTGCCAAGTCGTGGGAGTTGCTCCTGGCAATGCTGGTGTTCGAAGCCGCGTTCGGCCTGCCGGGGGTGGTGGCAGGGCCGATTTATTACGCGTACCTGAAGAGTGAGCTGAAGCAGGTGGGGATGGTTTGAAGCAGATCAAATTGTGGCGAGGGGATTCATCCCCGTTCGGCTGCGTAGCAGTCGCCGCTTTTCTGTTTCTTGGGGGCGCTATGCGCCCCAACGGGGATGAATCCCCTCGCCACAGGGTTCTGAATCAGTCCATCGACCCGTAACGCTTGGCCGCTTCAATCGCCAGACCACTGCCGATGCTGCCAAAGATATTCCCTTCCACATGCCGCGCATTCGGCAACATCGCCGAAACGCTGTTGCGCAGGGCTGGAATACCACTCGACCCCCCGGTGAAGAACACCGTGTCCACCTGATCGACCCGCACGTCGGCCTGGGTCAGCAACTGGGTGACGCTATTGCGCACGCGCTCCAGCAGGTTATCGATGGCCGATTCGAACAGTGCACGGCTCAGCTCCACGCTCAAGCCGGCTTCGATACGGTCCAGCGGCACGTGGCGGTGGTCGGCGTGGGTCAATTGGATCTTGGTTTCTTCCACCTCCATGGCCAGCCAGTGCCCGGCGCGCTGTTCGATCAGTTTGAACAGGCGGTCGATACCACCGGTGTCCTCGATGTCGTAGCGCATGCTGCCCAGAGCCAGTTGCGACTTCTGCGAATACACCGAGTTGATGGTGTGCCAGGTCGCCAGGTTCATGTGATGGCTGGTCGGCATGTAGGCGCCGCTTTTCATCCGGCTGCCATAGCCGAACAGCGGCATCAGGCCTTGCAAGCTCAATTGCTTGTCGAAGTCGGTCCCGCCGATGTGCACGCCGCCCGTGGCGAGAATGTCATCCTGACGGTTATCCATACCTCGACGCTGCGGCGACAGGCGCACCAGCGAGAAATCGGAGGTACCACCGCCGATGTCGACGATCAGTACCAGCTCTTCCTTCTCGATGGTCGACTCGTAGTCGAACGCGGCGGCAATCGGTTCGAACTGGAACGAGACTTCCTTGAAGCCGATCTTGCGCGCCACGTCCACCAGGGTGTCTTCGGCCTCTTTGTCGGCCATTGGGTCATCGTCGACAAAAAACACCGGACGGCCAAGCACCACTTCTTCGAATTCCCGACCGGCGGCGGCTTCGGCACGGCTCTTGAGCTGACCGATGAACAGGCCCAGCAGGTCCTTGAAAGGCATCGCCGTGCCAAGAACACTGGTGTCGTGCTTGATCAGCTTGGAGCCCAGCAGGCTCTTGAGCGAGCGCATCAACCGGCCTTCGTAACCTTCCAGGTACTCGTGCAGCGCCAACCGGCCGTACACCGGGCGACGCTCTTCGATGTTGAAGAAGACCACAGAGGGCAAGGTGATCTTGTCATCCTCCAGCGCAATCAGCGTTTCCATGCCAGGGCGCAGCCAACCGACGGTGGAGTTGGACGTGCCAAAGTCGATGCCCACGGCACGGGCTGGAGATGCGTTGTTCATGTCTTTGCGGTTCCGGTTAAAAAACGGCCGCGCAGTGTATGTCAGTGCGCGACAGATTCGAAGGCCGACTATCTGCTAATTCCTGGAAACAATGTCTTGAAAGATGGCCCGTGACCCCCAAACTACCCTGCATCAAGCCGGTAGCCGCGTAGCGCTCGAAAGTCGCACCGCCTGCTGCCGATAAACTTCTCACGCGCTGCCCGGTCACAACCTTGAGATCGGTCAACGTCTATGCTGCAAACAGGCGCATGCTGTGGCAGGTGGCGCGATTTCGATAACGGATGGTGATTCCCGCGATGGACTTCAAAGACTATTACAAGATTCTCGGTGTGGAACCGACGGCAGACGACAAGGCGATCAAGGCCGCCTATCGTAAGCTGGCGCGCAAATACCACCCTGACGTCAGCAAGGAAAAGGACGCCGAGGCCAAGTTCAAGGACGCCTCTGAAGCCTATGAAGCGCTGAAAAGTGCTGACAAACGCGCCGAATACGACGAATTGCGCCGTTATGGCCAGCATGGCCAACCATTCCAGGGACCTCCGGGTTGGCAAAGCCGTGGCGGCTTTGGCGGTGGCCAGGACACTGGCGATTTCTCGGACTTCTTCAGTTCGATCTTCGGTAATCGCGGCCCCGGTTTCGGCGGTGGCGAACATTCGCGTCGCAGCACCGGACGTCGAGGGCAAGACGTGGAAATGGAACTGGGAGTTTTTCTGGAAGAAACCCTGTCGACCGAGTCGAAGAAGGTTACCTTTCAGGTGCCGCAGTACAACGCGGCTGGCCAGCATGTGAGCAACACCAGCAAAAGCCTGAACGTGAAGATCCCGGCGGGCGTGGCCGATGGCGAGCGCATTCGCCTGAAGGGCCAGGGTGCTCCTGGTGTTGGCGGCGGAGCCAATGGCGACCTGTACCTGATCATTCGTTTTGCGCCACATCCGAAATTCGACGTCGAAGGCGAGAACCTGATCATCACGCTGCCGCTGGCACCGTGGGAACTGGCATTGGGCACCGAAGTCGCCGTGCCGACCCTGACCGGCAAGATCAACCTCAAGGTCCCTGCAGGCAGCCAGAACGGCCAACGCATGCGTGCCAAGGGCCATGGCCTGATGAACAAGGCGGGTGAACGCGGTTATCTGTTCATCCAGTTCAAGGCCGTAATGCCCAAGGCCGCAGATGATGAAGTCAAGGCGCTATGGCAGGAACTGGCGAAAAAAGCCGCCTTCAATCCACGAGAAAATTTCTGAACCCAGCGACGGAGTAGCCCATCATGAGCAGCCCCCTGACCGTTCAACTGGACCTGGCAGAATTCTGTGAGGCGACCGACCTGTCGGACGTCTACGTGATCGAAATCGTCGAACACGGCATCCTCGAACCTCAGGGAGGGCAGCCCAAGGATTGGCGTTTCACCGATTACGAACTGACCCTGGCCAAACGCGCCGCCAAGCTGCGGCGCGATCTGGAGCTGGAGTGGGAAGGGGTTGCGTTGGCGCTGGACTTGCTGGAAGAGGTTCAGCAGCTGCGCGCCGAGAACCGGATGCTCAGGCAACGGCTGGGTCGGTTGGTGGTGGAGTAGGCGCTGGCGCAGGCGGCGCCTGCAGGCAATTGCGCGGCAACACCACCGTAAACAGGGTGCCATCGGTTTCGTTTGAACTCACTTCGATCGTGCCGGCGTGGGCATCCACCACTTCCTTGACGATAAACAACCCCAAGCCGAGGCTGGTCGATGGCTGGCCCAGTTCTTCCTCTGCGCTTCGCACCAGCGGATCGAAGATCGTGCCGATAGCATTCGCGGAAATCGGCGTTCCGTAGTTATGGACCGTCAGGCGAACCGTGTCGGATTCACCATGGAGCGTCATTGTCACATCGCGTTTGTTGAGGCCATGCTGCAGTGCGTTGCCGATCAGGTTTTGCAGTAACTGACCCAGCCGTCCGGCATCCCAGACGCCTCGAGTGTCACCTTCCACCCTGACCGTCGGATCGCACTCCGGGTTGCCGGCGCAGGCTTCGGCAATCGCCGCGTGTGCGGCATCGGCAAGGTCCATGGGTTTCGGTTCAATCGGCAGGCTCTTACCCAGGCGACTGCGTACCAACTCCAGCAAGTCGCTAACCATCACCGCCATGTGTCGAGCGCTGCGTTTGATGTTGTTCGCGCAGGCCAACGCATCGCCTTCCAGGGTGGTTTTACGCATCAGCAATTCGGTCGACATGCTCATCGCTTGCAGCGGCGCGCGCAGATCGTGTCCGAGTATCGCCAGGAAGATATCTCGTGAGCGGTTCATCTGTTCGGCGTAGGCCGACGTGGATTCTGCGAGTGCTTCGTCGATGGCTTCATTGAAGCGCACCATGTCCTGGAAGTAGGCCAGGTCCGGCGACTCCAGGCTGTCGACCCACAGGCGAATCACGCAGGCCCGCAAATGGCGGAATTCGCTGGTCATCTGCACCAGGTCGAAACCTACCGTATGGCGCAATTCACCATGGCTGGCACCGGCTTCGTCCAGGCTCGGGGTTTTCTCCGGGCCTTCGCCCCTGGCCTTGGCCAGTTGTTCGCTGGCGGACTGGGGTTTGCTCATGTCCCGAGCGGCTGCCAGCAGAATCTCCCTGGCATGGTCGCGCAAGGCTGTTCGATCCATGTTTTCGGCGGCCGGGGTGATGGTTCTGGCGAACTTCTCCCATTCATCGACGATACGGTCCACGTGTTGCCTGATGAATTCGGGGAGGCGCATGACCAGGTTCCTGCTTGAATGATCGGGTGATCTTAGCCTTTTTAACCCTGGGGTAAAAACTACCGCTGGGAATCCGGATCACCTCCCGGGGGCAGAAGGGTGGTAATTAATTATGTTTCCTGTTCTCAAGTTCAATGTTGATTCGGCTTTTTCGCCTGCTTCCCAACAGTTTTTTAAGCTTTTGTTATTGGTGAGGATGAATAAGCTGAGTGTTCTGTTCATCGCATAGGGAATTGCGAAAATGACTGCAGCATCAGTAGGCGCCATATCGGATTCTGTTCCGAAGGTGGCGGGTTTGACCGACAACATTCATGCGAATTATTTCGCGGAACATATTCCGGCGCTGATTAAAAATGCGTCTGTTTCAGGACTGAAATCGATAATGTCGCTCAATCCTGTTTTTCCGGATTGGTACATCCAGGCTTCGCAGATTGATCGTCGATATTTGCACGAGCTCATAGAGGAGCGCTGTCGTCTGCAAGATGCTGTTTCTGACCGGGTCGATAAGCTGCAAACGGACATCAAGGATTTCGCCAAACCCTTACTGGCTAAGGCCATCAAGGATGAGTTGAATATCGAGTTGGACGTTGATACGACCTCGTTGCGTCTCTATGTTCCCGCCCCATTGGGGTTCGGCATCGATACCCAGGCCAGTCGGGTAAGGCAATCGACCCTGCTGGAGGCCTCGCTGCATAACTTCGAGCCGTCCGAAACAGTGCATGGCGCTTTTAGCGACGGATCCGGTATTTTTGTCAAAGACGCTGAGGGGGAACTCCAGCGCGATGAATTAACTGTCGAAAAATTTGCCACGTTATGTCGCAAACTCGATATCGGCGCG
This sequence comes from Pseudomonas sp. PSB11, assembly GCF_014596605.1. NCBI lineage: Bacteria > Pseudomonadati > Pseudomonadota > Gammaproteobacteria > Pseudomonadales > Pseudomonadaceae > Pseudomonas > Pseudomonas sp. PSB11. The sequence continues at coordinate 90,248 of NZ_NOIO01000017.1, forward strand.
CAATATCAGCAACATATCAGGTCTTTGTTGGTACCCGCTGACAACGCAGTGCGCGAAAGACTTGAGCAGGACTACATGGCCCATGAGAAGGCGGCTTTCAATGAGGCCATGCTCATCGCGTTATTGAAAAACGACCTGGATTCCCATGCCTACGGCGTATTGAGAGAAGTGCGCGATGGCCAGGAAAACATCCTGTATAAAAACCGTCCATTAAAGGCGCATCGGCTTTCACTGTTAGGCACGCGGCTGACAGGTATCGTCCTGTTCAGTGCAGTGGCCGACCCTTCGAAAATAAAAGAAGCAATCGACCAACTGCTGCCAGAACACTTGCAAGTCCTGCTGGACTGGTCTCGCCGCCTGGCGGTCTTGCCGGGGCAGGAATTTGACCAGTTCAAGATACTCCAGGCCTTTTTTGCCAATGGCCCGACCGGTGTGGTCGAGGAAATGCTTCGTCGAAACGATATCCATGAACAAAGTCGTCTGGACGGCACATTGATCGCCTACATCCCCGATGACCCGGATCATCCCCTCAAGCAATACGCCTCGTTCACCGACTTCATGAAGGCCCTGACGAGCCAGTTGCGTTCTACGCAGTACCAGGCGTTTTTCAGTCGGTTCGTGCCGCACAAAGATAAGGGGCGCTTCTTCGCACGCGTCAACGAGCGCTTTACCAGGTTCACCTGGAGGCAGCGCGAGCCTCTGGACATGGGCCCGTGGTGGCGCGAGACCGCGGTCGAGAACCCTGATGCCGAACCGATCAGCAACGTGATCGAGGGTGATTTCTGGCAACAGTTCTGTCTCTGGCGCCGAGACAAGGCGATTGCCGATGCGCGACACATCGCCGTACCCACTGGCGATGAAGACGCCACTGAGCGCTGGAAACGCCTGACCAGTTATCTGAACATCGGTTGGAACGTCTTCAACTTCGGCGCCATGCTGGTTCCGGGATTAGGAGAAGCCGTGCTGGCGGTGATGGTTGGCCAAATGATGCTTGAGACCCTGGAGGGCATCGAAGACTGGAGCAAAGGCGACAAGGAAGAGGCCTCGGCGCATATCACCGGGGTACTGATCAACTTCGCCCAACTGGCCCTCATGGGAGCCGGGCATGTGTTGCCCGGCGGGGGGCCGGTGGCGGTCAAGGCTTCCCCCTTCATCGACCAACTGAAAAAGGTCGAGTTGCCCGATGGCAACGCCCGCCTGTGGAATCCAGACCTGGCTCCCTACGACCATAAAGTGGTTTTGCCCAAAGACTCGAAACCCAACGGTCGGGGACTTCATCGACATGACGATCGGGACATCCTGGTGCTGGGTGACAAGCATTTTGAGGTAACGGAAAACGCGCAGACCGGACAACCACGCCTCAGGCACCCGTCCCGGCCGACGGCCTATCAACCAAGGGTGGAACATAACAGTGCCGGTGCCTGGCATACCGAACTCGATCGTCCACTCGAGTGGGATAAAACCAGTCTGATGCGGCGCCTGGGCCCTTCTGTCGATGCATTCTCCGATGAAACACTGGAACAGATCCGTATCGCCAGCGGTGTCAGAGAGGATGTGCTGCGTAAGCTGCAAGTGGACACACAGCCATCACCGGCGTTGTTGGCCGACACCCTCAAGCGTTTCAAGGCCTATGCCGATGTAAATAAGCTGGTGGACCAGATACGCCTCAATCAAGTCGCGCAGCAATGGGCGGATCACCTGCCACCCTTGATGACAGAGTTTCGACGGTGGCCTGATTACAAGGCTATCGAGCTTTTTCGCGGGCCGGAGTTGTGGGGCGATTCCATTGTGCACGGCAATCAGGACGCTGTGCCCGCACACCGAGTGAAGGTGACCTTCGCTGAACTGAAGGCCGGCAAATTGGCTGATCGCGTGCTGGAGGCTTTCAGCGAAGAGGAGATCCGGCAAATACTCGGGCGCGATATCGGCACAGACAGGCAGGTACGCATCGATGCGCTGCAGGAGCGCCTGGCCCTGCACGCAGAGGCGCAGAAAAAACGCCTTGTCGAGTCGTTCTACAGGCACGCAGAGGTCGAGACCGATCCTGACGTGGTCTGGCTTCAAGACGCGTTCCCGCAGCTGCCGACCAGTGTCGCCAGAGAATTGCTGGCGGGCGCCTCGCCAGAGGAACTGTCGGTAATGGCCGAACGCGTGCGCGTTCCGTTGCATCTGCGGCAGCAGGCCCGTGCGGCGTTGCTGGAGGTGCGGCTTAACCGCGCTTATGAGGGGTTGTTTCTCGAAGAACTGCACAACCCGGACACCGGGCGGCTGCTGCTGCGAACCCTTGAGTCGCTGCCAGGCTGGTCCAAAGAGGTGCGTATCGAAGTGCGTAACCGCGCCATCACAGGCGCGCTCGATGACAGCATCGGTGCGGTTGACGCGCCGATCCGCAAGGTGCTGATCAAGAACGAAGACGGCTTGTATGAGGCGCGCGACGAAGACGACCGGGAACTGCATGGGCCCGACAACCTTTTTGCCGCTGTCCTGCATGCCTTGCCCAATGCAGAGCGCGATGCACTGGGTTACCAGATCAATCAATGGCAAACCCTCAGGCAAGCCGTTCAACGCTCTCCACTGAACCACGACAGTTTCAGGCCCAGCCTGGTGGACAATCCTCTGCGAAAACCGCAGTACGACCCGCAAACCATGAAGCTGCGTGGCGGCATGGAGGGCTTTTCCCAGCTTCGACGCGTCGCCGGTCAACTGACCGAGCAGGAGCGCGTGCAGTCGCTTCGCCCCGGCTGGAGCGAAACCGATATCCAGACCTTTCTGGAGCACAGCGACAGCGGGTCTACGCCCGAGGAGCGGGCAGGGGCTCTCGAAGCCGAGTTCAACCATCTCAACAGCAGCTTTCGGCGCTGGCTGGATTCACCCCTCGACTCATTCAGCCTCAGCCCGGAAGGCGTTTCACAATGGCAGTCGCGAAACAGTGTCTACAGGGCTATCAGAAACTGCTGGCAACGCACCGGCCCGCGGGAGCTGGATGCCCTGGGAAATCCGCGAGGCTGGGTGCTCGATCTGAGCGACATCCCCATGGGCTGGCACCTGGAGACGATGCCGAAGCTGGAAGCCAACTTCGAGCATGTCACCCGGCTGAAGTTGCCAGCTACCGGCCTGACTGACGACAGCGCCGCGTTCCTCGACCATTTCCCCAGGTTGCGCTCCTTGAACATGAACAACAATGGGTTGACCCGTCTGCCAGCTGCTGTGGGGCGAATGCGATTTCTGACCGAACTGTACCTGGCCAACAACCGGGTCGTATTGACGGTAGAGGCGGTTGACGACCTACGTGATCTCATTCAGCTCGAATCCGTGGATCTGCGCGGCAATCCCCTGGGCCAGATGCCAGACATCGGTCGTATGCCCATGCTGCACACCTTGATTCTGTCGGACACCGGGATCAATACCTGGCCCAACGGCCTGTTTTCCGTGCAGCGTTTACGGCACTTCTATCTGGACCTGCAGCGCAATGTCATCACCGATGTGCCTCAGGTGGTGCCCGGTTCCGTAGACGCCGAGCTGCTCGCCAGAACGTTGATCAGTCGTGAGCCACAGTGGCTGTCGGAGGCGAACCTGGAGCAGTTCAGAGACTACACTCGCTCCGTTGGCCTGGACCCTGACCGGCCTTATCCGTCCCGTGGCGTGCGTGACAGTCTCGACTGGGAGGAAGGCATGACGCGAGCACAATGGGTAGACCGGCAGCCCATCTGGAACGAGGTGGAAGATGAGATCGGTTCAGTGCCGTTTTTTGATCACGTCAGACGGCTTACCCAATCGAGTCACTTTAAAAATGACCGGGCCTTCAGGGTGGATATGACCGCCAAGCTCTGGCGGATGCTGGAAGCCATGGAAAAGAACAGCGAACTGCGCAACGAGCTTTTCAAGCTGGCGCGCGAGCCGGTCAACTGCGTCGACGGCGGGGCGTCGCTGTTCAATACCATGGGCCTTGAAGTGCTGATTCACGAAGCCTACGAGCTGGCCAACCCGAGTCTGGTCGAAGCCGAACTGGTGTTGCTGGCCAGGGGTAAATCCCGCCTGGATGAATTGAGCCGGATCGCCCACAAGGAAATTGCCAGGCGACTGGAGGGTGGCGAGGATTTCATGCGGATTGACGAGCAAGGGGATGCCAGCGGATCGATCGATGAAATCGAGACTCACCTGGCCTATATGACAGACCTTGCCGACCGACTGGATTTGCCGTGGCAATCGCGGGACTTGCAGTTCAGAGCGCATTCGGGCGTCACCGCGCAGATGATCGAAGATGCGTATACACGCGTGCTGGCGCTGGAAGAGGGCGATTTGCTGCGCGATTCGATCAGCGAGCAGCCCTTCTGGGAGTCTTACATTCAGGGTTCCCACCGCAGTGAGTTCAAGGCCATCAGGCGTCAACTCGATGCGACGACCGAGTTCTACATGGCGTTGGAAAGGCGGGCGACCGAGTCGCTGTCCGTGGAGGAAAAAGCGCAGTTGAAAGAAGAGATCAGGGTGCTCGGCGCAGAGCTTGGCAAACCGGAAAGCGAGTTCGCTCCCGGTCGCGTCATGACCGGCCAGGAGTATGAAGCCGAGATGAACGTGCTCAACGACCGCAAACAGACGTTGCTCAAGACATTGACCCAGCAGGCGATGGACCGGGCAAAACTGCAGCGGGTGGAAATCCCCTTCACCGTGCAGCCTTGACTGTCAGGCCGGCACGAAGACTGACGACCTTCGTGCCGGCATACCGGTCAGAAGAGAAAATAGCGCTGGGCCATCGGCAGCACATCCGCCGGTTCACACCACAGTAAAACGCCGTCAGCCTTGACCTGATACGTCTGCGGGTCGACCTCGATGTCCGGCAGATAGTCGTTGTGGATCAAGTCGGTTTTCTGCACCTCGCGGCAACCTTTGACCACAGCGATTTTCTTCTTCAAACCCAGCGCCTCGGGAAGACCTCCCTCCTGCGCCGCCTGGCTGATAAACGTCAGGCTGGTGGCATGCAGCGAACCTCCGTAGCTGGCAAACATCGGACGGTAATGTACCGGTTGAGGTGTCGGTATCGACGCGTTGGCATCGCCCATCAGGCTGGCCGCGATGGCACCCCCCTTGAGGATCAGCGTTGGTTTGACCCCGAAGAACGCGGGTCGCCATAGCACCAGGTCCGCCCATTTGCCCACTTCGATCGAGCCCACTTCATGGCTGATGCCATGGGTGATTGCCGGGTTGATGGTGTACTTGGCAATGTAGCGTTTGGCGCGGAAGTTGTCGTTGCCTTCGCCGTCCTGGGGCAGCGGGCCGCGTTGCTTTTTCATCTTGTCGGCGGTTTGCCAGGTGCGCGTGATCACTTCACCGACGCGGCCCATGGCCTGGCTGTCGGAGCTGATCATCGAGAATGCGCCGAGATCGTGAAGGATGTCCTCGGCAGCGATGGTCTCGCGGCGGATTCGGCTTTCGGCGAAGGCTACGTCTTCGGCAATGCTCGGGTCCAGGTGGTGACAGACCATCAGCATGTCGAGATGTTCGTCGATGGTGTTACGGGTGAACGGTCGGGTCGGGTTGGTCGAGCTCGGCAGAACGTTGGCGGAGCCGCAGGCCTTGATAATGTCCGGGGCATGGCCGCCACCGGCGCCCTCGGTGTGGTAGGTGTGGATGGTGCGGCCCTTGAACGCGGCCAAGGTGGTTTCCACGAAGCCCGATTCGTTGAGGGTGTCGGTGTGAATGGCCACTTGTACGTCGTACTGGTCGGCGACGGTGAGGCAGTTGTCGATGCTCGCCGGGGTGGTGCCCCAGTCTTCGTGGAGCTTGAGGCCAATGGCGCCGGCCTTGACCTGTTCGATCAGCGGCTCGGGCAGGCTCGCGTTGCCCTTACCGGTCAAGCCGATGTTCATCGGGAAGGCGTCGGCGGCCTGGAGCATGCGCGCCAGGTGCCACGGCCCGGAGGTGCAGGTCGTGGCATTGGTGCCGGTGGCCGGTCCGGTGCCGCCGCCGATCATGGTGGTGACACCGCTCATCAGCGCTTCTTCGATCTGCTGTGGGCAGATGAAGTGGATGTGGGTATCGATGCCACCGGCGGTCAGGATCATGCCTTCACCGGCAATGACTTCGGTGCTGGCACCGATGGCGATGGTCACGTTGGGTTGCACGTCCGGGTTGCCGGCCTTGCCGATGGCGGCAATGCGACCGTCCTTGAGGCCGACATCGGCCTTGACGATGCCCCAGTGGTCGATGATCAGTGCATTGGTGATCAGGGTGTCGACGACCTCGGCGGCGAGCAGCTGGCTCTGGCCTTGACCATCGCGGATCACTTTACCGCCACCGAATTTCACCTCTTCGCCGTAAGTGGTGAAGTCCTTTTCCACTTCGATCCACAGCTCGGTGTCGGCCAGGCGAACCTTGTCGCCGACAGTGGGGCCGTACATGTCGGCGTAGGCTTGACGGGAAATTTTCATCACAGTTCCTTGCACAAATTGATCGTTCCCACGCTCTGCGTGGGAATGCCGCCATGGACGCTCTGCGTCCGCTTTGTGTGACGCGAAGCGTCACGGGATGCATTCCCACGCAGAGCGTGGGAACGATCGGTTAACCAAGGTCACCCATGATCCTGCCGGCGAAGCCAAACACCCGGCGGTGCCCGGCCAGATCGACAAGCTCGACCTCGCGGCTCTGTCCCGGCTCGAAGCGCACGGCGGTGCCGGCGGGGATGTTCAGGCGCATGCCGCGACTGGCGGCGCGGTCGAAGGTCAGGGCGTCGTTGGTTTCGAAAAAGTGGTAGTGCGAGCCGACCTGGATCGGACGGTCGCCGCTGTTGGCTACTTTCAAACTGAGGGTCCGTCGACCCACATTGAGTTCGATGTCGCCGGACTGGATCTGGTATTCACCGGGAATCATCAATGGGCTCCCTGGAGAATCTTGTAGTAGAGGGCGGTGGGTTTGTAGCAGCCGCTTGGGTCGCAGGCGTAGTCGGGGATTTCACCGACGCGGGTGTAGCCCAATGCCTTGTAGAAGTCTTCAGCCGGGGAGCCTGCCTCGGTATCGAGGTAGAGCATGCCGCGTTTGTGTTGCAGGGCAGCCTGCTCCAAAGCCGTCATCAATTGCTGGCCCAGGCCTCGACGACGCGCATGCTCGCGCACCAGCAATTTCTGCACCTCGGCGCGGTTCAGGCCATTGGCCTTCTGGCATAGGGTCAGTTGTACGCTGGCCTGCACTTGTTCGTCCTTGACCACTACCCACAACAACACGTTGCCCTTGTTCAGGTTCTCCTGAACTTCATCGAAATACGCGCGGGCCTGCGTAGCATCGAGGTCGGCCATGAAGCCGACGCTGGCGCCATATCCGACGGCGTCGAGCAGCAGGTCAATCAATCCCTGGCGATAGTGCGCAAAGCTTTCAACGTTGACGCGTCGCAGTTGAGCGGGGTTCATCGGGTATCACTCCTTGTTGGCGGCCGGAGGCTGCGCGCCAGGATTGAGGGTCAGTTGCATGAAGGTCAGGTCCAGCCAGCGACCGAACTTGGTGCCCACCTGAGGCATCTGCCCGGTGGTCACGAATCCGATGCGCTCATGCAGGCGAATCGAGGCGGCGTTGCCGCTTTCGATGGCTGCGACCATCACGTGTTTGCCGCAGGCCCTGGCGCGCTCGACCAGGGCATCCATCAGTTGCGGCCCAAGGCCGTTGCCGCGCTGGTCACTACGCACGTAGACCGAATGCTCGACGGTATGTCGGAAACCATCGAACGGTCGCCAGTCACCAAACGAAGCGTAGCCCAACACGTTGTTCTCGCTGTCGACGATGACCAGGATCGGATACCCCTGGGATTGCCGGGCGCTGAACCAGGCCTGGCGGTTGCCGAGGTCGACCGCCTGTTCGTTCCAGATCGCCGTGGTGTTGAGCACCGCATCGTTGTAGATATCACGGATGGCCGGCAGGTCGGCATGCACGGCATCGCGAATGGTGTAGGTCATGGTGAAGCCTCAAGCGATCGGTTGATGGACGGTGACCAGTTTGGTGCCGTCGGGGAAGGTCGCTTCGACCTGGATCTCCGGGATCATTTCCGGGATGCCTTCCATCACTTGTTCGCGGCTGAGCAGGGTGGTGCCGTAGTGCATCAGCTCGGCCACGGTCTGGCCGTCGCGGGCGCCTTCGAGCAACGCGGCGGAGATGTAGGCCATGGCTTCCGGGTAGTTGAGTTTCACGCCGCGGGCCAAACGCCGCTCGGCGACGAGGCCGGCGGTGAAGATCAGCAGCTTGTCTTTTTCACGTGGGGTCAGGTCCATCGTAGACATCCAGTTTCGGCAGTTAAAAAGGTTTTTGCAGGAGCGCTGTTCAGGTGCTCCATATTCTCGGTGGCACGGCTTCGCGGCCAAGCAACGCAGGCCTGAGCAACCGCCATAATTCAATCAACCAGCCGCGCGCCAACAGCGCCTCGCTGGCCAGGCAGCGGGCTACGAGCAACCCCGGCAACTGAGTCAAATCCCCGCGCACGTCATTGGGCAGCGAACGGCACCGCTCCAGCAATTGGCTATCAATCTCGCCAGTCACCAGTAACGTGGCGAAGACCGGTTGCCCGTCCAAGCCAATCGGCGAATCGAGCAACCCGTCACCCCCGACGATGCGCTGGCGTTCATGCCAGAGCAACTCGCCGTCGCGGCGGATATCCAGTTGTGCCTGGAAGTGGCCGAGATCGAAGCGTTCGCCACTGGCCGGGCGACCCAGTGCCACCACGTCCCAGTAGAACAGCCGGGCATCGCCTTGCAGATCAATGGATGTGCTCAGCTCGGCGCGGGCATCGCTGAAGATGATCGTCTCTTGCGGCAGCCACTCCAGTGTCGCCCCTTGGGCCACTTTCAGGTCGAGTTTCTGATAAGCCGGCGCTGCTGCGCGATACCACTTGGCGGCGCCGGGACTGGTGATTTGTGCCCACGCCGCGTGGCCGACGCTGGCGCTGATGTCCAGCCGGTCTCCACCGGCAATCCCGCCCGGCGGATGCACAATGATGTGCTGGCACACCTCGGGGCCTTCTGCATACAGGTGCTTCTGCACGCGCAGCGGGCCTTTGTGCCGTCTATGGACCGGACGCGTGTTGTCGCCGAATCGGGCGTAGCCCAGCTCCAGCTCGGCATGCCAGCTCGGGGTAAACAGGGCAGCAGGAAGAGGTAAATTCATATTTTCTGATTATCGTCGGGACGCCACAGATTAGATCGTAACCAGGCCGCGTACACCCTCGGCTTCCATGTTTTCTCCACGGCCCTGCTGCACGATCTCGCCACGGGACATCACCAGGTAGTGATCGGCCAGTTCGGCCGCGAAATCGTAGAACTGCTCTACCAGCAGAATCGCCATGTCGCCGCGCGCCGCGAGTTTCTTGATCACAGCGCCAATCTCCTTGATCACCGACGGCTGGATGCCTTCGGTGGGTTCGTCGAGGATCAGCAGCCGTGGACGGCTGGCCAAGGCTCTCCCGATTGCAAGCTGCTGCTGTTGGCCACCGGACAAATCACCGCCGCGTCGTTGCTTCATTTGCAGCAACACCGGAAACAGCTCGTAGATGAACGCCGGGACCTCCTTGGCCTCGGAGCCTGAGAATCGCGACAAACCCATCAGCAGGTTTTCCTCCACGGTCAGGCGGCCGAAGATTTCCCGGCCCTGCGGTACGTAGGCGATGCCGGCATGCACCCGTTGGTGCGGCTTGAACGTGGTGATTGGCTTACCCTCCCAATTGACCGCGCCTTCCTTGGCCGGCAACAACCCCATCAGGCATTTGAGCAGGGTAGTCTTGCCCACGCCGTTACGGCCGAGCAGGCAGGTAACTTCACCGACCTTCACGTCAAACGTCAGGCCGCGCAGGATGTGGCTACCGCCGTAGTACTGGTGCAGTTTATCCACTTGCAACATGTTCAAATTCTCCCGGTGATCGTTCCCACGCTCTGCGCGGGAATGCATACCGTGACGCTGCGCGTCACCCTAGCGCAGGAATTGAACCCTGCATTGTCAGTGGGACGCGGAGCGTCCCGGGCGGCATCCCCACGCGGAGCGTGGGAACGATCAAGCCTAGCGACCGAGATACACGTCGATCACCCGTTCGTTCTCCTGCACCTGTTCCAGCGACCCTTCGGCCAGCACGCTGCCCTGGTGCAACACGGTGACGTGGTCGGCGATCGAGCCGACGAAGCCCATGTCGTGTTCCACCACCATCAGCGAATGCTTGCCGGCCAGGGTCTTGAAGAGTTCGGCGGTGAACTCGGTTTCCGCGTCGGTCATGCCGGCCACCGGCTCGTCGAGCAGCAGTAATTGCGGGTCTTGCATCAACAACATGCCGATTTCCAGGAACTGCTTCTGGCCGTGGGACAGCAAGCCGGCGGGGCGATTGACGGAGGAGGTCAGGCGAATGGTGTCGAGCACCTCGGCGATACGGTCTTTCTGCTCACCGCTCAAGCGCGCCCGCAGACTGGCCCACACCGATTTGTCGGTTTTTTGCGCCAACTCCAGGTTCTCGAACACGCTCAGGGCTTCGAACACCGTCGGTTTCTGGAACTTTCGGCCGATACCGGCCTGGGCAATCTGTACTTCGCTCATTTGCGTCAGGTCCAGGGTTTCGCCGAACCAGGCCTTGCCGTGGGTGGGGCGGGTCTTGCCGGTGATCACGTCCATGAGCGTGGTCTTGCCTGCGCCATTGGGGCCGATGATGCAGCGCAACTCGCCGACCCCGATGTACAGGTTCAAGTTGTTCAACGCCTTGAAGCCATCGAAGCTTACGCTGATGTCTTCCAGGGTCAGGATGGTGCCGTGGCGGGTGTTCAGGCCTTTTCCGGCACGTTGGCCGAGGCCAATGGCATCACGGCTGCTGCCCGCGTCCCTGTTGGGTTCCAAGGGCGGAAAAAACGCCGGTTCGAGCATGAACTCAGCCGTTGCAGTGACTCTCATTGTTCACCTCTTTTCTTCAGCAAACCGATCACGCCCTTGGGCAGGTACAGGGTGACGATGATGAACAGCGCGCCAAGGAAAAACAGCCAGTATTCCGGGAAAGCCACGGTGAACCAGCTCTTCATGCCATTGACCACGCCCGCGCCCAGCAATGGGCCGATCAAGGTGCCGCGACCACCGAGGGCTACCCAGACTGCCGCTTCGATCGAGTTGGTCGGCGACATTTCACTCGGGTTGATGATGCCCACCTGCGGCACGTACAACGCACCGGCGAGGCCGCACAACACCGCGCTCAACACCCACACGAACAACTTGAATCCGCGCGGGTCATAGCCGCAGAACATCAAGCGATTTTCCGCGTCGCGCAGTGCGGTCAGCACTCGGCCAAACTTGCTCTGCGCCAGGCGCCAACCGATGTACAGACTCGCCACCAGCAACAGCACCGTGGCGAAAAACAGCACCGCACGGGTGCCAGGTTCCGTGATGCCAAAGCCAAGAATGGTGCGGAAGTTGGTGAAGCCGTTGTTGCCGCCAAAACCGGTTTCGTTGCGGAAAAACAGGAGCATGCCGGCGAAGGTCAGGGCCTGGGTCATGATCGAGAAATACACGCCCTTGATCCGTGAGCGAAAGGCGAAGAAGCCGAACACCAACGCCAGCAATCCCGGGGCCAGCACCACCAGGCACATGGCCCAGAGGAAGCTTTCGGTGCCGGTCCAGTACCAGGGCAATTCGGTCCACGACAGGAACGTCATGAAGGCTGGCAAGCCATCGCCCGAGGCCTGGCGCATCAGGTACATGCCCATGGCGTAACCGCCGAGCGCGAAGAACAGGCCATGGCCGAGGGACAACAGGCCGGCATAACCCCAGACCAGATCAAGGGCGAGGGCGACGATGGCGTAGCAAAGAATCTTGCCAACCAACGTCAGTGTGTAGGCCGAGACATGGAAGACGCTGTCCGGCGACAACAACGACAGCAACGGCAACGCCAACAGTAAAACAAGGATTACCGCACCGACGGCAATCGTGACTTTGGGACCGGCCTTTTGGCTGGCAGTGAGCATCAGGGGCTGGTTCATCAGTCGATCACCCGTCCTTTCAGTGCGAAGAGGCCTTGCGGACGTTTCTGGATGAACAGAATGATCAGCGCGAGGATGAGGATCTTGCCGAGCACGGCACCGATTTGCGGTTCGAGGATCTTGTTGGCGATCCCCAGGCCGAACGCGGCCAACACGCTGCCTGCCAGTTGCCCGACACCGCCGAGCACCACCACCAGGAACGAGTCGATGATGTAGCTCTGGCCGAGGTCCGGCCCGACGTTGCCGATCTGGCTCAGCGCCACGCCGCCGAGTCCGGCAATGCCCGAGCCGAGACCGAAGGCGAGCATGTCGACGCGCCCGGTGGGCACGCCGCAGCAGGCCGCCATGTTGCGATTCTGGGTGACGGCGCGCACGTTCAGGCCCAGGCGCGTCTTGTTCAGCAGCAGCCAGGTGAGTACCACCACAAACAACGCGAACGCGATGATCACGATTCGGTTGTACGGCAGCACAAGATTGGGCAGCACTTGAATCCCGCCGGATAACCACGCCGGGTTGGCCACCTCGACGTTTTGCGCGCCGAACACCAGGCGCACCAACTGGATCAGCATCAGGCTGATGCCCCAGGTAGCGAGCAGGGTTTCCAGCGGGCGGCCGTAGAGGTGGCGAATGACCGTGCGCTCCAGCGCCATGCCGATGGCGGCGGTAACGAAGAACGCCACCGGCAGCGCGATCAGCGGATAGAACTCGATGGCCTGCGGTGCGTAACGTTGGAACATCAACTGCACGACGTAGGTCGAGTAGGCGCCAAGCATCAGCATTTCGCCGTGGGCCATATTGATCACACCCAGCAGGCCGAAGGTGATCGCCAGGCCGAGCGCGGCGAGCAACAGGATCGAGCCCAGGGACATGCCGCTGAACGCCTGGCCCAACAGTTCGCCAATCAGCAGTTTGCGCTTGACTTGGGCGAGGCTGGTTTCAGCAGCGGTGCGCACGTTGGCATCGGTTTCGACGCCGGGCTCAAGCAATCTTTCGAGGCGGGTGCGGGCCAATGGGTCGCCGGTTTCGCCGAGCAGTCTTACGGCCGCGAGGCGCACCGTCGGGTCGGTGTCGACCAGTTGCAGGTTGGCCAGCGCCAGGCTAAGTGCGGCGTGAACGCCTTCATCTTTTTCGCCAGCGAGTTGCTGGTCGAGGAATTTCAGCTGCGCGGGTTTGGCGCTTTTCTGCAATTGCTGCGCAGCGCCCAGACGAGTTTTGGCATCGGCGGCGAGCAATTGATGGCTGGCCAGGGCGGTGTCGATCAGACCCCGCAGGCGGTTATTCAAACGCAGTGTTTTCGGTTGGCCATCGACCGTCAACACCCCTTGTTGCAGGGCGTGGATCAGCTCGATACGCACCGGATCGGGTTGCGCCGCCCAGGCTTCCAGCAGTTTTGCCTGTTGCACGGGATTGGCGGCAACGAAGTCTTCGGCATCGCCGGCGAAAGTGGCCATGGGCAGTAAAAGTGCGATGGCGAGGATAAAACGGTAAAGGGCAGTGGGCATATCGTTAGCCTTACTCGGTCAATGTGGGAGCGAGCCTGCTCGCGAAAGCGGTCTGACATTCACCATCAATGTCGACTGTCAGGACATCTTCGCGAGCAGGCTCGCTCCCACAGGGAACTGTGCCGGGCCTGAGCTGTACGGTCAGGCCCGGCATCCATTGGCTCAGTTGCTCTTCACCGCATACTCCGGCTTCTTGTCGTTGCCCGGGATGAACGGGCTCCACGGCTGGGCGCGGATCGGCCCTTCGGTCTGCCATACCACGTTGAACTGACCGTCGGCCTGGATCTCGCCGATCATCACCGGCTTGTGCAGGTGGTGGTTGGTCTTGTCCATGGTCAGGGTGTAGCCGGACGGCGCCGCAAAGGTCTGGCCGGCCAGCGCTTCGCGAACCTTGTCGACGTCGGTGGACTTGGCTTTTTCGGCGGCCTGCGCCCACATGTGGATGCCGACGTAGGTGGCTTCCATCGGGTCGTTGGTCACGGCTTTATCGGCGCCTGGCAGGTTGTGTTTCTTCGCATAGGCTTTCCAGTCGGCGACGAATTTCTTGTTCGCCGGGTTCTCCACCGACTCAAAGTAATTCCATGCCGCGAGGTTGCCCACCAGTGGCTTGGTGTCGATGCCGCGCAGTTCTTCTTCGCCCACCGAGAAGGCCACGACCGGCACGTCAGTGGCTTTCAGTCCCTGGTTCGCCAGTTCCTTGTAGAACGGCACGTTGGAATCGCCATTGACCGTCGAGATGACCGCCGTCTTGCCACCCGCCGAGAATTTCTTGATGTTAGCGACGATGGTCTGGTAGTCGCTGTGACCGAACGGCGTGTAGACCTCTTCGATGTCCTTGTCGGCCACGCCTTTGGAATGCAGGAACGAGCGCAGGATCTTGTTGGTGGTCCGCGGGTAGACATAGTCGGTGCCGAGCAGGAAGTAGCGCTTGGCACTGCCACCTTCTTCGCTCATCAGGTATTCCACCGCCGGGATCGCCTGCTGGTTTGGCGCGGCACCGGTGTAGAACACGTTCGGCGACATCTCTTCACCTTCGTATTGCACCGGATAGAACAGCAGGCCATTGAGCTCTTCGAACACCGGCAGCACCGATTTACGCGACACCGAGGTCCAGCAACCGAATACCACGGCGACCTTGTCCTGGGTCAGCAGCTGCCGGCCCTTTTCAGCGAACAGAGGCCAGTTCGACGCCGGGTCCACCACCACCGCTTCAAGCATCTTGCCGTTCACGCCGCCCTTGGCGTTGATCTCGTCGATGGTCATCAGTGCCATGTCCTTGAGCGATGTTTCCGAGATCGCCATGGTGCCGGACAACGAATGCAGGATACCGACCTTGATGGTCTCGGCGGCCTGGACAGTCCAGGTCATGCCCATCGCGGCAATGCTTGCCGTGAGTGTGAAAGCCTTGATCAAACTGCGACGCTTCATTGTGCGATCTCCATGAACGTTGGATATTTTTCTTGGTTGGCAGATGCGGACTACTGAAGGGTCTTTAGCAAAGGCTGTGCCTAACGCCAGAAGTGCTTTACCTGAGGAGGAAAACCGTTCGGCGAGTGCTCCGCCTGCACCGTGAACGAGCACGACAGCGCAGGCGGGGCATGGCCATGCGCCCAACTGGTGCCGAGCGTGGCAAGTAGTAACTATGTACCGCCCGGGCAATGTGTTCCGGTGCAAGAGTGGGGCTCTATCAATGAATCAAAGGAGTACCACTTCATGGATGAACAATCACAACAGCCTTACACGGCAGGTGCGGGATCTGCACTGCATGTGCTGGCCAGGGAGTTCCTGTCGGCTGACGATGCCGCGCGTTATGCCCATGAGCGAGTCGGTCGCCGCCGCGACAGCGGGTATTTCGGCTATATCCTTCAGCGAAGCGATCGGCGATTTGTCATAACCGAACCGGCAGAGCAGCCCGTCAGTGTCGTCTCTCATCACCAGGTGATTCCCGACGACCACGTCTTGCACGGTCGCTTCTATTCTCACCCTGCGCTTTCGACGCTCGACGCCGGCAAGGTCGCGCAGCTGAAATGGTCCGTCGAGGACGCAACGACGAGCTTGCTGATGTTCAGCGTCACGCAGTTGCGCAACATCCTGGCGAGCGACTATCCGGCCTATCTTTCGGGGGCCGAGGACAGCCTGATAGCTTTCACCCCTGGCGGACCGCGCACGTTGAGCTTGCTTGGGCAACTGGGGACCGCGCTGGCACCGGGCGAACTTGCCCGAGGGATCGAGACGGGGGCCGTCAAACCGGAACAATTGGTCGTGGAGGCCGCGGCTGCCGGCGATTTGCAGGTCCTCATCAGCAACGGCCGTTGGCGACCACGGGGTAAAGTCACCGGTGAGCGCGTCCCCGGCCCCTGGGAACGTACCGTGCCGGAACGGGTGTCCTTTGGGGCGGTGTTCCCGTCAGCCGATGAGGCAGCCCTCGATCGCTATTCCAGGGACGCGGGACACCACGACGAGGAACAGACCTGGTTCGGGTTCATCCTCAAGCAACAGGGCAAGGAGGAATACGTCGCCACCGAACTGGTCCCGGTCGGTGGTGTGCGGGACAAACTTTATTCATTGCGCAGTTTGTTCAGCGAGTCCAGAACCCTGGAGACTATCTACCCCGAGTCATTTATACCGCATTCCTATTTTTACTCGCGTCAGCGCGTCAAGCATGCGCGAGACGAATCCAGGCGCTGGTTGGCCCAGCACTTCATCGTGCCGCGCGATCTTTATGTTGTGGTTTACAACTCAAGAAGACGTCCGGTAGTGGAGGGGAACACACCTATTCCGCTCTACCTTTCGACCCAGGATGGGGCGCTGCTCAAATATGTCCCGCGCAAGGGCACCAAGCTGTTCGACAACGACGTCCCGAACATGGGCCTGGAAGATATTCAGGGTAACCTGGCCAGCGGCAAGCTCACTTCGACCGACTACGTCAGAGTGGTCGCGAACAGCGGCGCCTTGCAAGTCATGCGCACCAGTCTGTGCTGGGACAGGAAAGGGGTGATCGGCGCCTACTGGACACCCAGTCAGTACCTGGAGCGCCGAGCGTTGAGTCCGGTTTTCCTCTCAGCCGATGACGCTGCGCTGCATGCCCGCTCGCAAATACCGCAAGGCAAGACAGGCGCATACGGCGGCCTGGTCCTGAAGCGTGCCGACGGGTTCTTTGTTGCGACCGATCCTGTCGAAATCCCCCAGGAGGACTTTGACATCAATTGGATATTCCCCGATGAGTCAGTCACTTCCGGGCAGTTTCCGGCGGGCTGCACGATCGTTGCACGCTACCGCTCAAGGGTAGCGCGTGCGCTGCCTGTCGTCATGTCGCCGGTTGATAAGACGCTTTATCTCAACATGTTGTCGGTTGATGTGGTCTACACGGCTTTCACCCGCAAGGAACAAACGCTCGACGAGTACTTATTTGCACCCGAAGGATCGACCATTCGTTATCGAGTCGGAACGTGGGAGCGAATCCGCGCCGACCTGAGCCAGGTATTGAGTGCATCAGGTAAACCGGCTCGCGACCTGGATGGGGCCTGGATCAAGGAGCAGATCCATCTGGGCCTGTTGTCACCGACAGACTGGGTAAACAAACTGGCCAAGTCCGGTTACCTGCAAGTGGTCGTGGGGAGCCGACTGTGGGGCTATCCGCGTGCGGTGTTGGAGTTTGTGCCATTTGCAACGGCGATTCGCCCAAGCGGTCGCAGGGATGCCGTGGCCGAACCGGCCTACAGTCCCCTGCATATTCGCGAGCAGGATGCCGCGCGCTTCGCTCATGAGCAGGCGGGCAATCGTTCCGCGCTGAGTTTTGGATTCCTGCTCAGGAATGTTCGCGACGGTTCTTTCATGGCAACCTTGCCCGTCGAAGCGCTGAACGCCAGGTTCGACTACCAACGTATCTTTCCCGGTGCATTACCTTACCGCTTCGTCTCCAGCGGAATGTTCATGTGTGGTGCACAAGCGCCTCAGAATTTGCCGGACGAAGATTATCGGCATTTCTTTTCACCCATGGATGTGAACCTGGCACGTGTTGTTGCCTACACCGCCCAAGGCTACCGGTCGATCTACTTCTCCTGTGCCGACGGTGCCTTGTTACATTTGCAGCTAGACGCCTTCGATCCCGTTGAGACACTGGATAAGTTCGGGCAGGTCGAGTTCAGGGACAATCCGTTCGCATCACTGGCGCAGGCGCAGGATGACTGGCGCGATATCGAGCAGGGCAAGTTCAGCCTGACCCGTTACATTCGGCGCATGGCGGTGGCGGGGCGACTGGAGGTCCTGGTGACAAGTCCCTACTGGTCGTGTCCGGGGATTGTGGGCAATGACTGGGTTCCACGCATGCCTGCTGGTTCCGACGAAGAACGCTGGGCAAGCAATCCGGTCCTGCCTATAGGGCCCGTGTTTCACCATCCCGACGATGCGGCTCGCCATGCTCACCTTCGAGCGGCGAATGTCGGTGGGCAGCCAGCGGTGCTGGCCAGCGCGGTGCTAGGCAAAATCGCGACCCGTTCATACGTCGGCCTGGAGCCGGTAGTGGATTCGCCTTCCTCCTATGAGGCGCTGCAGCGAATCTTCCGCATCGCGAGCGACCCATCGACCACGCCCAGGAACAAAGCACCGCACTTTCCTGACGGTTATTCGCTGATGGCCAGCCACGAGATGGTCCTGTCGACCGCCATCCCCACCGTCCCGGTGGAGGTGGACTATGCATCCGCTGCGTCGGTCTATGCACACACACATGCCTTGAAAGCCAAAGGGTTTGATATTGACGCGTTCTACTATTCGACGCGCCATGGTGCGCTGCTCAAATACGCACCCAGCCACACCCCGGAAGAAGGCCGGTTTTTACTCACCGGTCGTTTTGTTTCATCCGAAGACTTTGTTCTAAGGTTGGCGGTCGTCGGCGTGCTTAGAGTGCTCAAAACGGCAGCTGACTGGCACCAGCCGGGTCGACTTGGACGAGACTGGAAAATCGCTCGCCAACAGGCGCCCGACGCCTCCGACAAACCCACCCGGGATGAGTTGTAGTTTTTTGCTGGACACCGATGTGCCCCTTCAGCGACTGACGCCGAAGGGGCTTCACGCTTGCCCGGGTATCCTCAAGTGGCGGAGTCGGGTTCGGCTTGCCGATTGAGGCGTGCCAACAGCAGCTTGTCCAACACCCACACCACCACCAATGAAGCACCCACCAACGGAAACGCCACCGCCAGGGCGAACATGATCACCATCGCGGTTTTCCATTTCGGCAGGTCGTGGCGCAGCGGTGGGACACCTAGCTTGCCTTGCGGACGGCGCTTCCACCAGATCACCACGCCGCTGACCGCACTGAGCAGAATCATCAGGCAGATCAGCAGGACAATGATCTGGTTGAGCGTGCCGAACATCTTGCCTTCGTGCAGCATCACGCCGATTTCCGTGGCGCGGGCGACGGCGCCGTAGTGCTCGTAGCGGACGTCGGCGAGGACGTCGCCGGTGTATTGATCGACATGCAGGGTGGCATCGTTGCGTGGGTCATCGGCGAACACGGCGATGGTGAACACGCCGGTGGCCGTGGTCGGGAACGTGATGCTGTAGCCCGGTTCAACCTTGCGTTGCACGGCGATGTCCTGCACGTCCTGCAGGCTGATGGTCGGCGCGGCCGGACCGGCTGGCGCTGCATCGTGGGCCATGTGTTCGGCGTGATCGCCGGACATCGGCATCGGTGTATTTTCCATGGCCCACGGCACAGTCTGGCGGGTGGCGCTGTTGAGGCTGCGCGCTTCGACGTCGGACTTTGGCACGTTGTCCCACATTGCCGCCGGAAAGATGTTCCAGACGGCGGCGTATTGCTGGCCCCAGAAGCCGGTCCAGGTCATGCCGCTGAGCAGCATCACCAGCAGCAACGAGGCGCCCCAGAAGCCGGTGACGGCATGCAGGTCACGCCACAACACCCGGCCTCGACTGTTCAGGCGAGGCCAGAGAATGCCCGCGGCCTGACCACGGGGCCACCACAGGAACACCCCGGACACCACCAGCACCACCCCCCAACCAGCGGCCAGTTCCACCAGTCGGTCACCGACGGTGCCGATCATCAGTTCGCCGTGAATCGCTCGCGCGACCGCCTGCAGGTTCTTCTTGGCGTCTTGTTCGCCGAGAATGTCACCGTGATACGGGTCGACGAACACATTCAGCTCGTTACCACCGTTGAGCACGACAAACTGGGCACTGCGCTGGGGGTTTACCGGCGGCAGGTATTGTTTGATCGTGCCTTGTGGATAGGCGGCCTTGACCCGGTTGAGCAGGTCATCGGCCGGCACCGTGTGGTGTCCGGCTGGGACGTTGATCAGGCTGCTGTACATCAGTGAGTCGAGTTGCGGTTTGAACAGGTAAATGGTGCCGGTCAGGGCCAGCATCACCATGAATGGCGCAACGAACAATCCGGCATAGAAATGCCAGCGCCAGGCCAGGTTGTAGAAATTCACTTTGGGCTGTTTCATCACGTGTGCTCCGCATTGGCGAAATCATTTGTCTGTAAAAAGATCGCAGCCTCGTTTCACTCGACAGCTCCTACAGGGGGCTGCGATCTTTTGACTTTTGTTGTTAGAAACTCATATCAATCCTGGTCCAGAGCGTGCGCCCCGGTTCCTTGATAGCTTGCGGGTCATTGGCCGGGTAACCGAAACCGGCGTTGCCGGCCAGGTTCAAATGTTCGGCGTAGGCCTTGCCGAACAGGTTGTCGACACCGCTGCTGACCTTCCAGTGCTGGTTGATCCGATAGGCACCGTTGAGCGAGAACACGGCAAACCCCGGGGTCTTGTCGAAATCCTTGCCGACCACGTTGCCTTTGTTCAGGTCGATACGGTTTTGCGCGGCAACCAGTCTCCACAGCGCGCCGGCGCTCCAGTTGTCTTCGCTGTAGGTCAAGCCGAAGCGGGCATCCAGCGGCGGCATTTGTGGCAAGGCATTGCCATCGCTGCTGTTCTTGCCCCAGGCGTAGGCCAGGGTGGCGTCGGCTTTCCAGTGTTCGGTGAACCGGTAGGCAGCCCCCAGTTCACCCCCCATGATCCGCGCGTCGATGTTCTGCGCTTGCGAGGTCATCCCCATCATGCCGGGCGTGTAGTCGAACAGGATGTAGTCACGCACCTGGCCGATGTAGGCCGAGGCCCAGGCCTCGAGATCTTCGGCTTTGTATTGCAGGCCGAAGTCGATCTGGGTGGTTTTCTCAGGCTTGATCGAATCGAAGGCATTCACCGATCCGGCGGGGCCGGAGTTGGGTGAAAACAGTTCCCAGTAGTCCGGGAAGCGCTGGGTGTGGCCCAGGCCCGCATACAGTGTGGTCGGGCTGTCGGCCAGGTCGTGTTCGTAGCGAATGAAGCCACTGGGCAGCGTATCGGCACGCGTGTCGTCGGCGGTTGGGTTGGGGCGGGTCATCATCCCCGAACTGATGGTTTGCCGGTAATCCTTGGCCGAAGCGCGGTCCAGGCGTGCGCCGGTAATGAGTCGGTCACGCTCGGCGGCGTGCCAGGTCAGTTCGCTGAACACTCCGTAATTGTGGAAGTCGGCATCCTTGGTGTACGGCTGGTCCTTGTAGGTGTCGATGCCCATGGCGTTGCGTTGACGGTGTTCGTTGGTCTGCGCATCAATGCCGCTGATCAACTGTACGTCGGCCCAACGCCAGGTGGCCTTGACTCGCGCGCCGAGGGTGCGCCGGTCCACATTGGAGGCCATGGGGCTGGCCATCATCCCGGTGCCGGAAGGCGTGCGCAGCGTGTAGTTGTCCATCACATGGTCGGCGTAGTTGTAGTAGACCTGCGCCTCGAGCTGTTCCAGCACGTCGCTGATGTTGGACTTTTCGAAGCGCAGGCCGAGGCTCTCGCGCTTGAACTGCGAACCGTCCATGCTGCGTCCTGCGTATCGTGCCTCGCCGTCACCCTTGCCAGCGGTCAACTCCAGCAGGGTATCGGTGTCTGGGGTCCAGCCGAGCGCAACGTCGCCGTTCCATTTGTCATAACGCGATGCCACGGTGTCGTTGTTGCCATCTTTATAGTCGTCAGCTTGGGCGGTGTTGCCGATAACCCGCACATAACCCAGTGGCCCGCCGGCGGCTGCGTCCACCAGCTTGTCAAAGCGGCCATTGGAGCCGGCCAGCACACTGGCGTTCACCCGGTTGCCGAGCTGGCCGAAATTTTCCGGTTCGCGGTCGAACAGGATGGTGCCGGCCGAGGCACCCGGTCCCCAAAGCACGGTCTGCGGACCTTTGATGACGGTCAGCTGGTCGTAGGTTTCTGGGGAGATGTACGAGGTCGGTGCGTCCATCCGACCGGGGCACGCGCCGAGCATCATGCCGCCGTTGGTGAGGATATTCAGGCGCGAGCCAAACATGCCGCGCAATACCGGGTCGCCGTTGGTACCGCCATTGCGTACCTGGGCAAAGCCCGGAATGGTTTTCAGATAGTCCGACCCGTCGCTGGCTGGCACGGGTTGGCGCGGCTCCCTGGGGTTGGTGACGATGGTCAGTGGCGAGTTCGGGGCAATGGCGGTGATGACCGTCGGGGTCAATTCTTCACTATGACCTGCGTGTTCATCGGCCAGCGCGCAAGGCGCGAGCAAGGCACCGCACAGGAGGGCGGTGGCGTGCCTGAAGCGAATGCTGGATGCGTTCGGGGCAAGGGGGGCTTGGGCAGCGCTCAAGCAGGGGACAGCAGCAAACCTGGACATGACAATTTCCATCGAACAGTCGTAAACGACACGGTCGCTCCTGGAGGACCGTGTGACACCTGAGGTGGGTTGTTTACGCGACGACGGGCGGGGCGCGGGTGCGGGCGCCGGGGAAGAAGGCTTGCCGGGCATGGCCCTGGCGAGGAGATGGCGTGGTGTACGTGTTGGCGGGCGGGGTATCGAACGCTGTGAATGCAGCGCCACCGGTGAGCGCCGGGCAATTGAACAGCAGGCTGCAATAGCCGCATTTTTCCCAGATTGCGTGGTGCCCGGACGCTGGCGGGCAATGCTCGGCCGTTGGTTGAGCGGCGTGATCGGCGTGATCCATCGCCGACATGTCCATGCTCATGTCCATCGACATGTTCATGCCCATGTCCAGGGGCATGGAGGTACGCTGATCCATCGGCATCGACTGAGAAATCAGTGGGCCGATAAAGATCATCAACATGGCGAACAGGCTGATCCAGCTGCCGCGCGTCAGGCTCAAGGGCTGACGACGGTGGGCGGATGACCTGGTGCCTGGCGGGCGCATGGGCGGCCTCAGCTCAGCGGATTATTGAGCGTGAGCGTGCTTTTGCGTGGTCTCGGGCGCCTGCTTCTGCACCGCCACTTCGACCGTCACGTCACCGGACTTCTCGAAGTGCAGGGTCAGCGCAAAGCGCTTGCCATCGCTAAGCAGGCTTCGGTCTTTCAGCCCCAGCAACATGACGTGGTAGGCCATCGGTGCAAAGGTGACATCGCCACCCGCGGGGATTTCGACGCTCGGTACCGGCTGCATTTTCATCAGGTCGTTTTGCATCACATGCTCATGCAATTGCGCTTCACCCGAGATCGGCGAGTCGACACTGAGCAGGCGGTCGGCGGTCTTGCCTGCATTGTGGATCACGAAATAGGCCGCGATGGTCGGCGCATTGGGCGGCAATTCCTGCGACCAGGGATGAGCGATCTGCAGATCGCCGAGCGTGTATTCGTGGGCATTGGCAAAGCAGGCAGGCAGCAGCAACGCGGCCAGAACGATAAGTCTGTTCAACATGGCAGTTCTCCAGGCGATTCAAAACGCAGATCAATTGCGAGATGTCATCACACCAGAGGCGAGGCACGGGGGTTGAGGCTGGGCCATTGCTGGCGGGGTGTCGGGATATTGAATGCGGCGGGAGGCAGGCTTCGATTCGCTTCGAACTGCGTGTAATACAACCGTGGCTCATGTCCGGGCAACGCCACCAATGGCGCGGAGCCGCTGCAGCACCAGCAATGTTGCATGTTGGAATGATCGTCGTTTTGCGGGGCTTTTTGTTCGATATCGCCCAGGGAGATCGCCACCATCCGGGTGCCGCTGGACGAGCAGAAACTGCCCCACAACACTTGTTCGGCTGGCGCCTTCGCCGTCTGCGCCATCGCTCCGGACATCGGCATGGCGAGCATGTTGAACAGCACTGCGAAGCAGGCGATCCAGGCAATTGCGAGCCGATGTCGGGACATGGGACAAATCCGGTGGGTGGGCGATCAGGCGCAGCTATTTAGCCTGATCAGGGCCGATAAGTAAAAACACCGCGTGCGGTGTGGTGTCGCAGCACGAAGTTCTCATATCCATCATGATAGCTGCGAATAGCGAAATGCCAGTGTCACTTAAACTTGTCTGTCGTCTTTTAAATGGGTGTAAGTAAATGCTGGTGGATTTTTAGACTTTAACTTTTGCATCGCTATCAATGACGCCATCGCGGGCAAGCCCGCTCCCACAATTATCGGCATCGGACACATAATCAATGCCAGACAGAAAACCTGTGGGAGCGGGCTTGCTCGCGAAGACGTACTAAGGCGTTCACAATTCTCAGATAAAAACCTGTTCTGTCATTGCTCGCAACACCTCGACCACCGACCCAAACTCGCGCTCTACCACCGGCGACACCGGCCGCTTCAACACCAGCACCGGCACCCCCCGCTCGCGCGCCACCTCCAGCTTCGGCTCAGTGGCGGTGCTGCCGCTGTTCTTGCTGATCAGCACGTCGATCTGCCGACGTTCGAACAAGGCGCGTTCCTCGTCGATCAGGAACGGTCCGCGTGCACCGATCACTTCGCAACGATCATTGCCGGGGTAAACGTCCAGCGCGCGCAAGGTCCAGAACTGCTCCGGCGGGATTTCATCCAGGTGTTGCAAGGGCTCGCGACCCAGGGTGAACAGCGGTCGACGGAAGGGTTTCAGCGCTTCGATCAACTCGGCCCAATCACTGACTTCGCGCCAGTCATCGCCGGCCTGCGGTTGCCACGCCGGACGTCGCAACGCCCAGCAGGCGATAGCGCTCAACCGAGACGCCGTCGCGGCGTTTTGACTGATCCGGGCGGCGTAGGGATGGGTAGCGTCGAGCAGCAGATCAATCCCTTCATCGCGTATGAATTGCGCCAGCCCTTCGGCACCGCCATAGCCGCCGACCCGAACCTGGCAGGTCAGGTCCGTCGGCACTCGACCGACACCCGCCAGGCTATAGATGTGTTGCGGGCCGAGGGTTCGGGCAATGGCCAGCGCCTCGGTCACGCCGCCCAGCAACAGAATGCGCTTCATTGAAAAGCTCCTGCATGGCCAACAATTGCGCCCTGGCGATCGATGGCAAACACTTCGACCTGAACCTGCGCCGGCACCACGCTGCGGGCGAAGTCCAGGGCGTGCTGGCAGACCGCGTCACCGAGGGCGATGCCGGCGGCGCTGGCCATCGCCAGGGCCTGTTGACTGGTATTGGCTTCACGGATGCCTTGCTGCAGCGCCGTATCGGCGCCGACCGCGGCCGCCCATTCGGCCAGTTGCGGCAGATCGATGCTTGAATGCCGACTGTGCAGGTCCATGTGCCCGGCCGCCAGCTTGCTGATCTTGCCGAAGCCGCCGCACAGGCTGAGTTTTTCAACCGGGACCTTGCGCAGGTGTTTGAGCACGGCACCGACAAAATCGCCCATTTCGATCAGGGCGATTTCCGGCAGGTTGTAGATCCTGCGCATGGTGTCTTCGCTGGCGTTGCCGGTACACGCGGCGATGTGCAGATAACCGTTGGTCTTGGCCACGTCGATGCCCTGGTGGATCGAGGCGATATAGGCCGCGCAGGAAAACGGCCGGACGATACCGCTGGTGCCGAGGATCGACAGGCCGCCGAGTATGCCCAGGCGCGGGTTCATGGTTTTCAGCGCCAGGGCCTCACCGTTCTCGACATTCACCGTGACCTCGAAACCGCCGCGGTAGCCGAACTCGTTGGCAAGCAGCGTCAGGTGATCGCTGATCATCTTGCGTGGTACGGGATTGATCGCCGGCTCGCCAACGCCCAGCACCAGCCCCGGGCGGGTGACCGTACCAACACCACGCCCGGCATTAAAACCGATACCCGGCTCATTGCGCAGGCGCACCTGAGAGTAGAGCAACGCGCCATGGGTTACGTCGGGATCGTCTCCGGCATCCTTGATCGTCCCTGCCTCGGCGCCACCGTCGATCAGGCGGCAGAACTCCAGGCGCATCTGCACCTGCCTACCCTTTGGCAGCACGATGTGCACGGCGTCCGCCGAAGTGCCACCGAGCAGCAGGCGAGCCGCCGCCAGGCTGGTCGCGGTGGCGCAGCTGCCCGTGGTCAGGCCGCTGCGCAGTGGTGCGGGTTGTTCGGCGGTTTCGTCACGCATCGAAGGGTTTGACCACGTCCAGCAAGGTAATCGGCAACGCCTGGCGCCAGGTGTCGAAATCGCCCAAGGGCTGCGCCTGGGCGATATGAATACGCGTCAGCTCGCCCCCGCGCTGTTCGCGCCAGGCCATCAGGGTCATTTCACTTTGCAGCGTGACCGCATTGGCAATCAGGCGGCCGCCAGGCTTGAGCGCTGCCCAGCAAGCGTCGAGCACGCCTTCGCGGGTGACGCCGCCCCCGATGAACACCGCGTCCGGACGCTCGAGTCCCACCAGGGCCTGCGGAGCACTGCCGCGAATCAGTTGCAAGCCGGGCACGCCAAGTGCGTCGCGGTTGTGCTCGATCAACAGCTGCCGACCTTCGTCGGCCTCGATGGCCAGCGCCCGGCAACTGGGATGAGCGCGCATCCATTCAATGCCAATGGAGCCGCTGCCGGCACCGACATCCCATAACAACTCACCGGGAACCGGTGCCAGTCGAGCGAGTGTGATGGCGCGCACATCGCGTTTGGTCAGTTGGCCGTCGTGCCTGAAGGCGGAGTCCGGCAGGCCGGCCAGTCGCGACAGACGCGGCGCGTTTGCTTGTGCGATACATTCTATGGCGATCAGGTTCAGGTCGGCGACAACCGGGTCGGCCCAGTCGTTGGCCGCACCGTCGATGCGTCGTTCGGCCTCACCACCCAAATGTTCAAGCACGCTCAGGCGGCTCGGCCCGAACCCGCGTTCGCGCAACAGTGCCGCGATCGCGGCGGGACTTTGACCGTCATTGCTCAGCACCAGCAGACGAACGCCACTGGACAGCTGCGCATTCAGCGCCGCGATGGGGCGAGCGACCACCGACAGCGTCACCACATCCTGCAACGGCCAGCCCATCCGTGCGGCGGCAAGTGAGCAAGAAGATGGCGCGGGCAAGACCAGCATTTCACTGCTGGGTACTTGCCGAGCGAGGCTGGCGCCCACACCAAAGAACATGGGGTCACCGCTGGCCAGCACGCAAACGGGCTCACCGTAGCGCTCCAGCACCGGCGCCAGCGAAAACGGGCTGGGCCACAATTGCCGTTCACCACGAATACACATCGGGAGCAAATCCAGTTGCCGCTGACCGCCAATGATCCGCGAGGCGCCCAGCAGGGCGTGCCGAGCGTTCTTGCCCAGCCCCTTGAAGCCGTCTTCACCGATGCCTACCACTGTCAGCCAAGGGGGCATGCCATTCCTCTTCTATCGACCAAAGCCCAATCATCTCCGCGGCCAGGTCCGTCTCGACCGGCGCGGTGGGGCATCATAACGCGGTGTCGATTGCATTCGCCCGTCGTCGTCGATGAAATCGCGTTCAAGGGCGATGGCTGCCCTGCAAAATAATGGGGATTTAATCGGGTAGTCTTAAAGGTTGTTTTTTAGCAGGTCGAATCTCTTCATTCTGATCTCACGACGCTTTTTATCAATAAGCGTTCTTTTTGTTTCAAGTATTCTTTTATCCAGTTTGAGATAGGCTCGTTGCTGGATGATTGTGGCGGAGCGCTTTTCCGATTCGACGTACAGGAAGTTACTTTCATTGGTAGACGCTACCAATTCAAGATTGAACACCGCAATTTCCAGAAAGCCCTGGGCGTCATAGCGGGCGGGAATGACCTGAAAGTGCCGACCCAGGAGACTTTCCTGGTCCAGAGAGAGCAGCGCGGGTTTGTCGGGCTTGAGTGCGTCGAGCGTGTCGATCATCGCGTTACCTTGTCGGCTGTCGGGCATCTTCCCGGCGCTCTCGACCAGGAAATCCGCAACGCTTCTCAAGACATCGTGTCGGGTGCGGGTAAAGATTGCATCCTGGAAGACAGACCACCCCAGGAAACTCAGCGTCGTCATGTATTCATTCAGCCACTTTGTCGAATCGACAAAGCGACTGCAGGCCGTGTTGGCGGATTGGGTGGCGATCTGTGTGCAGTGGGTCAGGTCGTCATGATCCGCAAGTGATATGTCCTCAATGCTTGAAAGCAGAGTGGGGCCGGTCAATACGCCGGAGAAGTTCCTACTGTTCATATTCAGTCCTTGAATAAAATTCTTGTGGAGGAAGTGGTTTTCCTGGTGGAGAAAGTACAACAGCCTGCCGGCGGCTAAAATAACGTTGGCTTGAAGAACTGCTACTTGCTGTTAAATACACTGTGCAGTTGTCTTTGAAACGCAAGTGCCGGTGCGCGTTTCAGACTTCCAGCGAAGCGACCGTTGACCTTTGAGCGAGCGCGCTTTGTCGTCAATCCACTTGAGCTTTTTCATCCCGCCGGACAAAGCAGGCATAATGCGCCCCTTCGTCCCGTTGCCGGTCATCCCCGTGAATTCACCCCAGACATCCAGTCCCTTGCGCCCATCGGCCTGTCCCGGTTTGTTGCGTGTCGTGCAGGCGCTGGATGGCGGTATTTGTCGGATCAAACTTGCCGGCGGGGCTATTCGTGCAGATCAGGCTGTGGCGGTGGCTGATGCCGCCGAACAATATGCCGGTGGCGTAATAGAGGCGACCAACCGCGCCAATCTGCAAATTCGCGGAATTGGCCAGCAGTCCACCGCGTTGATCGAGAGTCTGCTGGCCGTCGGGTTGGGGCCGGTCAACGTCGCTGGCGATGATGTGCGCAATCTGATGCTCAGCCCCAGCGCCGGCATTGACCCACACATGCTGATCGACAGCAGGCCCTTGGCCCGAGAAATTCTCGACAGCTTGCAAACCCATGCGCGCTTCCATGAGTTATCGGCCAAATTCGCCGTGCAACTGGATGGCGGTGAAGCCT
Source organism: Pseudomonas sp. PSB11 (assembly GCF_014596605.1). NCBI lineage: Bacteria > Pseudomonadati > Pseudomonadota > Gammaproteobacteria > Pseudomonadales > Pseudomonadaceae > Pseudomonas > Pseudomonas sp. PSB11. The sequence continues at coordinate 118,827 of NZ_NOIO01000017.1, forward strand.
TGGCAATGCTTGAGCATCCCCATGACCTCTGGCTGAGTGCGGCTGATCGAAAGGGCGAGCCTGTGCTGGCCTTCGGTCTGGCGGGGTGCCCCACCGATGCGCCGTTGGCAGCGGTATCGCTGCGTGACGGACATGCGTTGGTGATGGCGGTGCTGGAGTTGTTTCTCGAACTTGCACGGCCGGATCAGACCCGGATGCGACATCTGCTGACTGAGCATTCGCTGGATTCACTGTTGCAACGGCTGGCCGAGCGCGTGCCCTTGTTTGCCATGGAGTCATGGCAGCGCCCGACTGCACGTGCGCGATTGCACATCGGCAGTCATCCGCAGCGTCAGGAAGGCCTTGTCTATGTCGGTGCGGTGCCTGCGCTGGGACGACTGAACCCGACGATGCTCAAGGGGGCAGCTCATCTGGCCGAGGCGTTTGGTGATGCCAGCCTGCGCCTGACCCCTTGGCAAAGCCTGTTGCTGCCAAATATTCGCCATGAAGATTCACCAGCCCTGCGTCAACAACTGCAGGCATTGGGTTATCTGGTCGACGCCGACCAGTCCCTGGCCCATCTGGTGGCCTGCACCGGATCGGCCGGTTGCGGCAAAGGCTTGGCGGATACCAAGGACGACGCGCGGCAACTGGCCGAACGGCTGCATGATCAATCCGCACAGGTGCAGGTTCACTTGTCTGGCTGTTCGCGCTCCTGCGCGTGCGCACACACGGCGCCCGTCACATTGTTGGCGACACGCCCTGGTCACTACGACCTCTATTTTCGCGATGCCGCGCAGCCAGGTTTCGGCGCGCTGCACGCTCGCAATCTTACTATTGAAGCGGTCGCGGCTTTGCTCGATGCCCGCTCACGGAGCCCCCTTGATGCTTGATTACATCCGCGACGGTCAGGAGATCTATCGCAATTCCTTCGCGATCATCCGGGCCGAGGCCAACCTCGAACGCATTCCGGCCGATCTGGAAAAACTCGCAGTCCGTGTGATACACGCTTGCGGCATGGTCGATGCTATCGATGGCCTGCAGTTTTCCACGGGCGCGGGCAAGGCCGGGCGCGATGCGCTGGCCGCCGGCGCGCCGATTCTGTGTGATGCGCGGATGGTGTCCGAGGGCATAACCCGTGCGCGTTTGCCAGCGAACAACCCGGTCATCTGCACCCTGCGTGATGAAAGCGTTCCGCAGCTGGCGCGTGAACTGGGCAACACCCGTTCCGCCGCGGCACTGGAATTGTGGCGTCCTCATCTGGAAGGCAGTGTCGTGGTGATCGGTAACGCGCCGACAGCGCTGTTTTACCTGCTTGAAATGCTCGACGCCGGTGCGCCGAAACCGGCGTTGATCCTTGGTTTTCCGGTGGGCTTCGTTGGCGCCGCCGAATCCAAGGCAGCGCTGGCCGCCGACAGTCGCGGCGTGCCGTTCGTTATCATGCAAGGTCGGCTGGGCGGTAGTGCCATGGCCGCCGCCGCCGTCAATGCCCTCGCCACGGAGATCGAATGATGCAGCAACCTGGACGTTTGATCGGCCTTGGCGTGGGGCCGGGTGACCCGGAACTGATTACGGTCAAGGCGCTGCGCCTGCTGCGCGAATCGCCGGTAGTGGCGTACTTCGTCGCCAAGGGGAAGAAGGGCAACGCCTTCGGCATCATCGAAACGCATTTGCAGGACGCCCAAACCTTGTTGCCACTGGTGTACCCGGTGACCACCGAAGCATTGCCGGCACCGCTGTCCTATGAGCAAGTGATCAGCGATTTCTACGATGCCGCCGGTGAAGAGCTGGCAGCGCATCTCGATGCGGGTCGTGACGTGGCAGTGATCTGCGAGGGCGATCCGTTTTTCTACGGTTCCTACATGTACCTGCACGATCGGCTGGCGCAACGGTATGAAGCCGAAGTGGTGCCGGGTGTCTGCTCGATGCTCGGCGGCGCTTCGGTACTGGGAGCGCCGTTGGTGTATCGCAACCAGAGCCTGTCGGTGCTGTCCGGCGTGCTGCCCCACGAGGATCTCAAGCGTCGCCTGGCTGACGCCGATGCGGCGGTGATCATGAAGCTGGGCCGTAACTTTCCGAAAGTCCGCCAGGTGCTGGAAGAACTCGGATTGGCCGAGCGAGCGCTGTATGTGGAGCGTGCGACCATGGCCAACCAGAAGATCGTGCCGCTGGATCAGGTCGAGCCTATGTCGTCGCCGTACTTCTCGCTGATCATCGTTCCCGGTGAAAGGTGGCAAGGCTGATGACGCGTCCAGCTCCGGCCATTGTCATTCTCGGCAATGGCAGCCTCGCCACCGCGCGCAGCATTCAACAACTGTACCCCGGCGCCTTGATTCACGGCCTGGACGAACGCGTCGTCGGTGCCGATCGCACCTACCGCGAGTTCGGCGCGACATTGCGTGAGCTTTATCAACAAGACACGCCGATCATCGCCCTGTGCGCAGCCGGTATCGTCATTCGCACCCTGGCGCCGTTGCTGCTGGAGAAGGGGGCCGAGCCACCCGTGCTCGCCGTCGCCGAAGATGGAAGCGCCGTGGTGCCGCTGCTCGGTGGTTTGGCAGGCGTGAACGTGCTCGCGCGGGAGGTAGCTGCGGCACTGGACGTGTCAGCGGCGATCACCACCAGTGGCGAATTGCGTTTTGGTACCTGCCTGCTGAATCCACCCAGCGGTTATGCCTTGGGTGATCTTGAGCTGGGCAAGCGCTTCGTTTCCGATTTGCTCGCCGGCGAGTCGGTGCGAATCGAAGGGGCGGCGCCTTGGTTAGTGCAGGCGCAGTTACCGGAAAACCCGCAAGCGCGGCTGGCCGTTCACGTCGGTCATGCCGAGCGTACGCCGGCTGCCAATGAGCTGCTGATTTATCCACGCAACGTGTTGGTGGCGGTCGCTGCTGGAATCGTCGATGTTTCAGGTGCCGTTCGCGAGGCTTTGCATCAGGCAAAAATCGCCGTGCAGTCGTTGGCCTGCCTGCTGGCTGCCGATAGTGAAATGTCGAGTGCAACACTGCGTGAAGCGGCGCTTGAGCTGGGTGTGCCGCTGCGTTTTGTCGATGATGTTGGCGCAGCCAGTCAGCTGGTGCGTAACGCCATCGACCAGCCCGTTTCCGTGTTTGGCGATGAGGCCGTTGCGATCGCGGTTGCCAAGCAGCCTTTGGACCCCATGTCGATTGGCCGTCCTCGCGGTCGCCTGGCGGTGATCGGTCTCGGCCCCGGCGCTGCCGAGCTGATGGTGCCCGCGGTCAAGGCGGAACTGGCCCGCGCCAATGACGTTCTCGGTTACGAAACCTATGTGCGCATGGCAGGACCGTTCCGTGCGGATCAGGTCCTGCACTGCACCGACAACCGTGAAGAAATGCAGCGTGCCCGCCACGCCTTTGAGCTTGCGGCGCAGGGTCGCTGCGTAGTGGTCGTCTCTTCCGGGGACCCCGGTGTATTTGCCATGGCCGCAGCGGTGCTGGAGGCACTGCATGAGTCCCGCGATCCAGCATGGCACAACGTTGATCTGGAAATCCTGCCGGGCGTTTCGGCATCGCTGGCAACGGCTGCCCAGGCAGGCGCCCCATTGGGGCATGACTTCTGCGTGCTGTCGCTTTCGGACAACCTCAAGCCTTGGGACATCATCGAAAAGCGCCTGGACCTGGCGGCGCAGGCCGACCTGGCGATGGCTTTCTATAACCCGATCTCGCGTTCCCGGCCTTGGCAGTTAGGGCGTGCACTGGAAATCGTCGCCCTGCATCGCGCTGCTGACACCCCCGTCGTGTTGGGACGCGATGTAGGGCGCCCGGGGCAGACGTTGCGGGTCACGACACTCGGTCAATTGACGCCGGATCAAGTCGACATGCGAACCATGGTGTTGGTTGGCTCATCCACGACTCGCGTATTTGCTCGGCCTCAGGGGTCGTTGTGGGTGTACACGCCACGTAGCTACGGTGACAAGTTGGTCGATATCAACTAGACAAGTCGCGGCCATATAGATCGGATTATTCGGGTTGTTTCGCTCGAATAATCCGTCTGTTCGCGGAGTGGTGCAGGCTTACATATATCGACATTTAATTGGGTTTGTTACTCGACGAGGGGGTGGGTTAGATTCGTTATTACGCCCAGGAGGGCTGTCGACGAACTTAAAGGAATGTTGAATATGGAAAGTTTTGAAGATTCAAGCGCTCTCAAGGGTTGCACTGATTTGGGAAGGGCGCGTATTGCCAGGGCCAAGGCACTGCTTGTTAACGCTCCCCGTGCAAGAGGTCTAGTGGGCTCCGCTGATTTGGCGGCTTCGAGTCCCACCAAGGAACTGGATGCTTTGGTTTTAGGTAATTCACTCATCGGTTACGGCGATGGTATTTCGCTGGAGAACATGATGATTATCGAAAACCTCATCAGTTTTTCGAAGCTGGAGGCCGATCACGAAACTAAAAATGATCCGAACCCTGCGGCCTGGCATCGAGCATTTATCAATTGCATGTTGGATATGGGATGTTCTGTCCCCATCCATGCGAGCCTGGAATACAAAAAGCAGTCTGGCTCGGGCACGATGAAAAATGTCGTCACGTCCATTGTCCAGGCAGGGATTGCTGCGGCAGTAGCCGCCATTCCCGGTGCAACGGTGTTGAGTGCCGTGGCAGACTCCACCTTGACGGCTTTGGAAAAGGAACCTGATACAGTCAAGTTATTCAATTACGATGTAGTGACAGCAAAAGGTGTGAAGCTGGCCATATTGCCGTGTGAGCAAGCGAAGAATGGTCTCATTATTGTTTCTTTTTCGTCTATTAATCATGAAAGCAATACGTTTGGTGGTGAGGTTCTTTTCTTTGATCTTAAAGTCACTAACGTTGATATTTACCAAGGCTCGAACTTTCTCACCTTTAATCCTTTTGCCTATGCTGAAATAAAAGATGATATTGAGTCTGTCCTTGGGTTGCGGCGCAAAGAGATACGCAGCAAACGATTTGCGCGACACAGGAAGTAAAAGATAGCCAGCCTTCGCCAGAGGTGTTTGCCTCTGGTTTGCACGATGGATATAGACATATGGACTATTCGATTTACATCAATGGATGCTGCATGCTGGCTTTATCAAATGAATTGTCGTTCGCCACGAAGCAAGATGTAATTGATGCTTTGCTTTTTACTCAGCTTGCTGCCGATGAAGAATTTCCTGACGAACCGAACGGCCTGGATTGGTTCGAGGCTTACAAAAGTATCTTGTATGAGTGTGGCTGGGTCTGCGATCGGCAAAACGTGACGACCGGTGCGTTTACATCCGTTGCTGAAAAGACGTTTTCGTTGAGAGAGGCGTTTGCGACGGTCTTTGAAAACAATCTGGATAGAGAGCTGGCGACTGTTTTACTGGCCGTGATGGATAAGGTCGCCGCGTTGCCGGACACACTGAACCTGGAGCAGATCTTCCGCCAACAGGCAGCGCTGAATGTGAAGGGGATGAAGCGCATCAGGGCGTGCATTGGTGTGGTCAATGAACGTGGGACCTTGAATAGCGCTTGGGTTTTTTTTGATGCCCGCGGATCAGTCGGCAGGCTATTGACGGGGCGTGAGTTTGCTTTCAGTGATCTGCATGGCGCGGTGAACGCCTATTTTTACACCGCTCGTTTCAATGCAGGCGTCTATGGCGAGTACAGGGCGGATACCGTGCAGTGGTTAGGTGCACGGCGGCAGTCTGAACATCTCGAGATCGCCAGCCTGACGATTTAGCAGGTCCTGGCAGGTGCCTTGTGCAATCTCAGGGCACCAAATACCCCTTCACCCCGGTAAAGATAATCTGCGCCGCCAACGCACACACGAACAAGCCCATCAGCCGGCTGACGATCTGCAAGCCCTGATCGCCGAGAATGCGTTCGATACGGTTGGACAGGTACAGCACCACGCCGACGGTGAAGCTGGCCAGGGCAATACTGACAATGGCCGTGAGCTTATCGTCCCAGTGCGGCTGACTTACGCCCATCACCAGCAGGGCGCCAATGGTGCCGGGGCCGACGGTCAGCGGAATGGTCAAGGGTACGATGGTCACGTCCTGCTGCACATTATCGGTCTGCACCGCCGACTTTCCTTGCGCCATCCCCAACGCCGAGATGAACAGCACGCTGCCGGCGCCGATCCGGAAGGCGTCCACGGTAATGCCGAATACGCTGAAAATCACGCGTCCGAACAGATACAGCAGGACGCTGGAGACCAGGGTGGCGATGGCCACCTTCCACGCCAGTCGGCGTTGTTCCTTGCGCGAATAACCGCGGGTCAGGCTGATGAAGCAGGACAACACGAAGAACGGGCTATAGAGCACCAACATCTTCAGGTAAACGCTGAACAACACGTGGAGCATGGGGCAGGCTCACTGGTGGGGGGAAGTCGAGGGGAGTCTAACAGGCGCCGCGGAGTCTGTCGGCTCAGGACGTGGGCGTCGTCGCGCGGTTCTGCTGATCGCGCTGGGCAACCCAGTGTTCGATCAATTCGCGCAACTGCGAAAGCTCGACCGGTTTGGCCATGTGCCCATCCATGCCAGCCTGGCGTGCACGCTCCTTATGCTCAGCGAGGATGTGCGCGGTCAACGCTACCACCGGGGTGCGGGATCTTTGATTGCCGACTTCCCAGGCGCGCAGTTGCTGGGTCGCCGAAAAGCCGTCGAGGATCGGCATTTCGCAATCCATCAGAACCAGGTCGTAGCGATGCGCCTTCATGGCCGCCAAGGCTTCTTCGCCGTTGCTGGCGGTGTCCGGTTGCAGGTTGAGCTTGCCCAGCATGCCGCGGATGACCTTGGTCGAAATGCTGTTGTCTTCAGCGACCAGAATGCGGAAATCACTGGGTACCTTGATCGGTAGCGGCGGACCGGACGGCAGGTGTTGCGGCACCGCCAGCCCTTTGTTGCGCTGGGTCAGTTCATCGGCCAGGGTGGTCTTGAGCGTATAGCCGGCCACCGGTTTGGCAAGGATGCGTTTGATCCCCGAATTGCGCGCGATGATCTTGCTCGGCGCATTGCTGATGCCGGTCAGCATGATCAGCAGGATGTCGTGGTTCAGGCTCGGGTCTTCCTTGATCTTGGCGGCCAGTTGCATGCCGGTCATGCCAGGCATGTTCTGATCCAGCAGGACCACATCGAAGTAGTCACGCAGGTGCGCCTTGGTGCGCAACAGCGCCAGCGCCTCCTTGCCCGAGGGCGCCGCGCTCACGTTCAGGCCCCAGGCGCTGCATTGCTGCACCAGCACTTTGCGGCAGGTGTCGTTGTCATCCACCACCAACACACGTGCACCCTGCAGGGGGCCATCGAGGTCGCAGGTTGGATGCTCCAGGCGATCCGGGTCCAGGGGCAAGGTCAGCCACAAGGTACTGCCCTGGCTGTTACCACTCTTGATGCCGAATTCACCCTGCATCAGGCGGATCAGCTGACGGGCGATCACCAGCCCCAGATTACCGCCCAGGTGGTTGGTAGAGAGGAAATGCTTGCTGTGCAGTTCAGCCTGCATTAGCGCGTCGCGCTCTTCGACGTCCATCGGTTCGCCGCTGTCCTGCACGGCGATGCGCAAGCGTGGATGGCTGCTGCGTTCGTCGAGGGCGACGACGATCAGGATCTCGCCTTCGTCGGTTTTCTTCAGCGCGTTTTCCAGCAGGCTCAGCAATGTCTGGCGCAGGCGCGTCGGGTCACCGCTGATGACGCGTGGTACTTGTGGCTGAATGAAGCTGATCAGTTCGACGTTCTGTTGCTCGGCCTTGGCGCGGAAGATGCTCAGGCAGTCTTCGATCAGTGCGTTGAGGTCGAATTGCACATCATCCAGTTCGATCTGTCCGGACTCGAGTTTGGAAATGTCGAGAATTTCGTTGATCAACGTCAGTAGTTCGTTGCCTGCGCTATGGATGGTCTGCACATAGTCGCGCTGCTTGACCGACAGTGGCGTGCCCAGCAGCAACTCGGTCATGCCCAGCACACCATTCATCGGGGTGCGGATCTCGTGGCTGATTTTCGCCAGGAACTCGGCCTTGGCATTGATCTCGGCGTTGCTGGCCGCCAGGTCACGACTGATGCTGAAACGCGCTTCGGTGATGCTGCGCTGGCGTTCGCTCAGGGCAATGCTCATCAACAGGCCACTGATGCAGATGAACACCAGCAGGGTGGTGATCAGGTCATGGGGTTCGATCAGGGTCAGCCCCAGCAAGGCGGGCAGGATGATCAGGGTGCCCAGGTTGAACACCACCATGGCCGCCACGAACAGTCGCGCCGGGCGATAACCTTTTTGCCAGTGATAGGTACTGACAAACAGCATGGTCAGGCCCGCCAGGGCGACCAGGGCGTAAGTGATGATGTTCAGCGGCAGCGTGTTGACGAACAGCAGCAGCAGGCTGCAGATCATGATGAACAGGATGTCGCCCACGATCAGCTTGTTCAGCGGATGCGGTCCGAGGGGCTTGAAGAAGCGATAAGCGAATATCAGGCCGCTGGGGGCCGTCAGCAGCAAGGCGAGGTAGGCGCCGGGCGTCTGCACGGCCTGCCAGTCCGGGATCCAGGGCCCCGCCAGGTTCAGCAACAACACCAGGCTGAGCCCCAACAAGGCTTCGCACACCGCCAACCAGACGCTGCTGGTCGAACGCGTATAGGCATAGCGGATGAGGTTGTGGAGGATCAGCATGCCGATGCAGCCCAGTAGTAATCCGTAGATCAGCGTCTGGTTCTGGTTGGCTGCGGTGATGACCGCCGATTGCAAGGTGATGTAGGGCCGCAACTGGTGTTCGGAAACCAGTCGCAGGTAGACGTCCAGGGTCTTGTCGCTTTGCGGCAGCGGCAGCATGAAGTCGCTGCTGGGCAGGGGGCGGTCCGCCAGGGGTTGCTCGTTGCCTGTATGTGATTGGTCAATCAGCCTGTCGCCGTCCAGCACATACATGTTGAAGTGCAACAGATCGGGTGCGAACACCCGCAGCAATTGTTCATGCTTGCCCGGTGCGAGGCGGAAGCGCAGCCAAAGCGCACCGTCGGGCTCGGCCGCCGTGAGGTGGTCGAGTTCGATGGGGCTGAATTGGTTGGTGTAGCGAGCGGAGCGGATGTCGCTCAGCTGCAGGTCACCCTGTTCGTCGAGCAATACCGCCCAACCACTGCCTTGCGCGGCGTGGGCCGGGAGCATGCAGAGCAAGGTCAGCAACGTGACGGTTAGACTTATGGCAATCCTGAGCCAGCGCACGGCGAAATCCCTTCGTAGGTTAATGCCAGAATATAACTATGCGCGGCGCCGGAATAGCCAGGCAAGGGGGGTAAGCCCCTGCCTGTCGCAATTGTTGCCTTATTCCTGTTCGCCGCGCTCGCGGGCAATGGCGCGGTAGCCAATGTCCTTGCGATAGAAACAGCCTTCCCAATCGATCTTGGCCGCCAGTTTGTACGCCTGTTGTTGCGCCTCATCGACGCTGGCGCCCATGGCCGTGGCGCACAGCACCCGGCCACCAGCGGTCACGACTTGACCGTCCTTGAGCGCGGTACCGGCGTGAAAGACTTTGCCGTCCAGTGCCGCCGCCGCATCCAGGCCATTGATGGCCACACCCTTGGCGTAGTCACCAGGATAGCCGCCTGCCGCCAGGACGATGCCGACGCTCGGACGTGGATCCCATTGCGCTTCGACCTTGTCCAGCGCCTGCGCCAAGGCTGCCTCGACCAGCAATACCAGGCTCGACTGCAAGCGCAGCATGACGGGTTGGGTCTCCGGGTCACCGAAGCGGCAGTTGAATTCGATGACCTTCGGGTTGCCAGCCTTGTCGATCATCAGGCCCGCATACAGGAAACCGGTGTAGACATTGCCTTCCTCGGCCATGCCGCGCACGGTCGGCCAGATCACCAGGTCCATGACGCGCTTGTGTACTTCGCTGGTGACAACCGGGGCAGGGGAGTAGGCACCCATGCCGCCCGTGTTCGGACCGGTATCGCCGTCGCCGACGCGCTTGTGGTCCTGGCTGGTGGCCATCGGCAGGACGTTCTTGCCGTCGACCATGACGATGAAGCTGGCTTCTTCGCCGTCGAGGAACTCTTCGATCACCACGCGCGAACCGGCGTCGCCGAAGGCATTGCCTGCCAGCATGTCACGCACGGCGTCCTCGGCTTCGGCCAGGGTCATGGCGACGATCACGCCTTTGCCGGCAGCCAGGCCATCGGCCTTGATCACGATCGGCGCGCCTTTTTCACGCAGATAAGCCAGGGCTGGCTCGATCTCGGTGAAGTTCTGGTAGTCGGCGGTCGGGATCTTGTGACGAGCCAGGAAGTCCTTGGTGAAGGCTTTCGAGCCTTCAAGCTGGGCAGCGCCGGCGGTCGGGCCGAAGCAGTCCAGGCCACGGGCGCGGAACAGATCAACGACACCAGCGACCAGCGGCACTTCCGGGCCAACGATGGTCAGGGAAACGTTTTTCTCGGCAAAGTCCGCCAGTTGCTCAAGGGCCAGTACGTCGATGGCGACGTTCTCGCATTTGGCTTCGATGGCGGTACCGGCGTTACCCGGTGCCACGAACACCTTCTGCACTCGAGGATCCTGAGCGACTTTCCAGGCCAGGGCGTGTTCACGGCCACCGCTGCCAATGATCAAAACATTCATTTCAAAAACCTCGGATGACGCTAATTCTGGAGGCAGCACTGATGCTGCTTTTGTGGGAGCGGGCTTGCTCGCGAAAGCGGTGTATCAGTCACATCAATGCTGAATGTGCTGCCGTCTTCGCGGGCAAGCCCGCTCCCACAGTTGATCGAGTACTTAGTGACGGAAGTGGCGCATGCCGGTGAATACCATGGCGATGCCAGCTTCGTCAGCGGCTGCGATCACTTCGTTGTCACGCATCGAGCCACCTGGCTGGATCACCGCCGTGATACCGACCTTGGCCGCATTGTCCAGGCCATCGCGGAACGGGAAGAAGGCGTCGGAAGCCATCACCGAGCCAGCTACCTGCAAGCCGGCATGTTCAGCCTTGATCGCAGCAATGCGCGCAGAGTTCACACGGCTCATCTGGCCGGCGCCGACACCGATGGTCTGACGGTTCTTGGCGTAGACGATGGCGTTGGACTTGACGTACTTGGCGACTTTCCAGGCGAAGATCAGGTCATGGATTTCCTGTTCGGTCGGCGCACGTTTGGTCACGACCTTCAGGTCATCGGCGCTGATCATGCCGATGTCGCGGCTCTGCACCAGCAGGCCACCGTTGACGCGCTTGTAGTCCCAGGCAGCGGCGCGATCGGCCGACCACTCGCCACAGGCCAGCAGGCGCACGTTGGCCTTGGCGGCGACGATGGCGCGGGCTTCTTCGCTGACGCTCGGGGCAATGATCACTTCGACGAACTGACGCTCGACGATGGCCTTGGCGGTCTCGGCGTCCAGTTCGCGGTTGAAGGCAATGATGCCGCCGAATGCCGATTCGGTGTCAGTAGCGTAGGCCAGGTCGTAAGCCTTGCGAATGCCGCCTTCGGCGTCCGGGCTGACGGCCACGCCGCACGGGTTGGCGTGCTTGACGATCACGCAGGCAGGCTTGACGAAGCTCTTCACGCATTCCAGCGCGGCATCGGTATCGGCCACGTTGTTGTAGGACAGCTCTTTGCCTTGCAGCTGGGTCGCGGTGGCGATGCCGACTTCGGCAGGCTTGGCTTCAACGTAGAACGCCGCACTCTGGTGCGGGTTCTCGCCGTAGCGCATTTCCTGGGCCTTGATGAACTGGCTGTTGAAGGTGCGCGGGAATTCGCTGCGACCTTCAGTGCTGAGGGTGTCGGCAGCCTGGTTCACGGTGCCCATGTAGTTGGCGATCATGCCGTCGTAGGCGGCGGTATGTTCGAAAGCCTTGAGCATCAGGTCGAAACGCTGGGCGTAGGTCAGGCCGCCGGCCTTGAGATTTTCCAGGACGCTGGCGTAATCGCTGGCGTTGACAACGATGGCCACGTCCTTGTGGTTCTTGGCTGCCGAACGAACCATGGTCGGGCCGCCGATGTCGATGTTCTCGATGGCAGTCGGCAGGTCGCAACCTGGTTTGGAGATCGTTGCTTCGAATGGGTACAGGTTGACCGCTACCAGGTCGATCGGCTTGATGCCGTGCTCGTTCATGATGGCGTCGTCGATACCGCGACGACCGAGGATCCCGCCGTGGATTTTCGGGTGCAGGGTTTTCACCCGGCCGTCCATCATTTCGGCGAAGCCGGTGTAATCCGCGACTTCCACTGCGGCAACGCCGTTGTCCTGCAGCAGCTTGAACGTCCCGCCGGTGGAAAGGATCTCGACACCCAGGGCTTCAAGCTCCTTGGCAAATTCGAGGATCCCGGTCTTGTCGGAAACACTGATCAAGGCGCGGCGGATCGGCAGGCGGGTAGTCTGGTCGGTCATCTCAATTTCCATCAAAAGCAAAGGAGTCAGCAAAAAAGGCGACCGGTCTTACGCGGGCGCCTTTCTGGTTTGATTGAATGCTTACAGCAAATCGTACTGCTTGAGTTTCTTGCGCAGCGTGCCCCGGTTCAGTCCGAGCATTTCGCTGGCCTTGGTCTGGTTGCCCTTGACGTAGTTCATCACGCACTCGAGCAGGGGAGCCTCGACTTCGGAGAGCACCAGGTTGTACACATCCGTGACGGCAGCGCCCTCAAGGTGGGCGAAATAATTGTGCAGCGCCTTCTCGACACTCCCGCGAAGGGTCTGGCCTTCTTCGCTTGGCGTATTGAGGTGCTGTTTCAAATTCACGTTGTCGCTCACGGGCGTTGTTCCACTCACTAAAGTCTCGGTCATCATCGTCATGCGGCCACCCACTCTCCGTCCCCTGTCAGGCTCTTGTAACGCCCGGCAAAGAACTCCCGAACGTTGGCGCATTGTGCTTCCGTACCATCCAAACGATTGAAGTGGGCGCGAAACTCCCTGGCGCCCGGCAAGGTTGCGAGATACCAGCCCACATGCTTTCGAGCAATGCGTACGCCCATCACGTCTCCATAGAAGGCGTGCAGCGCAGCCAGATGCTCTAGCAGAATGCGTTCCACCTCGATCAGGTCCAGCGCCGGGAGCTTCTCGCCGGTACGCAGGAAATGGTCGATCTCGCGAAAAATCCATGGCCGCCCCTGGGCAGCCCGGCCTACCAACAGGCCATCGGCACCCGTCGCGTCGAGCACGTACCGGGCCTTTTCTGGCGAATCAATATCGCCATTGGCGAAGACCGGCATCGACACCGCCTGCTTGATCGCGGCAATGGTGTCGTACTCGGCTTCACCGGTGTACAGGTCGGCACGGGTGCGTCCATGCACCGCCAGGGCCGTAATGCCTGCCTGTTCAGCGATCTTCGCCACCGTCAGGCCGTTCTTGTTGTCCCGGTCCCAACCGGTCCGGATCTTCAGGGTAACCGGCACATCGACCGCGGCCACGACGGCCTGCAGGATCTCGGTTACCAATGCTTCATCTTTCAACAGTGCCGAGCCTGCCGCCTTGTTGCAGACTTTCTTGGCCGGACAACCCATGTTGATATCAATAATCTGTGCACCCAGCTCGACGTTGGCCCGGGCGGCATCCGCCAGCATCTGTGCGTCACCACCGGCGATCTGCACCGAGCGTGGCTCGGGATCACCTGCATGGATCATGCGCATGCGCGACTTGCGGGTGTTCCACAGACTCATGTCGCTGGTGACCATCTCCGAGACGACCAGCCCCGCGCCCAATCGCTTGCACAGCTGGCGAAAGGGTTGGTCGGTGACGCCCGCCATCGGGGCGAGAATCAAGCCGTTGTGTAATGTATATGGACCGATGCGTACCGCCGACATAGGACTTCCCTGGTGTGGGGCCGGATCATGAGAGTTCGAAAAAGGGTTGGCATGATACCCGCTCTCGATGACTGGATAAAGGCTGAATTGAACAAAATCTGAACAGTTATTCTGTTATTGCCAGCGGTTTGGTCCGGGCGGGCAAAGACAGGAAGTCGTCGTCAATTGTCGGTCAGTGAAGCGTTTCACTCGGGCGAGTGGAAGCTCAGGCTGTAATTTACCGCTTTGGCACCAGGATCGAGGATGTCGAGGGCGATGTGGATTGGCGTTTGCGGAGGCATTTCCACCTTGCCTTCAAGATCGCCGTTGAGGTACTCGCCGGGTTTGAAGCGGCGGCTGGCGATCAGGTGACCGTTGAGATCGGCAAAGCGTAGCTCCAGCAGCGGGAAAGGCTGAGAGAATGGCGCGCGGTTATAGATGATTGCATCGACCACCAGGGCGCCGCTGAACTCAGGATGGCTGCGGACCACCAGGTTGCTGCTCTTGATTTTCGCGATGTCGACCTTGGAGGGCACCGTGCAGCCGATTTGCGGGCACAGTTGCTGGAACCAGGGGCGGTACTGGTCCTGGCGCGCCAGCTCGTCGAAATGGTAGGCGACGTATTGGCCTGCAAGTGCGCCGGCTCCCAGCAGGATCAATAATAGCCAAAACAGTCGACGACCCCATGGCGAGCGGCGTTTCTGCCAATCCAGCTGCAGCGGATCGTCGGTCAGGTCCTGCAGCACTTCGGCACGAACCCCGGGTTCGCTGCGTTCGCGACGCTTGCGCGGTGGCTCGATCGAAGGCAGGTCGTCGTCAATCTCTGCGGTCGCCGTCATGCGTTCGTGATGTACCGGGGCGACGAGCGGATCGTTCAGGCGCAGCTGCGGGGGCTGCGGTTCGTCGTCCAGGTCCACCGGTTCCAGTGATAGCGACGGTTCAGTGCGCGACGGCTCGTTCGGTGGCTGCGGTGTATCAAGCACGTCGAGCGCGTCAAGCGTGTCGGCCGCTTGGGCGCGATCGGCGGCCGATTCGCTGAACAGGCTGTCGGGCCATGGGGCTTCGTCGTGCTCGGCACTATCGCGGCGAGCGCTGAGCGTGTCTTCGCGGTGTCGGCCGAACTCGGTCGTCGGCTGGATTTCCCGCTGTTCAAGCCGGGCGAGTTCTTCGTCCAGGTCGAGACTGTCCAGATCCAGCTCGGCAGCGCTCCATTGTTTCTGGCTGATGGCGCGCTGCTGCGGCGGTTCGACGGTTTCCAGCGGGGCTGGCGTCGGTGCGGGTGCTTCCTTGCCGGCCTGCTCCAGCAGTTGCTTGGCGGCGTTGAACACCTGCAAGCATGAGCCACAACGAACGACCCCGCGTGCCACGCTCAACTGGGCATGGTTGACGCGGAAGCTGGTTTGGCAATGCGGGCACTGGGTGACGAAGCTGTCGGTCATGCGGCGATCCGGTAGATGCAGGCGTCCATTCTAGCGCCGACGGCCAGTGATGCGCACCCAGCCATCGCGATTGGCGATCGGGTCCAGATCGAAATCCTTGGCATAGGCTGCGGCCACTTCATCGCCTTGCTCGGCAAGAATGCCCGAAAGCGCCAGGCGACCGCCCGACCGGACCAGGCCCGACAACTGCGGCGCCAGCGAAACCAGCGGGCCGGCCAGAATATTGGCCACCAGCACATCGGCCTGAACCTGCGGCAGATCTTCGGGCAGGTACAGCGGGAACAGCTCGTCGGCGATGCCGTTGCGCCCGGCGTTGTCACGAGAGGCTTCCAGCGCCTGCACGTCGATATCGGTGCCCACGGCCTGCTTGGCGCCCAGCAGCAGCGCGGCAATCGCCAGAATCCCCGAACCGCAGCCGAAGTCCAGCACGTTGCAGTCCTTGAGGTCCTGACCGTCGAGCCATTCCAGACACAAGGCGGTGGTCGGGTGAGTGCCGGTGCCGAAGGCCAGGCCCGGGTCCAGCAACAGGTTCACGGCGTCTGGCTCGGGGGCTGCGTGCCAGCTCGGCACGATCCACAGGCGCTGGCCGAAACGCATGGGTTGGAAGTTATCCATCCAGCTGCGCTCCCAGTCCTGATCTTCGATGACTTCGCTGTGATGCTCAGGCAGCGGGCTGCCAGTCAGCAACTCAAGGTGAGCCAGGACCGGGCCTGGCTCGGTGCCGCCTTCGAACAGCGCCAGCAGGTGAGTGTGGGACCACAGCGGCGTGGTGTTGAGTTCGGGCTCGAAGATCGGCTGGTCTTCGGCGTCCATGAAGGTCACCGACACAGCGCCCACTTCAAGGAACGCGTCTTCGTAGGTTTCGGCTTGTTCTGGGCTGATGGCGAGACGGACTTGCAGCCAAGGCATGGCGGGCACCTTTGAAAAATATTGATTGCAGCCTAGCGGTCTGCGAGAAGCGCGCAAGTTTACGCGAGCGCGGAGGTTTTGTGGGAGTGGCTTGGTCCCAAGCATCAATGCATACCCGGTGGGAGCGAGCCTGCTCGCGAAAACGGTGTACCAGTCAACATTGAAGTTGAATGTGTTGGTCTCTTCGCGAGCAGGCTCGCTCCCACAGGAAATGTGTTGTGGCTCGGATGAAATGTCCAGAAACAACAAAGCCGCCCAGAGGCGGCCTTGTTGATCGGGTCGAAGCTTAGTGCTTCTCGCCAGCCAGCTTGTGCTCGAGGTAGTGAATGTTCACGCCCCCTTCGCAGAAACCAGCATCGCGGGTCAGGTCGCGGTGCAGCGGGATGTTGGTCTTGATCCCGTCGACCACGATCTCGTCCAGCGCATTGCGCATGCGCGCCATGGCTTCGTCACGGGTTGCGCCGTAGGTGATCAGCTTGCCGATCAACGAATCGTAGTTCGGCGGAACGGCATAACCACTGTACAGGTGCGAATCGACGCGAACGCCGTTGCCGCCTGGTGCGTGGAAATGCTTGACCGTGCCAGGGCTTGGCATGAAGGTCTTCGGGTCTTCGGCGTTGATCCGGCATTCCAGTGCGTGACCGCGGATGACCACGTCATCCTGGGTGAACGACAGCTTGTTGCCGGCGGCGATGCTGAGCATCTCCTTGACGATGTCGATGCCGGTGACCATTTCCGAAACCGGGTGCTCTACCTGGACACGAGTGTTCATCTCGATGAAGTAGAAGCGGCCGTTCTCGTACAGGAACTCGAAAGTGCCTGCACCACGGTAACCGATGTCGATGCACGCCTTGACGCAGCGGGCGAGAACTTCCTGGCGAGCCTGTTCGTCGATGCCCGGTGCCGGCGCCTCTTCAAGCACCTTCTGGTGGCGGCGTTGCAGCGAGCAGTCGCGGTCGCCCAGATGGATAGCCTGGCCCTGGCCATCGGACAGAACCTGAACCTCCACGTGACGCGGGTTGGTCAGGAACTTTTCCAGGTAGACCATCGGGTTGCCGAACGCTGCGCCCGCTTCGGAGCGGGTCAGTTTCGCCGAGGAAATCAGGTCTTCTTCCTTGTGTACCACGCGCATGCCGCGACCACCGCCGCCGCCAGCGGCCTTGATGATCACCGGATAACCGACTTCGCGACCAATGCGCAGGGCCGTTTCTTCGTCTTCCGGCAGCGGGCCGTCGGAACCTGGAACGGTCGGTACGCCGGCGGCGATCATCGCGTGCTTGGCCGAAACCTTGTCGCCCATCAGGCGGATGGTTTCAGCTTTCGGGCCGATGAAGGCGAAGCCGGAGTTCTCGACCTGTTCAGCAAAATCAGCGTTTTCCGCAAGGAAACCGTAGCCTGGGTGAATGGCGGTGGCGCCAGTCACTTCGGCCGCGGCGATGATGGCCGGGATGTGCAGGTAAGAGTGGGCCGCCGATGCCGGACCGATGCAGACGGATTCGTCTGCCAGGCCCAGGTGCATCAGTTCCTTGTCCGCCTTGGAATAAACGGCGACGGTCTTGATGCCCATCTCTTTGCAGGCGCGCAGAATCCGCAGTGCAATCTCACCGCGGTTGGCGATCAGAACTTTTTCCAACTTCGCAGTCATCAAAGGCGCTCCGCGGTTCAAACGATGGTGAACAGCGGTTGGTCGTACTCAACCGGCTGGCCGTCTTCGACGAGGATGGATTCGATCACACCGCTGGTTTCAGCTTCGATGTGGTTCATCATCTTCATGGCTTCAACGATGCACAGGGTGTCGCCTTTCTTCACGGTCTGGCCGACTTCCACGAAGGACGGCGAGGTTGGCGAAGACTTGCGGTAGAACGTACCGACCATCGGCGAACGGGCAACGGTGCCGTTCAGTGCTGGCGCGGCGGCCGCCGCAGGTGCGGCAGCGGCAGCCGGAGCGGCGGCAGCGACAGGCGCGGCAGCCGGAGCAGGCATAGGCGCCGGTGCGTAGTACTGCTGGGCCGGGGTCTTGCTATGACGGCTGATGCGTACGGACTCTTCGCCTTCCTTGATCTCGAGCTCGTCGATGCCGGACTCTTCCAGCAATTCGATCAGTTTCTTAACTTTACGGATATCCATGAATCATCAACTCCCAAGGGTCGGTCAGGGGCGTTTAAGGCTTGTTGTTCAAGCTGTTGCCGGTCTTTCAAGCTGCTCTAGGGCGGCCTCCAGGGCCAGTCGGTAACCGCTGGCGCCAAGGCCGCAGATCACTCCCACCGCTACGTCGGAGAAGTAGGAGTGATGGCGGAAAGGTTCGCGTTTATGCACGTTAGACAAATGCACTTCGATGAATGGGATGCTCACCGCCAGCAGCGCGTCACGTAATGCGACACTTGTATGCGTAAAAGCTGCTGGATTGATCAGAATGAAGTCCACGCCTTCGCTGCGGGCAGCATGGATGCGGTCGATCAATTCGTACTCGGCATTGCTTTGCAGGTGCAGCAAATGATGGCCGGCTTCGCGGGCGCGGCGTTCCAGGTCCTGGTTGATCTGCGCCAGCGTGGTAGCGCCATAGGTGCCCGGTTCGCGGGTGCCGAGCAGGTTCAGGTTGGGTCCGTGCAATACAAGTAGCGTCGCCATCGGCTGTTCCTTGGTTATCCGTGTGCATTTGTCAGAACCCGGCGACTATGCCGCAAAGCCTTTGTGACTGTCCAGTTCTCTGCAATAGGCAGCACGATGACCGATGTTTGCGCGAGATATATGACTGCCTGATTAAATCCGGTCATTCGCCTTGGTGACACGATCGGCGAAATCCCTGGCAGTGATCTCGCCGATGACCCGCACATCGACTCGTTCGACACCGTCCTTGCCGAAAAACATCAAGGCTGGAGGGCCGAACAGTTGGTAGCGGTCGAGGAGGGCGCGTTGTTCGGCGTTGCTGGCGGTGATGTCAAAGCGGATCAGCCGATAACCCTTCAGGCGTTCGACGACGATCGCATCGTCAAGCACCTGGTGTTCGATGACTTTGCAGCTGATGCACCAGTCGGCGTACCAGTCGAGCAGTACCGGCGTGCCGGACGCCCGGGCTTCGGCGAGCACCCGGTCGAGGTCTGTCGCGGTGCTGACGGTTTGCCAGGCGCTGGTTTTTTGCGTGGGCACCTCGCCAACCACCACGGACGACTGGCCGATTGGGTTGAACGGATCGGTCTGGCCGCTAAAACCGCCGTACCAACAGGCCAGCGCATAAAACAGCAGGAACATTCCGAGCAATTGGCCCAGGCGTTTTCGCGGCGGCTTGTAGACGAACTCCAGTGCCCCGAGGAACAACCCGACGCCAGCGGCCAACAGGCCGATCAGCAGCAAGGTGATTTGCCCTGGCAACACTCGGCTGAGCAGGGCAATCGCCAGGCCCAGCAACAACACGCCAATCGCGTTTTTCACGTAGATCAGCCACGGTCCGCTTTTCGGCAACCAGGCGGCACCACCGGTGGCCACCAGCAAAAGCGGTGCGCCCATGCCCAGGCCGAGCATGAACAGTTTCAGGCCGCCGCCCAACGCATCGCCGCTGGCGCTGATATACAGCAGTGCACCGGCCAACGGCGCGGAAACACAGGGCGAAACCAACAGGCTGGAAACCACGCCCAATACCGCGGCGCCCCACAGCGAACCGCCTTCGGTGCGTCCGGCAATGCGGTCCAGCCGACTGCTGATGGCGTGCGGCAACTTGAGTTCGAAAACGCCAAACATCGCCAGGGCAAACAGCGCAAAAAACATCGCGAACGGCACCAGCACCCAGGCCGATTGCAGGCGTGCCTGCAGATTCAGTTGGGCGCCGAACAAACCCATGAGCGCGCCCAACAATGCAAAGCAGGCAGCCATCGGCAGTACATAGGCCAACGACAGGTTGAAACCACGCCAGCCGCCGACCTGGCCACGCAACACCACGCCGGAAAGGATTGGCAGCATTGGCAGCACGCACGGGGTAAAAGTCAGGCCCAGGCCCGCCAGGAAAAACAGTGCCAGCTCGCGCCAGTTCCAGGCGTGGGTTGTCGCCGGGCCGTTACCGTCGATGCCCAGGCGCTCGGTTTCCGGTGGATAGCACAGGCCTTTGTCGGCGCAGCCCTGGTAGGTCACGACCAACGTGAAGGCGCGTTGATCGGTGCGCGGCAGTTCTACATCGAGTACGCCGTGGTAGACCTCGACATCGCCGAAGTACTCATCGTGCTTTTGTTCGCCCTTGGGCATTTGCGCCGGGCCGAGGGTGACATCGGCCGGGTCGGCGCGGAACTGGAAACGATGCCGGTAAAGGTAATAACCCTCGGTGGCGACGAAGCGCAGTTTGATCGATTGCGGCGTGCTTTCTACCAGGCTCAACTGAAAGGCTTCGCGCACCGGCAGGAAATCGGCACTGTTATTGATCGAGCCCAGGGTCGAACTGGGGCGACTCTCCAGCAAACCGGCGGCGGTGGCCGGCAGGGCGAGTACTAAAAGCAGCAGGCAAAGCAAACGGCGCATGACGATCTCGCGTATCGGAATTGGGGGGATGATAGCGGACAGTCGCTGGGTGTGCAGGCGGGGAGATTCGTGGTGAATGGTCTGACGCCTTCGCGAGCAAGCCCGCTCCCACAGGGTCATGCGCTATCTCTGTGAGAGCGGGCTTGCTCGCGAAGGCGATAGGTCAGACGCGGAAGGCCTGAACGGCTGTATGCAGTCGTCCACCCAACACCAACAGATTCTCCCCCTGCTCACGCCCTTGGCCGATACGCAGCAGGTTGTCCCCACCCAACTGGTGAATTCGCTCACTGTGATCGCGGATCTCACTGACGGCACAGCTTTGCTGGGCTGTGACATCGGCGATGCGTACCGCGGTATCGGAAATGGTCTGGATTGCCCCGACGATTCTATCCAGCGCACCGTCCGCCGCCTGCGCCTGGTTGGCGGTGGCTTCGGCATGTTCGACCTGCGCTCGCATGCCTTCGACCGATTGGCGCGCCGCGGTTTGCAGGCCGGCGATAAGGTTCTGGATCTCGGCCGTGGCCCCGGCGGTGCGTTGTGCCAGCGAGCGCACTTCTTCGGCCACTACGGCAAAGCCACGGCCCATCTCACCGGCCCGGGCCGCTTCGATGGCGGCGTTCAACGCCAGCAGATTCGTCTGGTCGGCAATCGAGCGGATCACCGTCAGCACGCCACCGATGGTCGCGGACTCTTCGGCCAGGTGCTCGATCATCTGCGCATTGCCCTGTACTTCTCCCACCAGCGCATGCAGGCCGGTAAGACTCAGGCCTATGACTTTCTGGCCATGTTCGACCGCCTGGCCAGCATGACGACTGGCCTCGGCGGCCTGGCTGGCGTCGCCGGCGACTTGCTGGATGGTCGCCTCCAGTTCGCCAAGGGAGTCGCGAATCATTGCCGTGTCGCCGGCCTGGTGTTCGGCACCGCTGTGCAGATCATTGCTCAGGTCCGCCAGGGTTCGACTGCTGCCGGCGACCTGTTCGGCGTTGCGACGAATGGTCCCCACCAGGTCCACCAGGTAGGCGCGCAAGCGGTTGAGCGAGGCTTCGATGTCATGCAGTTCGCGATTGGTGTTACCCAGTTGGATGTCCCGGCTGAAGTCGCCTTCCGCCCAGGTCGACAAGGCCGGTGCGAGATTGGTCAGGGTCCGGGCCAGGCGTCGTTGCAGGGTGTCGATCAGCAGGGCGATCAACAGAATCAAGCCGATCATTACCCCTTGCATCAAGCGCACCTCACTCTGGATCTCCCCGTGTTGGGCGCGTACTACCGGCTCCAGCCCGGCGATGGCTTGTTGCACGGCGGCGATTTTCAGGTGCGTTGCGGCACTGAGTTCGGCGCGTTTGTGGATTTGCTCGCGGGTGCGCGAAAGTTCCGCAGGGTAGCGGCCGAGCAGGCTGTTGAGCTCACGCTTGATCCCCACGCCGGCGTCTTCGGCAGCGGCTTTCTCGGTGTTCTCCAGGCCCATCATCGCGGCGAAATCATCGGTGTTCGATTCACTGCTGGCCGCCACGCCCAATAACGGCAGGGCATCCAGCTGTTCGGCCTGTACGCGGATGTTGGTGATTTCGCGCTCGACATCGGCGGCCAGTTCGCTGCGGCCGCTGCTGACCAATTTGTCCCGGGCCAGTGACAGTTTGCCCAGGTGCTGGGAGGCGCTGAGCAGCGGAGTCAGGTAGCTCGCGTTGCCACTGGCGTACTGGCTGAGTTGGTCAAGACTGGCCCCCAGCTCGCGTTCGGCTTGCAGGAGCAGGGCCTGTGGGTCACCGGCGAGCTTGCCGGCGGCCAGCAGATCGGTTTTGCTGAATTCATCCAGGTTCGTCAGGCTCGGCTGCAAGGTTTCAGCCAAGGCCGGTGGCAATTCGCCGAGTTCCTTGTGCAGTTTCTCGATGGCCTGGCTGGCGCCGCTCAAGCGCAGCGCATCGCCACTGGCGAGGTAATCCTCGATGTTGCGCGCCACGTCACTCTGGAATTGCTGGGACAAGCCCAGGTAGCGCTCCATTAATAGATAAGGGCGTTCGAGGGCTTTTTGCGACCACCAGAGTGTGGCACCAAGCGCCACGCACACGGCAACTAAAAGAAGGGTATTGAGATTGGTCAGCAGTTTCAGGCGCATCAAGGACTACCAACGGCAGAATGGTAAGTGCCTGAAGTTATTGCGTTTCTGTTACAGGGTTATGACTGTCTCGGTCTGTTCCGATGAAAAGGTGGCACTTTGCTTTGATGCCCGGAAGGCCTGCACCCGGTTGCGCCCCGCGCCTTTGGCACGGTACAGCGCCTCGTCCGCCTGGCTGGCCATCAACAGGCTGTCGGAGTGTTCGCCGAGGTCCACCACGCCGGCGCTGAACGTGCACCACAGGTCCTGGGGTTGCGCGGGATAATGAATCTCGGCAAAACGCTTGCGGATGTCATCGAGCACTTTGACGGCGGCTTCAAGGTCGGTATCGGGCATGACAATCGCGAACTCTTCGCCACCGTAACGGCCAATGAAGTCAGTCTTGCGCAAGCGCTGTTTGAGGAACAGCGCGAGGCTCTTGATCACCCGGTCGCCCATGGGGTGGCCGTGGCTGTCGTTGACGCGTTTGAAGTGGTCGATGTCGAGCATCGCAAAGCTCAGCGGCTTGCCCTCGCGGCGAGCGCGAAAGCTGCAGTCTTCGAGCAATTGCAGGATGTGCGTGTGGTTGTACAGGCCGGTGAGGCTGTCACGCACCATCCGCGCCTTGAGGTTGCGTGCCCGTGCCGCCCGGTTACGCACGGTGGTGATCAGGTGCCGGGGCTTGATGGGTTTGGTCAGGAAGTCGTCGCCGCCCTCGCTCATGGCATCGAGTTGCTTGTCCAGGTCGTCCTCGGCCGACAGGTAAATGATCGGTACGCTGACGTAGCGGTCGTTATGGCGGATCACCTTGGCCAGTTCCGTACCGGTGCAGGCCGGCATGTACATGTCGAGGATGATCAGGTCCGGTTGAAAGTCCGCCAGTTCGGCCATGGCCTGGATCGGCTCGATCAGTGTCCGGGTGATGATCCCGGCGCTGTTGAGCAGGCGCTCGGTGTGCAAGGCTTGGGCGCGCGAGTCGTCGATGATCAGCACTTTATAGGGCTCGTACTGGGCGACGCAGGTCAGTACTTCAATTTTTTCCAGCAGGCTCGACGCTTCAAGGGTGCCGGTGAGGAACTCCTGGCCGCCGGCGCGCACAGCGGCAAGGCGGGTCGGGGTGTCGGTTTCATGCAGGCTGAAAAACAGCAGCGGCAAACGCTGGTCGAGACCTTCCTGGGCTTCGGCCGCCAATTTCAAGCCTACGCCAGGGCCGCTGAAGTCAACGTCCATGACGATGGCGGCCGGTAGGCGCTCGACCATTGATGAGCGGAATGCCGGCACACTCTCCAGGGACTGGGCACTGAGCCCGAAAAACTCCAGCTGCTTGGCCAGTCGCTCGGCACGGTCATGATCCTGCAGCATCACATAGACGGGTTTGCGCAAGGGCGGCAGGAACGTTTGGTCCAGCTGATCGCCATGGCGCAGGCCGGTGCGCGACAGGCGTTGCATCAGTCGATTGAGGTCGCTGATCAGGCTGCTGCTGAGGCGTCCGCGATTGGCGTCGACAGCCTCCAGCGACAAGCCGATCTGGCGCGCCAGTTGCGAATGTTCCGGTTGTTCGAAGCGTTCGGCGAAGCGCAACAGGCGCAGGTTGGCCTCGCTCAGTTCCGCCAGTTCCTGGGTCGACCATTCATTGCGTTGCAGGCGTTGCCATATCTCAAGAATCTGACGTGCTTGATGAATTACCCGCTGGGCAAAGTGATGCTTGAGGCGCTCGCGGCTGGGGTCTTCTGGCTCGGTCATATCCTGACTACTGGTTAGGGGGTACGCTGAGGACGACTGGTGGCTCTATGCTAGCATCTCTTTTCCATTACATGAGTGTTGTACGTTAATAATCTGTGACACCCACCCATTCAGTTTCTGACCAATCAGTCGTCAATTGCCTGCCGGTTCTTGCGAAGGTCCCGGTAGTGCGGGGGCTGGTCAGCCTCGAGTCCGATCCTGAGGTCCTTGGCCCCCAGTACTCAGGGTTGCAGTGACCGATGGTTCGTTGCTGGAAACCGGAAAAATTTCCAGTCTTGGCGGGCTAGGGGATTCCCTTAGTCGTAGTGAGATAAATTTCGCTGTAAAGCCAACGGCGGGTGCCGGGAAAAGGCACGTTGTTGTATGGTTGTGGTCGAATCGATGAACTCAAGTAATTGAAAGGATATCGCCATGCTGGACTGGAAGAACCGCGCCGGTAGCGCGCCTGAACGTGCCGCTGAACCGAAGTCGGCCACCCGCAGTTATTTGGGCGGCCTGGTGTTCAGCCGGGCGCTGGCCACGTTGATTGGCATCTACCTGCTGGTGACGATTGCTCTGGGTTGGTACTGGAGCGCGGAACCTGCCCTGTTTCCGGTGCAGCAGAATGCGCAGTTGGCCGCTGAAAGAGACGGCAAGCAGATGGTGGTCGGCTACACCACGGTGGAAACCCTCAAGAGTGTCGCCGGGACCCTGCTGAACAAACCGGGCGGCTATATTTCCAACGACCGCCTGCCGCCAGGCCTGTGGATGGACAACATGCCAAGCTGGGAATACGGCGTGCTGGTGCAGGTGCGCGATCTGAGCCGGGCGCTGCGCAAAGACTTCGCCCGTTCGCAATCGCAGTCCACTGAAGATGCCGACCTGGCCAAGGCCGAGCCGCGCTTCAACTTCGATAATAAAAGCTGGGTGCTGCCATCCAGTGAGTCTGAGTTCCAGGAAGGCATCAACTCCCTGACTCGCTATCAGACTCGCCTGTCCGATCCGAACCAGAAGAGCGCTCTGTTCTTTGCCCGTGCCGATAACCTGAACAACTGGCTGGGTGATGTCGGTACCCGCCTGGGTTCGCTGTCGCAACGCCTGTCGGCCAGTGTTGGCCGGGTCAAGCTCAACACTGCGCTGAAGACCGAAGTGGTGGCCCCTGGACAGGTGCCGCAGGTTGATGAAGAGATCGTCGAAACCCCGTGGCTGCAGATCGACAACGTGTTTTACGAAGCCCGTGGCCAGGCCTGGGCGTTGTCGCATTTGCTGCGTGCCATTGAAGTGGACTTCGCCGATGTCCTGGCCAAGAAGAATGCCACGGTCAGCGTGCGCCAGATCATTCGGGAACTGGAAGCGTCGCAGGAAGCGGTCTGGAGCCCGATGATCCTCAATGGCAGCGGTTTCGGCGTGCTGGCCAACCACTCGCTGGTGATGGCTAACTACATCTCGCGGGCCAACGCCGCGGTGATCGATTTGCGTCAACTGTTGAATCAGGGCTGAGCCATGGCCGATAGCTCCATCGACAACCTGCGCGAGGCCGCCCATCGGGCGGCCTCGGATGCCGAAGAGATCGCCTGGGTCGACGAGCAGGACAATCTGCTCGGCGCCCTGGTCCGGTCCGACTTGCGCGAGCGCGGGCTTATCGGGCGCGGTACCTACATTATGTTGTTCAACTCCGCCGGTGAGCTCTGTGTACACCGGCGCACGTTGAGCAAGGCGATCTATCCAGGTTACTGGGACGTGGCGGCGGGCGGCATGGTGCTCGCCAGCGAAACCTATGCCGAGTCGGCCGCCCGGGAACTGGAAGAGGAGCTGGGGGTGAGCGGGGTGGAGTTGACCGTTCATGATCATTTTTTCTTCGAGGACACGGGCAATCGGCTCTGGTGTTCGGCCTTTTCGGCAGTGTGGGACGGCCCGCTGATCCTGCAGCCGGAAGAGGTGCTGGAGGCGTGCTTCATGCCCATCGAGCAGGTGCTACGGGATATCAAGCAAAAGCCTTACTGCCCGGACTCTTTGGCGGCATTGAAACGCTATCTCCGTGCCCGTGGCGAAGACGTCGCAAAAGAGGCATAAATTGGCGCCGATTGGCTCTTAGCAATCGGCGTTTTTGCCGTTACACTGCGCGACCTTTTCAAACTGAACCGGTATTGCTGTTTGTAGGAGCTGCCGCAGGCTGCGATCTTTTGACGTTGCTTTTAATTCAACATCAAAAGATCGCAGCCTCGTTGCACTCGTCAGCTCCTACAAGGAAGCTTACCGTTTCAGTAGCGCTGCCCCTGCCTGAGTGGGGCTTCGCGGTCGATGGCACCTGCCCAGGTTGCCGCGACCAGTCTTTGTCCTCCCAAGAGGATTGCCGGTGGCCAAAAAAGCCGCATCCTTCGCCGCCCTTGGTGGCCTGGTATTTTCCACCGACGCAGGTCGTCATTGCCCGGAATGCAGTAAACCGGTAGACGCCTGCATCTGCAAACAGACCGTTATCCCGGCCGGCGACGGCATTGCTCGCGTGCGTCGCGAAAGCAAGGGTCGTGGCGGCAAGACGGTGACCACCATCACCGGCGTGCCCTTGGCCGAAGACGCACTCAAGGAACTGGCGACCACGTTGAAAAAACGCTGTGGTACCGGTGGAGCGTTGAAAGACGGGATCATTGAAATCCAGGGCGATCATGTCGAGCTACTCTTGGCAGAACTGATCAAGCACGGATTCAAGGCAAAGAAGTCCGGCGGCTAGCAGCCTCTGTGAAAACCACCCGCGGCTTGATCCAGACCTGCCTGACTGCAGGCCTGGCGTCGTCACCATGGTTTTCACAGAGCCTGTTCATGACCGGTTTCTAAACTCACTGCGGTCGGCGAGGTCTATCCCTTCGTTGACGAACCGTCATTTTCATTCTTTAGACTGCGCCGGCCTGACATCAGGCGACGCACTATGACTTCTTTATAGGGGACTTCAATGTCCGTAAGACGCACACGCAAAGACGATGGCAGCCAATGGACAGTTGCGGACAGCCGCAGTGTTTACGGGATTCGCCATTGGGGGGCCGGGTATTTCGCGATCAATGACGCCGGTCGCGTCGAAGTTCGTCCCAACGGTCCGAGCAGTTCACCAATCGATCTGTTCGAGCAAGTCGACCAGTTGCGCAAGAGCGGCCTGTCCTTGCCATTGCTGGTTCGGTTCCCGGACATCCTGCAAGACCGCGTGCGTCAGCTCACCGGTGCGTTCGACGCCAACATCGAGCGCCTGGAATACCAGAGCAAGTACACCGCGCTGTACCCTATCAAGGTCAACCAGCAGGAAGCGGTGATCGAGAACATCATCGCCACCCAGAACGTCTCCATCGGCCTGGAAGCCGGCTCCAAGCCTGAGCTGCTGGCGGTGCTGGCGCTGGCGCCGAAGGGCGGCACCATCGTTTGCAACGGCTACAAGGACCGCGAGTTTATCCGTCTGGCGCTGATGGGCCAGAAGCTCGGCCACAACGTGTTCATCGTGATCGAGAAAGAATCCGAAGTCGGCCTGGTGATCGAAGAAGCCGCCTCGCTCAAGGTCAAGCCACAGGTTGGCCTGCGGGTGCGCCTGTCGTCCCTGGCCTCGTCCAAGTGGGCAGACACCGGTGGCGAGAAATCCAAGTTCGGCCTGTCGGCGGCGCAATTGCTGTCGGTGGTCGAGCGTTTCCGCGCCGCGGGCCTGGACCAGGGCATCCGCCTGCTGCATTTCCACATGGGCTCGCAGATTGCCAACCTGGCCGACTACCAACATGGCTTCAAGGAAGCGATCCGTTACTACGGCGAATTGCGTAACCTCGGCCTGCCAGTGGATCACATCGACGTCGGTGGTGGCCTGGGCGTGGACTACGACGGTACGCACTCGCGTAACGCCAGCTCGATCAACTACGACATGGACGATTACGCCGGTGTCGTGGTCGGCATGCTCAAGGAATTCTGCGACGCGCAGAGCCTGCCGCACCCGAATATTTTCTCCGAAAGCGGCCGCTCCCTGACCGCCCACCACGCCATGCTGGTGATCCAGGTGACGGACGTCGAGAAGCACAACGACGACGTGCCACAGATCGAGAACAAGGAAGCACTGCCGGAAACCGTGCAGTGGCTGGTGGACCTGCTGGGCCCGACCGACATCGAGATGGTCACCGAAACCTACTGGCGCGCCACACACTACATGAGCGATGTCGCCGCCCAGTACGCCGACGGCAAACTGACCCTGGCCGAAAAAGCCCTGGCCGAACAGTGCTACTTCGCTGTATGCCGTCGCCTGCACAACTCGTTGAAGGCACGCCAGCGTTCCCATCGCCAGGTGCTCGACGAGCTCAACGACAAGCTGGCCGACAAATACATCTGCAACTTCTCGGTGTTCCAGAGCCTGCCGGACACCTGGGCCATCGACCAGGTACTGCCGATCATCCCGTTGCATCGCCTGGACGAAGAGCCCCTGCGTCGCGCGGTACTGCAGGACCTGACCTGCGACTCCGACGGCAAGATCAATCAATACGTCGACGAGCAGAGCATCGAAACCAGCTTGCCGGTGCACGCCTTGAACGAAGGCGAGGACTACCTGTTGGGTGTGTTCCTGGTCGGCGCCTACCAGGAAATCCTCGGCGACATGCACAACCTGTTCGGTGACACCGACTCGGTGAACATCTACCAGAACGCTGACGGCAGCGTGTACCACGCCGGTATCGAGACCCACGACACCATCGAAGACATGCTGCGCTACGTGCACTTGTCGCCAGAAGAACTGATGACCCACTACCGCGACAAGTGCGCCAGTGCCCGCATCAGTGCCAGCGAGCGCACCCAGTTCCTCGATGCCTTGCGTCTGGGCCTGACCCGTTCCTCTTACCTGTCTTCCTGAGGTAAGTACTGCGCTCATCGGGTTGTCTGAAAATTTACCTTTTGCTTAGGAAATTTCAGATAACCCGGTGGGGCATTTCTCTTTTTTCCTGCGAAAAAGATCGCGTATCGGCCATCCAAGGGATTTCGTCCTCTTTTCGCGTAGGTCTTTTCCTAAGTTGTACTTCGCCTCTCTACTCGGCCATCTCTCTCGGCGAGAATCCCCGGCTGTCCCTCCTGTAGAGAAATGCCCATGTTCGATCCAGCCAACGAATCGTCATTTCGTCTGGACGTAGCAGGTCTGTCCAATGCCTTCGAGGTTCTGTCCTTTGTCGGTAGAGAATCCATCAGCGAGCCTTTCGTGTTCGACGTGGACCTGCTGATCGAAGACCCGACGCTCGATCTTGCCGGCTTGCTGTACCGTTCGGCCTCCTTGCTATTCGGGTCGGAGGGAAACGTCATCCATGGGCAGCTGCATGAACTGGTCCAGCGTGAACATGGTTTGGGGGTCAGGCTCTGTCAGGTTCGGCTGGGGCCGAAACTCGCCTGTCTGGCCCGGCGCTACAGCCAGCGCATTTTCAGCGGCCGCTCAGTGCCGCAGATACTTGATCAGGTGCTCGGGGAGCACGGCATTGTCGATCAGGATCGACGCCTTGAATTGGCTGGCGATTACCCGCCCCGTGATTTCTGCACGCAGTACCGGGAATCGGACCTGCAGTTTCTTCAGCGCCTGTGCGCCCAGGAGCGGTTGCACTATTACTTCGAACACCGGGCGGATGGACATTGTGTGGTGTTCGGCGAGGGGCCGGGGAATTTTCAGGTCGCTGAGGCGGCGGTCTTCCGTGCGGTGGGCGGGCAACCGGCAGTTCGTCGTTTCGAGGTCATGCGCTGTACCGATGGCGCGGCGCGGCGCGTGGAGTGTAGTTCTGACCTGACAACGCTGCGCAGCGGCCAGCTCATGCCGCTGTCCGGGCACCCGGTTCCCGAATGGAATCAACCATGGTTGTTGACCCATATCGAGCATCAAGGCGAACAGGCGGCGAGCCAGACCTATAGCAATACGGTGCGGGCGGAGCAGTGGGAATTGCCCCTTGAAACGCCACAGGTGGCGCTGAAGCCCAGGATGCACAGCCTGCAACGGGCATGGGTGGTCGATATCGATGAGCCGCAACCTGATCCATCCAGGCCTGTGGCGGTGCAGTTTGACTGGGTTTACCAGGGGGAGGGCGCGGCATCCAGCCACTGCTGGCTGCCATTGGCTGCGCCACTGAACGTTGCGGCCAGCCCACGGTTGGCTGAAGGCACGGAGGTGGTGGTGAGCTTCACCGAAGGTGATCCGGATCGACCGTTGATCACCGGGTTTCTGCACGGCCCCGCCAGAGTCGAAGTAGACGAGGTGCATGATCCTGCCACTCCCGTTCTCGAAGATTGCCCGCTTGATGGTGTGCAACAGTGGTTGTGTTCGGGCGAGCCCCTGATGTTGCTATGCCTGCTGCCCGGTGGTGGCAGTTTCAATCATTGCGCCCAGGCGCTCTGCATCTGTCGCACGGCACCGCGCCTTGGCCAGAGCGGTGCGGCATGAGCGCGGTACAGGCAGCCGGTGCGAACCCGCAATGGTTGTTACTGGACATGCCGGGCGCACCGCAGGTGGGCGTGACCCTGCAGGAAACGTTTGCCCGTGCCGGTAGGTTCTGGTTGTTCGAAGACACCGAGTGGCACGCACTGCAGGAGCAGGGGCCGGTACTCATCGATCTGCAGAGCTGCCCGGCCCTGGCCGATCTGTACCGCGTCGATGGACAGCGCTGGCCTGGGTTGCTGATGTTCAGCGAGGCGACGGCGTCGACACTGCTGGCGCATCTGCGGCGCATGCTCAGCGTCTCGTTCAACCTGCATCACCGCGCCTTGTTGAGTTACTTCAACCCGAACACCGCCAGTTATTTTTTTGATGCCTGCGATGCCGAGGAACTCAGTCGCTGGTTAGGGCCCATCAGCCAGTTGCGCTGGTTCGGCGGAACCTGGGCAGACCGCGCGCTCGGCTGTCAGGGCTGGCAGCAGTTGCTCAACCCGGGGCTTGATGTGCGCCCTCTTGAGGTCGATGAGGACCTGAGCCCACGGCAGCGGGAAAAACTGCAGACGTGCCTGCTGGAACACCATGCCTGGCGCTGGAATCGATCCACGGGCGCGGATTTCACGCGTCTGTGGGACCATCTGGAAGAGGGGTTGGCATTGGGTTTCAGCGAACGCCCGGTGCTCGACGGCTGGATATGGCTGCGCCTGCAATACCCCGACGCCTGGCTGGTGCAGCCATTATCGGGCGGTACCCAACAGGAGCGCCTCGATAGTGTGCGCAAGCTATGGCAGAACGGCTCGACCTGAGCCGATGCTATAGATGCCATCGGCTCAGTGAGCGCGGGCGAACCAGCCATCGTTCTGGCGCAGGCGCCAGGCAATCAAGCCGAGCGTCAGGCTGCGCAGCAACATGAACAGCAAAAAGGTTATCCACAAGCCATGGTTGCCATAACCCTGCAGCGCCCAGGCGAACGGCAGCAGCAGTGCCACTGTCAGCAGCATGCCGTTGCGCATTTCCCTGGCGCGGGTGGCGCCGATGAATAAGCCGTCGAGCAGGTAGCTCCAGACGGCGATCAGCGGTAGCACTGCAAGATAGGGCAGGTACAGGAAAGCAGTGTCGCGTACGCTGGTTATGTCGGTTTGCATCTGGATGAACAGGTGTCCGGCAAACAGGAACAAGCCGGCAAAGCCCAGGCTCGCCAACAAAGACCAACCGCAGGCCACCACCAGGGAGCGGCGCAGGGCATCGCGGTCGCGAGCGCCGATGGCGTGTCCGCACAGGGCCTCCACGGCATGGGCCAGGCCGTCTAGCGCGTGGGCGGTCAGCAGCAAGCCGTTGAGCAGCAGGGCGTTGGCGGCAACGGTCGCATCGCCCAGCCGGGCGCCTTGCACGGTGATCAGGAAAAACACCGACTGTAGCGCCAGGCTACGGATGAAAATGTCGCGGTTGACCGCCAACAGCGGTCGCCAACTCTGCCAGAGCGCCAAGGTGGCCCAGACGATATGGCCGGGATAGGCACGCAGGGCCTGGCGCGTCATCATCAGGCCGATCAGTGCGCCGGTCCATTCGGCGATCACCGAAGCCCGGGCCGCGCCCACCACCCCCCATTCCAGGCCAAGGACAAACCACAGGTTAAGGGCAATGTTGACCAGATTCGTGCTCAGCAGGATCGCCAGTGGCGCGCGGGCGTTCTGCGTGCCGAGAAACCAGCCGACCAGCGCATAGCTGGCCAGTGCCGCCGGCAGGCCGAACAAGCGGGTGTGGAAAAACTCGCGGGTCATCTGGTCCAGTTCCGCCGACGGTTGCATGAAGTGCAACGCAACCCCGCTCAACGGCACGCCCAGGATTCCCAGCATCACCGCCAGCCCCATGGCCAGCAGCAGGCCCTGCAACAGAATCTGCCGCAGCGCCGCGCCATCCCCGCGCCCTGCGGCCTGGGCGGCAAACCCGGTAGAGCCCATGCGCAGAAAACCCATGGCCCAGGCGAGGAGGGTATAGAGGCTGGCCCCGACCGCCACGGCCCCGAGTTGATGGGCGTGAGGCAGATGGCCAATGACGGTGCTGTCGACCAGCGCCACCAGCGGTACGGAAATGTTCGAGAGAATCATCGGCGCAGCCAGCGCCCAGACCCGACGATGGGTTGGGCGGTCGCGCCAGTCGGCGATCAGGTTGGACATGCAGGCTCCTTGGGGAGCAGGCATTGTAGCGACACATCTGGAATCTGCCGCGATCCATTGTAGGAGCGAGCCTGCTCGCGAAGGCGGTCTTTTAGCTACATCAATGTCGAATGCGACGCCATCTTCGCGAGCAGGCTCGCTTGTATGGTAGGACTTGAAGGGAGGAGGAGGGACAAGGCTCGATTCTGACTGTTGACGCAGTACAGACTGTGGGAGAGTTCGCCCCTCCTCCTTTCACCCAAGCGCCGATAAAGAAT
>NZ_NOIO01000076.1:0-839 GCF_014596605.1 Pseudomonas sp. PSB11
GAATTCATCGCCCGCCACATCGGCCCCCGCGCCGGTGACGAGCAAGCCATGCTCAACACCCTCGGCTTCGACTCCCTCGAAGCCCTGAGCGCCAGCGTCATTCCCGACAGCATCAAGGGCACCAGCGTGCTCGGCCTGGAAGACGGCCTGAGCGAAGCCGACGCCCTGGCGATGATCAAAGGCATCGCCGGCAAGAACCAGCTGTTCAAGACCTTCATCGGCCAGGGCTACTACGGCACCCACACGCCGTCGCCGATCCTGCGCAACCTCCTGGAAAACCCGGCCTGGTACACCGCCTACACCCCGTACCAGCCAGAAATTTCCCAGGGCCGCCTCGAAGCCCTGCTGAACTTCCAGACCCTGATCAGCGACCTCACCGGCCTGCCGATCGCCAACGCCTCCCTGCTCGACGAAGCCACCGCGGCCGCCGAAGCCATGACCTTCTGCAAGCGCCTGAGCAAGAACAAGGGCAGCCACCAGTTCTTCGCCTCCGTGCATTGCCACCCGCAGACCCTCGACGTGCTGCGCACCCGTGCCGAACCGCTGGGCATCGAGGTGGTGGTCGGTGACGAGCGCGAACTGAGCGACGTGACGCCGTTCTTCGGCGCCCTGCTGCAATACCCGGCGAGCAACGGTGACGTGTTCGACTACCGCGAACTGACCGAGCGCCTGCACGCCGCCAACGCCCTGGTGGCGGTGGCCGCCGACCTGCTGGCCCTGACCCTGCTGACCCCGCCGGGCGAATTCGGTGCCGACGTGGCCATCGGCAGCGCGCAACGCTTCGGCGTGCCGCTGGGCTTCGGTGGCCCGCACGCGGCGTACTTCTCCACCAAGGATGC
>NZ_NOIO01000018.1:0-141857 GCF_014596605.1 Pseudomonas sp. PSB11
GGCGCAAGCGCACCTGGGGGCTCGAAAGTGAGGGGGTAATCATCACGTGCTTGAGAGGCATATTCGTAGCCCACAGGTGCATGTTCCTTCCCTGATCAAAACTGACTTCCAGACACCGAAGTATGGAGGAGGAAAGGAACGGACAACCTATATCGAGAGGCCGAGTGGAGGTTCTGCGCAGTGGGTAAACCGGCAAGGATGCCGGTTTAGCCGCGCTGGGCCAAGGATGGCCCATCGCGGCGACCCACGGAGCAGGACCGGAGCGAGGGTACCCCGAGCCTCAGCGAGGGGCCGAACGCCAGGGGCAAGAGCCCTTGGTTACTTGGGGCTTTTCCAAGTGACTCGCTGTAAAAGCGAAACCGTAAGTGGCCGTTACCGCAGGAATGGATATGTACACCTGAAGGAGAAAAGTCGGCTGTGAGGCCGCCTTCGCCGGCAAGCCTGGCTCCTACAGTGGATCGGTGCAGCCGTGAGAGATGGATCGGCTGTCAGGCCGTCTTCGCGAGCAGGCTCGCTCCCACAAGGAATTGCGGTTGAGCATTGTCCTCGTGTTCAAGCTTGCTGACCGTCACCGTCGAACCGACAATTGATGATGTGATGCGAACCGACAGGTGTTGATCGCCCGGGGAGGTTTTCAAATGAATCAGTCATCGCAATCCATCCTGCGCGACCGCATCGACGCCGGTCGACGCTTGGTGGAGCCGCTGCTCCCCTATGCCCATCGCGCCGATGTAATCGTCCTGGCCTTGCCCCGGGGCGGCGTGCCTGTGGCCTATGAAGTGGCCACGGCGCTCGGCGTGCGCCTGGACCTGATGCTGGTGCGCAAGCTGGGTGTTCCGTCCCACCCGGAGTACGCCATGGGCGCCATTGCCAGTGGCGGTATCGAAATTCGTAATGAACAGGCGCTGCGGGCTCACCCCATTGAAAAAGCCGCGTTCCAGGCTGTGGTCGCCCGGGAAACCCAAGAGCTCTCGCGTCGCGAACGGGTTTATCGAGGCACGCGGACGCCGGTGCAGCTCAAGGACCAGGTGGTGATTCTGGTCGACGACGGGTTGGCGACAGGGGCCTCGATGTTGGCGGCAGTACAAGCGGTGCGAGTACAGGCGCCAGCGCGCCTCGTGGTGGCGGTGCCGGTGGCGCCGGTTGAAACGGTCCAGGCGTTGCGCCGTGAAGTGGATGAGTTGATCTGCCCGACCATGCCCGACTGGTTCATGTCGATCGGGCATTGGTACATGGATTTTTCCCAGACGTCGGATGCCGAGGTCATCGGGTTGTTGCAACGGGCGTGGGCAATCTAGGGACGAGTGGTTACAAATCCTTGCGGCCAGTGGAATTGACGGCCGTTCTTTGCTTTAGTCCTCCTGTTGCTGGCTAGCGTGTGTTCGACACTTGCCCATGAGGGCGCCCCGGCCCGGAGTGTTTCATGAACTCTCGATTCCTGCGGTTCTCGATCCTGGTCGTCCTGTTTGCGTTGGGCGTTGCTGCGCAGGCTGACGCCGTTGAGTACTCAGATGTGAACCCCAAGGCCAGCACCATCAGCTTCACCTACAATCAGGCGGGGTCGAGGGTCTACGGCACGTTCAGCCAGTTCGTCGGGGACCTTGAATTCGATACGAAAAACCCCGAGGCCGCCCGCGCCCATCTGACCATCGATCTGACCAGCATCGACGCCGGTAGTGAAGACGCCAATACCGAACTGCTAAAGCCTGCCTGGTTCGACACCGAGCGCTATCCGCAGGCGACCTTCGAATCAACGCGCATCAAGGATTTCGGCAATGACCGCTACCTGATTACCGGCAATCTGACGCTGCGAGGCTTGACGCGCAAGGTGGATGTGCCGGTCCTGCTCAAGGCCGAGGGCGGGGTCGGGATCTTCGTCGGCGAGCTGACGCTCAAGCGCAATGACTTCAAGATCGGGGAAGGTGAGTGGGCCGACAGTTTTGTTTCCAACGAAATCAATATCCAGTTTCGCATGGTCGCGCCACAGCGCTAGCGAGCGTGCGGGGGTAGTGAACAGTGACGGGAGATGAATATGCCAAAGAAAATCATCGTCGCATTCGACGGCACCTGGAACCTGCCTGATCAGGCGCCGGAGATCGATGGCGACGCCAGCACCAACGTGGTCAAGTTGCATGACGCGATCCTCCCCAGCCACAAGGACGGCACGGTGCAGAAGAAAATCTATGTCGCGGGGGTGGGTACAGACTGGTACGACAAGCTCGAGGGCGGGGCCTTTGGCGTCGGGCTGTCGAAGAAGATCAAGGATGGCTATATCGCCCTGGCCAAGCAGTACGAGGAGGGCGACCAGGTGTTCATTTTCGGTTTCAGCCGCGGTGCCTACTCAGCGCGTAGCCTGGTGGGGCTGATCCGCAACGTCGGGCTGCTGACGAAAAAACACATCGACCGTATCGATGAGGCCTACACCCTGTACCGCACCCGTGATTCGAGCGCGGATACGGAAAACGCCAGGTTCTTCCGCCAGAGTTACTCCCGGGAAATCGATATCCATTTCCTGGGTGTCTGGGACACGGTCGGCGCCTTGGGTGTTCCGTTCAAGTCGGCCGAGTGGTTCAACCACAAGTACTATGAGTTTCACGACACCGAGCTCAGCGGGATTGTGCGCAATGCCTTCCATGCCGTCGCCATCGACGAACATCGGGCCAATTACGAATGCACGTTATGGGACCCGATTGCCAAGCCCAATCAGGTGATGGAGCAGGTCTGGTTCTGCGGCGCGCACGCCAATGTGGGGGGCGGTTATGCCGATAACTCGCTGTCCGACATTCCATTACGCTGGATGGCGAACAAGGCGATGGAATGCGGACTGGAGCTCAATCCAAAAAAAATCCCCCGGCCACCGAATGCGCTTCCGGAGATCACCGACTCCTATCAGGACTTCCTGGGGGGCACCTATCGACTGTTGAACGCGCGCTATTTCCGGCCGATCGGCAAGACCCCGTTCGGTCAGGAATGCATTGATGACACCGTGCAGCAACGGGTGATCACGATCGCGAATTATCGGCCGAAAAATCATGTCGATGTGCATTTGACGGGCACTTATCTGCCGGTGAATAAAATCAGCTGACCCGCCCACTCGGCTTCGATTGCCAGCGGGAAGGGTGCATGGTCTGCCGGTGCATCCAGTGGCGGCCATCGCCGGCAGGCCAGCACCCACAAAGCTCGCTGGCGATGTGGCCTGCGGATTCGCGCCGGTGCCCCGGCGCCCTGATCCTGGCGCTTAAATCATCGGCGGCAGCTTATCCAGCAGCTTGTCCAGCGTGATCGGGTAGTCGCGCACCCGAATCCCCGTGGCGTTGTACACCGCATTGGCGATGGCGGCACTGACCCCGCAAATACCCAGCTCGCCAACCCCCTTGGCTTTCATCGGCGAGGACATCGGGTCGGTCTCATCGAGAAAAATCACCTCCTGGTGGGGGATGTCGGCATGCACCGGCACCTCGTACCCGGCCAGGTCATGATTGACGAAAAAGCCCAGGCGTTTGTCCACCACCAGGTCCTCCATCAGCGCCGCGCCGACGCCCATGGTCATCGCGCCAATCACCTGGCTGCGGGCCGATGTCGGGTTGAGAATGCGCCCGGCCGCGCACACCGCCAGCATGCGGCGCACGCGGGTTTCCCCGGTGGCGCTGTCGACCGCGACTTCGACGAAGTGCGCGCCGAAGGTCGATTGCTGGTACTGCTTGCTCAGCTCGCCGAATTCAATGCTGTCTTCGGCGACGATTTCGCCCGACTTCGCCGCATCGCGCAACGGCACGCTTTTACCACCCGCGCGCACTTCGCCATCGGTGAATTGCGCTTCGTTGACCTTCACCCCCAGGCGTTGCGCAACGGCCTCACGCAGCTTGACGCAGGCGGCATACACCCCCGCCGTCGAGCAGTTGCCGCCAAACTGCCCACCGGAGCCCGCCGAAACGGGAAAGCTCGAATCGCCCAGGCGCACGACCACGTTGTCCAGGCTGGCGCCCAGCATTTCTGCGGCTGTCTGGGCAATGATCGTGTAGCTGCCGGTGCCGATATCGGTCATGTCGGTTTCCACGGTGACGATTCCCTGATCATTCAGGCGGACTCGAGCACCGGACTTCACCAGCAGGTTATTGCGAAAGGCCACGGCAACCCCCATTCCGATCAACCAGCGACCTTCGCGCTGGGTGGCCGGTTGCGTGTGCCGTTGGCCCCAGCCAAAACGCTCGGCACCGGTGCGCAGGCATTCGACCAGGTGGCGCTGGGAAAAGGGCCGATCCGGTTTCGTGGGATCGACCTGGGTATCATTGAGGATGCGAAATTCCACGGGGTCGAGTTTCAGCTTCTCGGCCATTTCGTCCATGGCAATTTCCAGCGCCATCATGCCCGGCGTTTCACCCGGTGCGCGCATGGCGTTGCCTTCAGGCAGGTCGAGTGTCGACAGGCGCATGGTCACGCGACGATTTTCCCCGGCGTACAGCAGTTTGCTGGGTTGCGCGGCAAGTTCCACCTTGCCGCCTGGCAAGTCACCGGACCAGCCTTCGTGGGCCATGGCGCTGATCTTGCCGTCGCTGCCGGCACCGATGCGCAGGCGTTGGATGGTCGCGGGGCGGTGGGTGCAATTGTTGAAGATCAGCGGCCGGGCCAGCGCCACTTTGACCGGTCTGCCGGCCATGCGCGCCCCCAGGGCGGCCAGGAGCGCGTCGGCGCGGATAAACAGTTTGCCGCCGAACCCGCCGCCGATGTACGGCGAGATCAGGCGCACATTTTTCTTCGGTATGCCCAAGGTGGTCGCCAGGTCGGCGACCGACCAGTCAATCATCTGGTTCGAGGTCCACAGGGTCAGGCGGTCGCCGTCCCAGGCGGCCATCGAGGCCATGGGTTCCATCATCGCGTGGGCCTGGTCAGGCGTGGTGTAGGTGGCGTCCAGTTGCACCGGTGCCGCCGCGAACGCCGTTTCAAAATCCCCATGCAGGGTGTCTTCCATCTGCTCCTTGGGTTCCACCGCTGAGCCGCGTGAGCTGGCCAGATCGAATGCACCGTCTGTGCTTGTGTAGGTAATCTCCAGCCGTTCTGCGGCGGCGCGTGCCTGTTCGAAGGTTTCGGCGACCACCAGGGCCACGGCCTGGTGGTAGTGCTGGATCTCTGGCCCGCCGAGCAACCTGGCGGTGTTGTATTTGCCCTGGCCGAGCTTGCCGGCATTGGCGGCGGTGACGATGGCGATCACCCCGGGCGACGACTCGGCGGGCGCAAGGTTCATCGTAGCGATGCGCCCCTTGGCAATGGCTGAACCGACCACCACGCCATAGGCCTGGTTCGGCACGGCGTCATGGTGTTCGTAGGCGTAGGGCGCTTGGCCAGTGGTTTTCAGCGGCCCTTCGATGCGCGGGGTGGGCTGGCCGATGAACTTGCCTTGGTCGATGGGGTTGGTGGTGGCCGGGGTGTCGAATTTCATGCCTGGGCCCTCGCTTGCGCCATTACCGAAGCGAGCGTGCGCTCGACCAGTGTCAGTTTGAAGGCGTTTTCATGGGTGGGGGTGGCGCCGGCCAGTAGTTGTTCCGAGAGCGCTTTTGCGCCTTTGGCCATCGCTGTTTCTGCGCTCTCTACGCGCCACGGCTTGGGCGCGACGCCGCCCAGGGCCACGCGGCCGGAGCCGTCCTGCTGGATCACCGCGGCCACCGAGACAAGGGCGAATGCGTAGGAGGCGCGGTCCCGGACTTTCTGGTAAATGTGCGTGCCGCCAATCGGCGCCGGCAACGTCACGGCGGTAATCAACTCGTGGGGCGCCAGGGCGGTTTCGATATTCGGCGTATTGCCGGGCAATCGATGCAGGTCGGTGATGGCAATGACGCGTGTCGTGCCGTCGGGTCGAACCGTTTCAACCTGGGCATCGAGTGCGCGCATGGCCACGGCCATGTCGCTGGGATGGGTGGCAATGCAGGCATCGCTGACACCGATGATGCCCAGTTGCCGACTGAATCCGCCGATGGCGGCGCAGCCACTGCCGGGCTGGCGCTTGTTGCAGGCCTGATGGGTGTCGTAGAAGTACGGGCAGCGGGTGCGTTGCAGCAGGTTGCCGGCGGTCGTGGCCATGTTGCGCAGCTGGCCAGAGGCGCCAGCGAGGAGGGCGCGCGCGAGTACCGCATAATCTTTCCTGATGCGCGGGTCGGCGGCCAGGTCGGTGTTCCTGACCAGCGCACCGATTCTCAAGCCACCTTCGGGCGTGGCTTCGATGCGATCCAGTGCCAGGTGGTTGACGTCGATCAGTTGCGTCGGCGTCTCGATGTCCAGTTTCATCAGGTCCAACAGGTTGGTGCCGCCCGCAATGAATCGCGAGCCATGGACCTGTGCAGAGAGCGACGCGGCTTCGGCCGGCGACTGCGCACGCAGATAGTTAAAGGGTCTCATGCGCTGGCCTCCGCGACTTCGGTGATCGCCGCGATGATGTTGGAGTACGCACCGCAGCGGCAGATGTTGCCGCTCATGCGTTCCTGGAGTTCGCTGGCGATCAGCCTGGGTGGTTCGGTGAGATTCGGGCTGGCGTGGCTGGGAATGCCGTCGCGGATTTCACCCAGCACCGCGACTGCCGAGCAGATTTGCCCCGGCGTGCAATATCCGCATTGATAGCCGTCATGCTTGATGAACGCCGCCTGCATCGGATGCAGCTGGTCCGGCGTTCCGAGCCCTTCGATGGTGGTGACTTTCGCACCTTCGTGCATCACTGCCAGCGTCAGGCAGGAATTGATGCGCCGGCCGTCGACAATGACCGTGCAAGCGCCACATTGGCCGTGGTCGCAACCCTTCTTGGTGCCGGTGAGCTGCAGGTGTTCGCGCAACAGGTCGAGCAGGGTGGTGCGGGTGTCAAACTCCATTTCCTGCCGAGCATCGTTCACCCAGATCGACAGTTTGGTCTTGACCGGCTGCGCCGCGTTGGCGGCCGAAGCCTGTGCAGAAATGAACGGAGGCAGGATCACGGCCGCTGCGGTTACCACGCCCACGATCAGGAGTTCTCGTCGGGAAATCGTCATGACGTCGAGCATCGGTGCGTTTCCTATGGTTGATTGGCGATAACAGCCCTCATCCATTGACTGACCTGCGCGATCAGCGAAAAGTTTTAGCGGTTTTCAACGCTAGAGTCATGGGTGTGGCTCATGAATCGATCAAGACAGGCGAGTAACGCGGTCCGGCACGCTATGATAGGCAGTCGCGCCCATTCCCCGGAGTCAATCCCCGCAATGCCCCAGATCACCCACTACAAAACCCCGTGCCCTGAGTCGGTCAACAGCCAGATCCTGCAGATGGTGGTCGACAACCTGACCGACATCAGCATGGTCGCCATCGCGCCGAGCAACCTGTTGTACAACGTCTACCAGTACGCGATCGGCTACGAAGTGCATCTGTATCTGGAGGCCTTGAACGGGACGAAAGGCATTGAGGTGGAGTTGATCGTCGCCACGGATCTGGATGATCCGGACAAGGTCGCAGGTTTCCTGTTGTACCTGCCGGTCAAGGACGATCCCGACGCATGCAGCGTGGCCTATATGGCCGTGGATGCCGGTCATCGCCGACAGGGGATTGCACGCAGGATGCTGCGCGAGATGGTCGGTCGTTACCCGCATGCCGAACTGGCGTGCGCAGTGGCGAAGGTGCCGTACTTTGAGTCGATGGGCTTCGAGGTGGTGGGCGTGCGTGCCACCCAGGTGCTGATGAACACCCGTGATCATGGCAGCGACGGCTTGAGGGCGTTGCTGGATGTGGCGCCCATCTACAGCTCACTGGAGGTGCGGCAGATTCATACCTACCTGCTGCAAAAGCACGGCAAGCGGGCGATGCTCGATGCCGAGAAACAGCGGGACCGGCATCTGGACCAGTTGACGCGCAAGGCCAGCGAGTTCGTGCGCGAGCGATTGGAGCAACGCGGATAACCTGTAGGAGCGAGCATGCTCGTGATGGACGTTAACGATGACGCGTGCTGCCTGGGGAAACGCGTTGTCCTTGAAGCCATCGCGAGCATGCTCGCTCCTACAGGGTGATTTGCGATGGGTATCAGAATGCACAAAGCCCGGCCAGGTGCCGGGCTTTTTCAGGTCTGGTTTTCGCGCAGTTAAAAAAGAGCCTCAAAGCTCTTTGATGGGGAGAAGTAGAGCCCTTGAGGCTCAAGATGCGCATGAAGCAGGCGGTGAGCTTGATAGGGGTTCAGTGCACTCACCACCTACGCAACGGCTTGGACAAGCAAGCGATTGCGCAACTCCATCGTAGGAAGTTGGGGGGGCGGTCTCAAGTACCACTAGTCGAATCCCCCCACAAGTGTCAGCTTCTGCGATTGTCCTTCCCGGGCCAACCGGCCTGGTTCAGGGCCTTGAGCAGCGTTTCGGCATCCAGCCCCGGCGCCGCGTGGCCGTTACCTTCCGTCGTTTCGGCTGCGAGCAAGGCGTTGATGATGGCTTCTTCGACAGCCTCGGTGGCCGCCAGGAACAATTCGCTGATGTGATCGTTATTGACCATGCTCAGGTTATCGCAGGTTGGCGCTTTTTTACTCTCGTAAGCCGCTGGCGGCACATGCTGGTTGCCGGTGGCGAACGCGATGAAGATGTCGCCGCTGTGGTCTTCATTGCCGCCCCCGGTGCGGGCCAGGCCGAGGCTGGCGCGTTGGGCCAGGCGGGTGCATTGGTGCGGCAGCAAGGGCGCGTCGGTGGCCAGGCACACCACGATCGAGCCCATGCCCGGGTGCGGCAGTGCCGCCTTGAGAAACGGTGAGTCGACCTGTTCCATGTAGCGCCCGACCGGGTAGCCATCGACGCGCAACTCATTGCGAATGCCATGGTTGGCCTGGACGATCGCGCCCACCGTCCAGCCACCCTGGGCACGGCTCAAGCGTCGCGAAGCGGTGCCGATGCCGCCCTTGAACTCGTGACAGATCATGCCGCTACCACCGCCGACATTGCCTTCGGCTACAGGGCCGCCGACCGCCGCGTGCAGGGCTTGGGCGACATGCTCGGGCTTCACATGGAAGCCATTGATGTCATTGAGCAAGCCGTCGTAGGTCTCCAGCACCACCGGCATGTTCCAGTAGAGCCGCCCGTCGTCAGGTTGCTGCTCACGGTCCAGTACGATCAAGGCATCGCGCACCACGCCCAGGCTATGGGTGTTGGTAAAGGCGATCGGGCTGGTCAACAGACCCGCTTCGCGAATCCACTCAAGGCCCGTGGCATCGCCGTTGCCATTGAGCACATGGACCCCGGCAAAACACGGTTGCTGGCTGGTGGAACCGGCACGGGGCTCAATCACGGTCACCCCGGTGACGATATCGCGACCCTTGGCGGTGCGACCGCGTACATCGCTATGACCGACCCGCACGCCGGGTACATCGGTGATCGCGTTGAGGGGACCGGGCTGCAGCTGGCCAAACTGGATGTTGAGATCGCGGGCACGTGGTTTCATGGGGGTTCTCATCTTCAAGGTAATGACAAAAAGGAAATCGTTCGGGCGCGGAACCTGTGGGAGCGAGCCTGCTCGCGAATGCGGTGCATCAGGCAAGGTTGATGTCGACTGACACTCCGCTTTCGCGAGCAGGCTCGCTCCCACAAGGGATTGGCGGTGGTGCAGCTACTGACCGTTCTTGACCTTGCTCCAGATCCGCGTGCGCACACGCTCGGTGGCCGGCGGCAAGGGTTGCAGGGTGAACAAGGTGGCCATGGCTTCAGCCGACGGATAAACAGCCGGGTTGGTCCGCGTCGCTTCGGCCACCAGCGCTGTCGCGTTACGGTTGCCGTTGGGGTAGTTGAGGTGATTACTGACCGGGGCGATGACCTCGGCGCGCATCAGGTAGTCGATGAAGGCCAGGCCTTGTTGCGGATGCGGTGCGTCCTTGAGCAATACCAGCGTGTCGAACCACACTGGTGCTCCTTCCTTGGGCAAGCTGTAGGCGATCTTCACGCCATTGCCGGCCTGCTCGGCGGTGGCCTTGGCTTCGAGCATGGCGCCGGACCAACCCACGGCGACGCAGATGTTGCCGTTGGACAGGTCACTGATGAACTTCGACGAATTGAAGTAGGCGATATGTGGCCGCAGCTTGAGCAGCAGCGCTTCGGCCTTTTTGTAGTCTTCAGGGTTGGTGCTGTTGGGCGCCAGGCCCAGGTAGTGCAGGGCG
The DNA here is from genome assembly GCF_014596605.1 of Pseudomonas sp. PSB11. Classification (NCBI taxonomy): domain Bacteria; kingdom Pseudomonadati; phylum Pseudomonadota; class Gammaproteobacteria; order Pseudomonadales; family Pseudomonadaceae; genus Pseudomonas; species Pseudomonas sp. PSB11. The sequence goes on from NZ_NOIO01000018.1 coordinate 10,133, forward strand.
ACCGGCAGCATTTCCGCGGGCGAGTCGAGCATCGCCACCCCGCATTCGCCAAGTTTGGCCAGGTTCTCTTCCTTGAACACCAGGTCCCAGGAATCCACCGGCGCCTTGTCGCCCAGCACGGCGCGCACTTTGTCCACGTTATAACCAATGCCGTTGGTGCCCCACAGATACGGCACGGCGTACTGGTTGCCCGGATCGTTGTTGGCCAGTTTCGCCAGCAGATCGGTGTCCATGTTGTTGAAATCGGGCATCTCGGCGCGGGGCAGAGGGGCGAGGGCGCCCGCCTTGATCAGGGTTGGCAGACTGAAGTTGCTGGCCACGACCACGTCGTAGCCGCTGCGGCTGGTGAGCAGTTTGCCTTCGAGGACTTCGGCACTGTCGAAGGTGTCGTAGACCGGCTGGATACCGGTGTCCCGCTTGAAGTCATGCAGGGTATTGGGGCCGATGTAGTCGTACCAGTTGTACACGTGCACGGTGGGGCCATCGGCAGCAACCGCTGATAGCGAAGCCACCAGACAGGCGCCCAGCCCCAGATTGAAATACGAGCGGTGACCAATCATGATGCGGCACTCCTGGCCTGCTGCAGGCCGGTGATGATCAGGAGTTTGCAGCGTATCGATCGGGGTGGCCGTTACCCATTCCCATGATGGGTTACTCAAAAGGGGTAGTGCGTGGACGCGTTGTTGAAAGAGTTACCGCTGCACCACGGACTGGCGCGGGTATTTGGCGTGTTGGGCCAGGACGCATTCTGGCGTGCGCTGGTCGACACCCTGCGCTTGCTGGTGCCGCTGGACAACGCCTTGGTCGCGGTGATGCAACCAGGGCGGGTGCCGCGCCTGCTGATCGATTTCGACGCCAGGGGCAGCGGAGATGAGCATGAAGAACTGGCGGACTACAGCGCCGGCATGTACTTGCTCGACCCGTTTTACCTGGCCGTCTGCGCCGGCATCGCCGATGGGTTGCACAGCCTCGACTCGGTGGCGCCGGACCAGTTTCAGCAAAGCGAGTACTACCTGAGCTACTTTCGCACGGTGGTAGGTGGGGACGAATTGCAGTTCATGGTCAACGTCGACGGCGCCGTCCTCGGTTTGTCCCTCGGACGCGCGACACGCTTCACGCTGCAAGAGCAGGGACGCCTGCTGTGCGTACGCGACTGGGTGCTGGCGGCGATGCGTCGGCACCTGCAATTGCTACCGCCGGAAGGCCAGGCGGTCGAAGCCGTAGCCGGGGACCTGGCGACCTTGCTCGATCGCTTCGATGCACGTTTGTCGGTGCGCGAAATCGAAACCGCACGCCTGATTCTCCAGGGTTTCTCCAGCAAGGCCATCGCCCAGCGGATGGGTATTTCCCCGGAGACGGTGAAGGTGCATCGGCGCAATCTCTATCACAAGCTCAACGTGAACGGGCATGGTGAGTTGTTTGCCTTGGTGCTTAATCCGCCAGGGTAAACACCAGCGCCTTCAACCCACACTCTACATCGGCATCCGGAAACTCCGGCGGATTGTCCAGCCGCCGTTCAAAGCGCAGGCTCGGCGCTTCGCGGGTCACCCCGTCGATGAGGAAGTCCGCACCGAAGGCCGGATCGTTCATGCAGGCCAGCACCGTGCCTCGGGGGGCGAGCAGTTCCGGCAGGCGACGCAGCACCCGTTGGTAGTCCTTGGTCAGCAGGAAACTGCCTTTCTGGAAGGATGGCGGGTCGATGATCACCAGATCATAGGGGCCCTTGCCGATGACTTTGCCCCAGGATTTGAACAGGTCGTGACCGAGAAAGGTTACCTTGCCCAGGTCATGCCCGTTGAGCCGGTGATTGTCGCGACCGCGGCTCAGGGCGGGGCTGGACATGTCCAGGTTGACCACGTGGGCCGCGCCGCCTTCGATGGCCGCCACCGAAAAGCCGCAGGTGTAGGCGAACAGGTTCAGCACGCGTTTGCCCTGGGCATTGGCCCGCACCCAGTCGCGACCATAGCGCATGTCGAGGAATAGCCCGGTGTTCTGCTTGCGCCCCAGGTCCACTCGATACTTCAGGCCGCCCTCGGTGATGGTCATTTCCTCGATGACGTCCCCGAGTAGCCATTCGGTGGTGCTTTGCAGCAGGTAGCGGTGTTGCAGCAGCAAGGTATGCGCGCCGGATTGCGTCCATGCCGCTGACTGCGTGAGCTCCTGCAATAGCTGCTTCAAGGCGTCCAGTTGCGCAGGCTCGGGTTCCTTGAACAACGCCACCAGCACCACACCCTGCAACCAGTCGACGGTCACTTGCTCCAGCCCCGGCCAGCAGCGACCACGGCCGTGGAACAGGCGGCGGGTTTCGGCGGGAGCCGCCGCCAGGGCGGTCGACAAATGCGCGTGGAGGGTGGCGAGGGCTTCAGGATTCATCGGTCTGGGTCGGCAATTTCAGGGGGCGGCATTTAACCATAATTGCATCCCGAATATTGCGCGACTCTGTAGGAGCTGCCGCAGGCTGCGATCTTTTTATCTTAAAAGCAAAGTCAAAAGATCGCAGCCTGCGGCAGCTCCTACAGGGAGGGGGAATAGTGAGTTATCACATTTAATTTAACTTTACGTGAGGATTTGGCGATCTTCCGGCCCCCATACTCGGCTCCAACGAACCACAACCGGGAGCCGGACATGTCGCAGTCAACTGCTTCACCCAAGGCCAGCCATCCTCTCTGGCTGCGGCTCACCCATTGGCTGAACGCCCTGGCGGTGCTGGTGATGGTGACCAGTGGCTGGCGCATCTACAACGCCTCGCCGCTCTACGATTTCAGCTTTCCCAAGGCGATCACCCTGGGGGGCTGGCTGGGCGGCGCCTTGCAATGGCACTTCGCGGCGATGTGGTTTCTCGCCCTCAACGGCCTCGTGTATCTGCTCATCAACCTGATCAGTGGTCGCCTGAAACGACGCTTCTTCCCGGTGTCCCCCAAGGGCGTGCTGCATGACCTGTGGGCCGCGTTGCGGGGCCGCTTGGCGCATGCCGACCTGAGTCACTACAACCAGGTGCAGCGTGTGGCGTACCTGTTCGTGATGGTCGATATCACGCTGCTGGTGATCTCCGGGCTGGTGCTGTGGAAGTCGGTGCAGTTCCCGCTGTTGCGTGAATTGCTTTGGGGCTACGAAGGTGCGCGCCATGTGCATTTCATCGCGATGGCGCTGTTGGTGGCCTTCGTCGCGGTCCACCTGGTGATGGTGGCACTGGTTCCCAAAACACTGTTGGCCATGATTGTCGGTCGCAAGGAGCCCATATGAAAAAGCCCATTCAAGACGTCGGGCTGGATGAGTCATCCATCCTGACCGACGCGCGTAAAATCCTCGCCCCGCAGATCGAAGACCGCTCCCGCCGCTCGTTCCTGCTGCGTGGCCTGACACTCGGCGGCGTGGCCATGTTGTCCGGTTGCAACCTCACCGACAACGACAGCGTCGAGACCGCGTTGTCCTCCATGTCGCGCTTTAACGACCGGGTGCAAGGCTGGCTGTTCAACCCCAATGCCATGGCGCCGACCTACCCGGCGTCGATGATCACCCGGCCATTTCCGTTCAATGCCTTCTACGGCATCGACGAAGCGCCGACGGTGGAGGAGGACAGCTATCGGCTGGAGGTCACCGGCCTGGTGGCGGACAAGCGCACCTGGCGGCTCGAAGAGCTGCGCGCCATGGCGCAAACGGAGCAGATCACCCGGCATATCTGCGTCGAAGGCTGGAGCGCGATCGGTCGTTGGGGCGGTGTGCGCTTCAGCGACTTCCTGAAACGGGTCGGAGCCGATACTGACGCCAAATACGTCGGCTTCAAGTGCGCCGACGATTACTACACCAGCATCGACATGGCCACCGCACTGCATGCGCAAACCCTGTTGACGCTGACCTATGACGGCGCTGTGCTACCGCGCGAATACGGCTTCCCGATGAAACTGCGCATGCCCACCAAGCTCGGCTACAAGAATCCCAAGCACATCCAGGCGATTTTCGTCAGCAACACCTACAGCGGCGGCTACTGGGAAGACCAAGGCTACAACTGGTTCGGTGGCAGCTGACGCAACCCCGGCAATCCCCCTCGTCCACACCCAATGCATCAAGGAGTTCCACCATGAAAAAGTTGACCACTGTTGTTCTGTCCATGTGCCTGGCCATCGGCGCTGCCAGTGTTTTTGCTGGCGATACGATGAGCAAGGACAGCATGAGCAAAGATTCGATGTCCAAGGACGCCATGCATAAGGACGCCATGAAAAAGGATTCGATGGCCAAGGACACGATGAGCAAGGACACCATGTCCAAGGATGCCATGAGCAAGGACGGCATGAAGAAAGACGCCATGTCCAAGGACGCTATGAAAAAAGACCCGATGTCCCGGTAAACGTCTCGCAAACACCGATTTCGTCTTCTGTTTGTATCAAAAATGAATTTCCGCAGAGACCACCGCTCATACCTGTAGGTAGCGGATTTCAAGCCCGCATATAAACTGGTGTGATCAGGGAGCGGCAAGGTCATGAGTCGAGAATCGACAGCGGGCGGACAGCTTCATGGCGGGTTGATTCTGGTAGTTGAAGACGACCCGCTGATCCTGGAGTTTCTTTGCGAAATTCTTCAAGAGGAAGGCTATGTCGTGCAAGCGCAAACCAGCGCGGACGCCGCATCGGAGTATTTACAGAGCCACGCACCCGAAGTCGGGATGCTTCTCACGGACATCACCATGCCGGGAACGCTCAACGGCGCGGACCTGGCCAATTTGTTCGGAGATCGTTGGCCGGACAAACCGATCATGATCATGTCCGGCTTCGAAACCCCTGAAACTTCCGGGGTCCGGCATGATGTCTCGTTTATCAAGAAACCCTGGGCGCTGGGTCAATTGCTTGATTGCGTGGACGGCGCCCTGAAATCACGACGTCCGCTGTAGGAGCTGCCGCAGGCTGTATCGTTGGATCTTGAAGATTGCAGCCTGCGACAGTTCGATTGATCGTGTACATTTCCAAGGGCATCCCCCCGATCCTTGAGATAGGAAGGACCCTTTGTCTGCTCCCGAATCCGTCTTGAACGTCCCTTACCGTGCCTTCCTGTTCGACATGGACGGTACCATCCTTACGTCAATTGCCGCCGCCGAGCGCGTCTGGGCTGCTTGGGCCGTGCGTCACAGCGTCGATGTCGAGACCTTCCTGCCGACCATTCACGGCGTCCGCGCCATCGACACCATCAATCGCCTGGCATTGCCCGGAGTTGATGCCGAGGCCGAAGCGGCGTGGATCACCGAAGCTGAAATCGAGGATGTCGAGGGCGTCGAAGAAGTGGCGGGCGCGGCGCGCTTTCTCCAGTCTTTACCAGCCGATCAATGGGCTATCGTGACCTCCGCCCCGAGGGCGCTGGCGTTGCGGCGGATGGCAGCCGCGAGGATTCCCGAGCCGGCTGTGCTGGTCACTGCCGAAGATGTCGCCGCTGGCAAACCTGACCCTGCCGGTTATCGATTGGCTGCGCAGCGGCTGGATGTAGAGATATCGGATTGCCTGGTTTTTGAAGATGCAGCGGTAGGCATTCTCGCAGCCGAGGCGGCGGGGGCGGATTTACTGATTGTCACGGCGACGCATGAGCAGCCGATTGTGACGGCGCACGCCACGTTGGCAGGTTATGACGAGGTCGTTGCCCGCGTAGACGCCCACGGCGTGATTCGACTTCGCACGCTCCACCCTGGGAGCGAGCCTGCTCGCGAACGCTGACTTCCAGCCGACATAAACGTTGCCTGACACTGCGCTTTCGCGAGCAGGCTCGCTCCCACAGTGGGGGTGTGTCTCAGTAGATTTTCGGGATCAACCGCCAGCTCCGGGCGCAATAAGCGTCATATTCACTGCCAAATTGCGCCCGTAACAATGCTTCCTCGGCATGAATGCGCGCGATCAGCGGAATCACCGTCAACGCAGCCAGCAGCAACCCGACCCCCGAACGAAACGCCAGGGCCCAACCCACGGCAATCACCAACATCCCCAGGTAACTGGGGTTGCGCAAGCGACGATAGATCCCGTCGGTCACCAGGCGATGCCCCGGCTGGATCGCCACCAGCCCACTGAAGCGTTTGCCGAGCACGAACACCGGCCACATTCGCAGCACGCCGCCGATGATGAAGAGCAGCGCCCCGAGCCAACGCACGCCTTCGCCACCGAAGGTCCAGAAGTCGACGCGGTCGGTGTAGGCCGGGAAAAAACCACTCAATATCCCGATCACCCCGAACGCTGGCAGTACCCAGCGATTGGCCCTGTCTTCGCGCTCACCGGAACTCAGGTTGACCTCGGTAAACAGCGAAGCGATGGCCATGACCAGCGTTGCAAGCGCAACCACCACCAAGGCGGCATGGGAAAAAAACGCCGCGAAGCCACCCAGCCCCCAAATTGCCAGCATGAGGTAGGCGAGGGTGGAGACGATGGCGAAAAACGCCAGTTTGGCCGAGATTTTCATAGGCGATACCCCCGACACTCCCAGTGTAGCGCCGATCGTTCCACGCTCTGCGTGGGGAACGATCATCATTGGGCCGCTGATCGCGCATTGCGCCTGAACACCTGCGGTGGTTGCCCGAACGTTCGAAGGAACGCTTCGCGCATGCGCCGCGGATCGATAAACCCGCTTTCCAAGGCGATCTGCTCGAGTGTCAGGCGGCCACCCTCAAGCATCTGCCGTGCCGCCTCCAGGCGCAGGTTCTCGATGGCCTTGGCGGGCGACTGGCCGGTTTCGGTACGGAACGCACGGCTGAATTGCCGCGAACTGAGACTCGCCACTTGGGCCAGTTGTTCCACCGATAACGTCTGCGCGAGGTGCTCCCGAGCGTAGGCGAGGACGGTCTGGATACGGTCGGATTTCGGCGCCAGTTCCAGCAGCGCCGAGTGTTGTGATTGACCGCCAGCACGGCGGTGGTACATCACCAGTTTCTGCGCTACGGCACGTGCGAGTTCGGCACCGTGATCCTTTTCGACCATGGCCAGCGCCAGGTCGATGCCGGCGGTCATGCCGGCGGAGGTCCAGATCGCGCCGTCGATGACGTAGATTCGGTCGGGTTCAACCTTGATCGATGGAAAGCGTTCTTGCAGTTGCCGTGCATAAGCCCAATGCGTGGTAGCCCGCCGGCCCTCAAGCAATCCGGCCTGGGCCATGACAAAGGCTCCAGAGCAAATCGACGCGGTACGGCGGGCAGTCCTGGCGCTGGCACGCACGTAGTCGAGTACACCCTCGGGCGCCTGCTCGAGGATGGTGTCGCCACCCACCACGATCACCGTATCGAACAGCCGTTCGTCGAACGCCTCGGTGCCAACATTCAGGCCACCAGAAGCGCGCAAGGTGCGGCCGTCTTCGGACAGTACACGCACGTCATACAGGGCTTGCCCAGCACTGAAATTGGCATATTCGAATACCGGCATGGCTGCCAGCGCCATGGATTGGAAACCCTCGAACACTACAAACGCCACGCTGATCATCGCCGATCCTCAAACCAGATGTCCGAAAAATAGATGTCCTGAAAACGTAGGTTAAACGTCATTTGCGACAGACGCGAGTCCATTTATAACAGTTCCTGACCGGCGATTGTCTCGCCTCACTGTGAAGGAAAATGAACATGGCTCTCTCCTCCAAAGGCACTGCGTTGATCACTGGCGCCTCTTCGGGCATCGGCGCAGTGTATGCCGACCGTCTCGCCCGGCAGGGTTACGACCTGATCCTGGTCGCGCGCAGTCAGGCAAAGCTCGTCACGCTGGCCAACCGGCTGAGCGACCAGACCGGCCGTAACGTGGAAGTGGTCGCCGCGGATCTGAAAGACAAAACCGACTTGTTGCGGGTCGAAAAGATACTGCGAAGTGACGCGAGCATCACGTTGTTGCTTAACAACGCTGGCGTTGGCGCGGTCATGCCGTTGCTCGGCAGCCCCGTGGATGACATGGAAGACATGATCGGCCTCAACGTCACCGCGCTGACACGCCTGGCCTATGCGACAGTACCGGGCTTCGTCGAACGCGGTGCCGGGACCGTGATCAACATTTCGTCGATCGTCGCCATCGCCCCGGAAATCCTCAACGGTGTGTATGGCGGGACCAAGGCATTTGTCCTGGGCCTGAGCCAATCGATGCACCGGGAACTGGCGGATAAAGGCATTCGTATCCAGGCCGTGTTGCCGGGCGCGACCGCCACCGACTTCTGGAGCGAGGCTGGCAACCCGGTGGAGAATTTGCCGCAGGAGATTGTGATGTCCGCCGAAGACATGGTCGATGCCGCACTGGTGGGGCTGGAGAGGGGGGAAGTGGTGACCATTCCGGGATTACACGACGGGGAGCAGTGGGATCGCTACGAAGCGCAGCGCCAGGTGCTGTCCGGGCTGTTCGGCAATTCCACGGCAGCGGCGCGTTATCGATAGATTGAGTGTGCGCTTTTGGTCCCCATCGCGGGCAAGTCCGCGATGGGGATATCAACAACACCGCGCTACATAGATCATTACTGACCAGCCGGAACGCCTTCCTGGACAAGGATGGCGCGAGCCAGGTCTTCGTCGCTGGCGCTGTTGAGGTCAGGATGCTGTTGGCGAATCCGCTGCAGTACCTGCTCCAGATAAACGCCACGAATCGCGCCGCCACTGGCCACGAAGCTGGAGGCGTCATCCCGGGCGGGGATCATCAGTTTGTCATCCTTGAATGTCGAGTACAGCGAGGCGGAAACCCCGGCCGACGTGGCGACATCCTTTGCATCCACATCGGCCATCGCGGAGCCGACAGGTAAGCACAGCAAAAGGGAAGAAATGATAATCAGACGGCGCATGACGGTGTCCTCTGAAGACGTGAAGCAAAAAGGAAGTCTCTCACCCTTTAGGATGCATGGCGGTCGTCAGGAGTTCCCCTGCGTTGTCCCGGGCAGGTTTTCAGCGCGAAAAACGGTTGCGATAGTCCCGCGGCGAAACCCCGAGGTTGCGTTGGAAGGTCAGGCGCATGCGCTCTTCATCGCCAAAGCCGCACAGCCGGGAAATCTGATCGATATTGCGCTCTGAATCTTCCAACAGTCGTCGCGCAGCTTCCACGCGCAGTACTTCCACGGCCTTGGCCGGCGTGCGGCCGGTCTTGAGTTTGTAGACCCGGGCAAAGTTGCGCGGGCTCATCTGAACCTGTTGGGCGAGTGTCTCGACGGTGAGATTGGCGCCAGACAGGTTCTGCGTGATCCACAGGTGAAGGTCGTCGAAGGCCGCACCTTCGCTGGTTTGCGATTGCAGCAACTGGCTGTATTGGGCCTGGCCACCGGGGCGCTTGAGAAACACCACCATCTCCCGCGCCGTCAGCAGTGCCAATTCTCTTCCGCAATCTTCTTCGACCAACGCCAGTGCCAGGTCGATTCCGGCGCTGACCCCGGCAGAAGTCCAGACTGAACCTTGCTGAACGAAGATCGCATCGTTGTCGACTTCGATGGACGGATGGCGCTCCTTGAGCGTGCCACACATCGCCCAATGGGTGGCGGCACGCCGACCTTCGAGCAATCCGGCCTCGGCCAACAGGAACGTGCCGCTGCACACCGAGGCGGTGCGTCTGGCTTTGGTCGATGCCTGCTTAAGCCACTCGACCAGGCTCAAGACGTTGTTCATCGCCAGGATAATGGCCGGTGCGCCGGGAACGATCAGCGTGTCGATCGATTGGTCGTTGAACGTGCTCAATGGCACGGTGTCGACGGCCAGGCCCTCCGCCGTATGGATCAGGCCACCGGTCAAGCTGGCGGTCTGCAGTTTGTAGCCGGGCAGATTGCTGCTGTTGAGGTAGCGCGAAGCCGCCCAGAATACGGTTTGCGCGCCGGTCAAATCCAGCAGGCCCATTTCGGGGTAGGCGAGGAATACGATCAGGCGCGATGGGTCGGACGGGGACTCGGTGACGGGCGTGCGGGCGATATCGTTCATAGGTTTCTGTGTTGACACGTTGGAATAATGATAATTCGCAAACGATATAAGCGTTATCGCATCTGGTCGGCTGTCAGGATTTCAGGGTTTTATGTCACTTGGGCGGGAAAACTTCAACCAATAGGTGTTCGCGTACTGCCTCGACTCATTTGAGGGAGTTTGCCCGTAGCGCTCAAGCCGGTTTGGATACCGGGCAAAACCTGTTGCTGGATGTCAATGGCACTTGGTTGACGCCGGGCGAGCGCGGGCGCGGCGCGATATTCTCCAGCCTGATCGATTACCGGGAGCGAGGGCGGGTTTGATGAGCGTTGATGTCGACTGTGTGGTGGTCGGGGCTGGTGTGGTCGGGCTGGCGGTGGCCAGGAGCCTGGCCATGGGCGGGCGCGAAGTGATCCTGGTCGAGGCCGGCGAAGGGATTGGAGTGGGGATCAGTTCACGCAATTCCGAAGTGATCCACGCCGGTATCTATTACCCGAGCGGAAGTCTCAAGGCGCAGTTGTGCGTGGAGGGCAAGCAACGCCTTTACGCTTACTGCGACGAGCGCGGCGTCAGCTATCAGCGTCTGGGCAAGTTGATCGTCGCCACCGATGATGCACAGCGTGTGGCCTTGCAGGGTTTGCTGGAGCAGGGCCGGCGCAATGGCGTCGATGACCTGCAATGGCTGGAGGACGCCCAGGCGCTGGAGCCTGAGTTGTCTTGCGTTGCGGCGCTGTGGTCGCCGTCCACCGGCATCGTCGACTCCCATGGCCTGATGCTGGCGCTGCAGGCTGATGCCGAAGCCTGGGGCGCGTCGCTGGTCTTTCATACGCCGCTGATGTCGGTCCGTTGTACTGAAGAGGGTTTCGAGTTGCACGTGGGCGGCACCGAGCCCATGACCTTGAGCTGCCGCGAGCTGATCAACTGCGCGGGATTGTCCGCGCCGGAGGTGGCGAGCCGCATTACTGGCCTGCCACGGCAATACGCTCCCCAGGCGCGGTTGTGCAAGGGCAGCTACTTCAGTTTCAGCGGCCGCGCGCCGTTCCGCCACCTGGTGTACCCGGCGCCGGAAAGCGCCGGGCTGGGCGTGCACATGACCCTCGACCTCGGTGGCCAGGCGCGTTTCGGGCCGGATGTGGAATGGGTCGACAGGGTCGATTACCGGGTGGATCCATCCCGGGCCGACGGCTTTTACACAGCGATCCGCCGTTACTGGCCGGGCTTGCCGAATGACAGCCTGCAACCGGCCTACAGTGGCATTCGCCCGAAAATCAGCGGCCCGAACGAGCCTGCCGCCGATTTTCGCATCAGTGGCCCGGCCGAGCATGGGGTGCCGGGGCTGGTCAATCTGTTCGGCATCGAATCGCCGGGCCTGACCAGTTGCCTGGCGCTGGCCGAGCACGTAATGGGGGCGCTGGATAGGTAACTGTCGAAGATTTTGTGGCGAGGGGATTCATCCCCGTTCGGCTGCGAAGCAGTCGTAATTCCTGCAAATGCGATGTGCGTGAGGGTACCGCAGTTGCAGGTTTCGGGGTTGCTTCGCAACCCAACGGGGATGAATCCCCTCGCCACAAGTGCAAGGGCGAGGGTGACCGATAATCAGCGCCCACGCCGCTGAGCGCAGATAGCGCTATCCTTGGAAGACGTGCTCTTCGCCATCGGAGACATCTGATGATCAACGTACGCACTGCCCGCATGCTTGCCGATTACAAACAATGGGCCAACCAGCGTCTCTTCGACAACCTGGCGCTATTGCCGCCAGGTGAAGTCGAAAAAGAACGCGCCGGCGTCTTCAAGAACATGATCGGCACGCTCAATCACATCTATGTGGTGGACTGTATCTGGCAGGCTCACCTCGAAGGCCGAGGGCACGGCTTCAAGACCTCCCATGACCTGGTGCACCCTGAACTGGCGGTGTTGCGCCTGGCGCAACAGGACGTGGATCGCTGGTACTGCAACTGGAGCGCACGGCAAACCGATGCCTCGCTGGACAAACCCTTGAGGTTCACTTTCGTTTCCGGCGAAAGCGGCACCATGACGGCCGGCGCGATGTTGCTGCACGTGGTCAATCACGCCAGCTATCACCGTGGCTGGGTGATCCAGATGTACTTCGAAATTCCGGCCATGCCGCCGATGACGGACCTGCCGATCTACCTGCGCGAGACCGACCCGCACTTCAACGCGCTCAATGCCCCGGCAGTGGCGCCGACATGTGCTCCACTATTCGCGAGCGCAACCAACGTTCTGCCGGATCGTTATCGTTGACGCCGTTCCACACCATGGACAGTTCCGACGGCACGATCTCGAAGGGCGGGTCGTCGGCGCGCAGCTGGCTGCTGCCATCGATCAGCGCACAGGCCGCATAGTCGGGCACCGAGGCCAGCATGTCAGTGCCCGCCAGCAAGGCGCGCAGGCCCGAGAACTGTGGCACTGCAAGGACCACACGCCGGGAGCGGCCGATGCGCGCCAGGTCATTGTCGATAGCGCCGCTCAAGTCCCCGGAAAACGACACCAGCGCATGGGGACGTTCGCAAAATTCATCCAGGGTCAGGGCGCCCGGCCGGTCATCGCCACGCAGCACCTTGACGCTCAGGTCCCGTAGCTTCTTGCGCTTGGCGTTGGCCGGCAGCTCCGTGGTGTAGCTGATGCCCACGGAAATCTCACCGCTGGCAAGCATCGACGACATCAACAGGTAATTGACCCGGCGCACCACCACCACGACGTTCTGCGCTTCATCGCGAATCTGTTTGAGCAATGGCGGAAACAGGCCGAACTCGGCATCGTCGGACAGGCCGATGCGAAACACATCGCGGCTGATGGACGGGTCGAAATCCTTGGCCCGGCTCACCGCGCCGGAAATGGTGTCCATGGCCGGTTGCAACTCCTTGAGAATCACCAACGCCCGCGGTGTCGGCTCCAGCACACGCCCGTTACGCACCAGCAGCGGGTCGTCGAACAGATCGCGCAACCGCGCGAGTGCCGCACTGACGGCAGGCTGGCCGAGGAACAGCTTCTCGCCGGCCCGAGTGAGGTTCTTCTCGAACATCAGCGTTTCGAAAATCACCAACAGGTTCATGTCCACGCGTCGCAGGTCGTTGCGGTTCATGGTGGATTCTCACAGGTTGCATAATCTTTTCAGTAAAGCACTAAACCTTTGGCGAGAGGGTTGGTAAGCGCTCGACCGTGCCCTGACTGTAAATCGTTCGAGCGCGGTATCAATGATGTCTTGCCCTCCGGTTTGCGTGTTCAAAATTCCCCAACGATACAAAAACTAAATGCGCTCAAAGTGGGCGTGTCTGATTTGATTCGCTTTAAACCTAAATGCTTCGGCATTCGGATTTTTATGGGTTGCAACGATTGCATGAAAAGCATCCAGGTACTGTAAAATTGTTGATTGAGCTTGTTGGAGGCCGATTCCATTTGGTCGGGCGTCGGGGAGTTCCTGTTTCGATAGGCGAAGAAGCTCATTGCTTGCGAAATTGCCACGCATAGGGGTTGTGGTTGAATCGTTTATTTTCCTATACAGGTGTTCGACCAGCCAGCGACGCTCATTTTGGCTGGGAGAGCGTTGTGCTGGTGGAATATTCAGTTCTTTTTGTAATGCAATGTTTTGAGCAAGGCTTGTAGAGGTCTCATACTGCAGGGCGTTAATTTGCGAATGAGCTTTTATGGCTTGTTCAGGAGACACACCCGTTTTTAATATATGTGGCGAGGGAGTAGTTTCTCGGTGTAAGTCGAATATGCCATTGCGCTTTAATACTTTTGTTTTCGCCCGTCTTGCCCACTGTAAGGCTTTCAGGCCCGGACCTAACGCTATATGCCCGTCGGGATCTGTTTTGTTAACTGGATCCCCGGCGCAGTATGCATACGAATTCAATCCACCCTTGTCAAACGGGCTCAGATTGTCCGGACTGTTAAATCGCATCAAGAAAGGATTGAACGCCCGATACCCATTCCCCAACAGGTAACGCCTGGTTACCGGGTCAGGTCGCTCGCCGTTGAATCCAAGCAGGCTGGTCAATTCGCTCTCATCAGGGCGATGACCGTAAGGTGTGTAAGCAATGGCGTATCGGTGATTGTCCGGAGCGAACGTTTGCAATACCGAGCGCTGCTGATCAATGGCTAGCAGCGTGGTGCTGTCTGAGCCGCCCTCGCTCTGCTGTTGTGCCAGCAACAACTCACCATACTGGACAATGGAATGACGAAACGTTTCTTGTATCTCGGTAACCAGGCGGCTTTTGCAATAGAACCGTTGATGCTGTGCTTCGTTCGCTGGCGCATGACCGATCAATTGGTCGAGAGCGTCATAGTGATACTGGCATAGCAGGGATTCGTCTGGCGATAGCATGGGTGAGTGCTCCAAAGGCCCAACAGGCAGGTGCTCAGTATTGGTTTTTACGCAGCGAGTTGGAACTATCAGAACTGCTAGGTTTTTTTCGGCCAATGATTCCCCGTGGACATGGCGCAGAGGCCAGCAGATTGGCGATTTCTTCTTCGGAAAAATCAAACGCCAGCAATACCACCCGAATGCTCACCCTTGTCGATGCGGGAGACGCGAGGACAGGCGTTGCATTGATCGCGATCGCGAGCAGGCCCACTCCCACAGTTTTATGCGCTGGGTTCAGAGTCCGTCAGCACCTTCCTGAAATTCTCCACCAACGGCCGCAGATTGATTCGGTGCCACGCCGCCCATAGCGGCCGGGTGAGGGGAATCCATGGCACTTCCCGCAGCACCACGCCCGGCGGTGCGTTGCGGCTCAGGCCTTTTTGGATCATGGCGATGCCCAACCCCGAGGCCACCAACGCCATTGCCGTGAAAGGGCCGGTGGCTTCCATGCGGATATCCGGGGTGAAGCCTGCGCGGATGCAGGCGCTGACGAAGTTCTCGCGGCCGGTGACATTCTGGTGCTGAACGCCGATCCATTCCTGTTCGGCGAGGTCGGTGGCGGCCAGTTGTGCCTGTCTGGCCAGCGGGTGATGTTCGGGCAGGGCCAGCAACATTGGGTCATCCAGCACCTGGAAACCCAGCAGGTCTGGGTCGTCATCGGTCGGCGGCTCACTGACCAGGGCGATATCCAGACTACGCTGACGCAGGCCCTCGAGTTGTTCGGCGGAGCTCTGGTTGTACAGCGCGACGTGCACGTTCGGGCGGCTTACACGCAGCACGCGCAAGGCATTGGGCAAGACGCCGGCGTGCATGGCGTTTTCGATGTAGCCGATGCACAGGCCGCCTTCTTCGCCACGCCCCAGGCGTTTACCGAGGGATTCCAGGCGGTTGGCGTGGGTCAGCAGGGCGCGGGTTTCGGCGAGGAAGGTCTGGCCGTCGCGCGTCAGGCGGATACGTTGCTGGCTGCGCTCGAACAGGGTCAGGCCCAGGCGTTCCTCGAGCTGGGCGATCTGCCGGCTCAGGGGTGACTGGGACATATGCAAGCGTTCGGCGGCGCGACCGACGTGTTCTTCCTCGGCGACGGCGACGAAGTAGCGCAATTGACGGATGTCAATCATGTAAGACCTCCAGGGACTCAAGTGCTGCATATTATGTCTTGGACGGTCCGAACGTCGCAATCTAGGATCTGCTCCTACAGGTTTTCCTGATTCGAGAGGTTTCACTTATGAGCTTGAAAGACAAACTGCCCGGCGCGCTGGGTTTCGGTACCGCCCCTCTGGGCAATATGTTCCGCGCCATCCCTGAAGAGGAGGCGCAAGCCACCGTGCACGCCGCCTGGGATGCCGGCGTGCGTTATTTCGATACTGCACCGTTCTACGGTTCGGGCCTGTCGGAAATTCGCCTCGGCCAGGCGCTGTCGCGCTACAACCGCGATGACTATGTGCTGAGCAGCAAGGTCGGACGGGTGGTTCTCGACGAGGTCGAAGACGCCGCCGCCCGCGATCTGGGGGAGAAGAGCGGGGTGTTCGAGCATGGGCGCCCGAACAAGATCATTAACGACTACAGCGCCGATGCGACGCTGCGCTCGATCGAAGACAGCCTCAAGCGCCTGCAAACCGATCGCCTGGACATCGTCTGGGTGCATGACATCGCCCAGGACTTCTACGGCGATCAATGGCTGGAATACTTCAACCAGGCCCGCACTGGTGCCTTCAAGGTGCTGACCCGCTTGCGCGAAGAGGGCGTGATCAAGGGCTGGGGCCTGGGGGTGAACAAAGTCGAGCCGTGCGAATTGACCCTGGATCTGAGTGAAGCGCAGCCGGACGGTTTTCTGTTGGCCGGTCGCTACACTCTTCTCGACCATGATCGTGCCTTGCAGCGTCTGATGGACGCGGCACTGGCGCAGAACGTCGAAATCGTGGTTGGCGGGCCATACAGTTCGGGCATTCTGGCGGGTGGCGAACACTTCGAATACCAGAAGGCCAGCCCGGCGATTGTCGCCAAGGTCGAGCAGATCAAGCGCATTGCGCTGGCCTATGGTGTCGACATCAAAGCGGCAGCATTACAGTTTTCGTTGGCCAACCCGGCCGTGGCAGCGGTGATTCCAGGCGCCAGTCGCCCGCAGCGGATTGCCGAAGATGTGGCCGCACTGTCGGCGGTGATTCCCGCCGCTTTCTGGCAAGCGTTGCGCGACGCGAAGCTGGTGTCCGAGCGCGCACCGTTGCCGATCACTGGAGCTTGAGCATGAAAATCGATCTGAGTGGAAAACTGGCCATTGTCAGCGGCAGCACTGCCGGCATTGGTCTTGGCATCAGCAAGGCACTGGCTGAATCCGGCGCCACGGTGGTGGTGATCGGCCGCGAGGCGGCCAAGGTCGAGCAGGCGCTGGCGAGCATTCGCCAGCAGGTGCCCGGCGCACAAGTGCGCGGGCTCACGGCGGATCTCGGGACGGCTGAGGGCGCGGAAAAACTGTTCGCCGCCGAACCGCGGGCAGACATTCTGGTGAACAACCTGGGAATCTATGCCGCAGTGGATTTCTTCGACACACCCGATAGCGAGTGGGCGCGCTTCTATGAGGTCAACGTGATCTCCGGTGTGCGCCTGGCACGGCATTACGTGCCGGACATGGTCAAGCAGGGCTGGGGGCGGGTGATTTTCCTGTCTTCGGAATCCGGAATCGCGATTCCTGCGGACATGCTCAACTATGGTGTGACCAAAAGCGCCAACCTGGCGGTGTCCCACGGACTGGCCAAGCGGCTGGCGGGCACCGGGGTAACGGTCAATGCGATCCTGCCGGGCCCGACATTGACCGACGGCGTGGAGCTGATGCTCAAGGATGCCATTGCCGCGTCCGGGCGCAGCGTCCAGGAAGAAGCCGACGCCTTTGTACGCAAGGAGCGGCCGACGTCCATCATCCAGCGCGTGGCGAATGTCGAGGAAGTGGCCAACCTGGTGGCGTATATTGCTTCGCCACTATCCTCGGCTACCACAGGCGCGGCGCTTCGAGTCGATGGCGGTGTCGTCGACAGCCTGGCCATCTGACCCCGACAATCAAGAGAGAGCATTACATGGCAACTGCATCAGCATTCATCGACATCCCGGCCTCGGCCGATCAGGTCTGGCACTTGATCGGCGGTTTCAATTCGCTGCCGGACTGGCTGCCGTTCATTCCCAAGAGCGAGCTCAGCGAAGGCGGGCGGGTGCGCAGCCTGCAGACGGCGGACGGCGCGGTAGTGATCGAACGTCTGCAAGCGTTCGACAACGATGGCAAGACCTACAGCTACTCGATCTTGCAGGCGCCGTTTCCGGCCACTGATTATCTGGCGACGATCCGCGTTGAAGCGCAGGGGCAGGGCGCCCGGGTGACCTGGTCCGGTCGGTTTGAGCCGGTGGGTGTGAGCGATGAGGAAGTGGTGGCGTTGTTTACCGGGATTTATCAGGGCGGGCTTGAGGCCCTGCGGGCCAATTACCCGGCCTGACAAACACCACAGATCCGCCGTGGGAGATTCTATGGTTGAGGGGAAGCCCTCAACCATAGAATGTGGTGAGGGGATTTATCCCCGTTCGGCTGCGAAGCAGTCGCAGAGCCAGCCAACTCGGTATGCCTGAAGGAATGCCGGGGCCGCTTCGCAGCCCAACGGGGATAAATCCCCTCGCCACACAAGCCCGCTCCCACAGGTTCTGTGTCAGTTCTGCAGATTTGTATCAGGTCGGGGCAATCAGGCTCTCCCGACAATCGATCGCCAACCGTGCGCCACCCAGTTCGCTGGTGCCGACCTCCAGGGTAAAGCCGTGCAGGCCGACAATCGCCGCGACGATCGACAGCCCCAAGCCGAAACCGCTTTTCTGATTGCCCGCCTCTGCGCGGTAGAAGCGCTGGAACACCGCCTCGCGTTCAACCTCCGCAATGCCGGGGCCGGAGTCGAGTACTTCGATCCGGGTGTGCCCGTTCTCATTGACCCCACGCAAAATCACCTGGCCACCGGGCGGGGTGAATTTGATCGAGTTACTCAACAGATTGGCCACCGCTTCGAACAGCAGGGCGCGATCGCCATTGAGCGAAGGCAGCGATGTGGGCAGTTGCAGTTCAAACGTCAGGCCATCGTCCTCGGCCAACGGCAGATAAAACTCATGCAGTTCCTGTAGCAAGGACACCGCGTCCAATTGCACGAAACCGGACCGGCGCTGGCGATCCTCCAGTTCGGAAATCCGCAGCAGCCCGCGAAAACGCGCCATCAGGGTGTCGGCCTCGGCCAGCACCGCGTCCAATTGCGTCGCTTGCGGCGACCCTTCGCCGGCCTGTTGTTGCATGCGGTAGAGCTGCGCGCGCAGGCGGGTCAGCGGAGTGCGCAAGTCATGGGCGATGTTGTCGCACACGCCCTTGACCTCGTTCATCAAGCGCTCGATGCGTTCGAGCATGGCGTTGACGATGGCGGCCAGCATGTCCAGTTCATCGCGGCGATTGGACAGCGGCAGACGCCGGGTAAGGTCCCCGGCGACGATGGCTTCGGCGCTGCCCTGGATCGCTCGAATCCGCCTTAGCGGTCGGCGGCGCAACAGGTGCCAACCGACGATGCCGGGCAAGATGGTCAGGGTCACGCCCCAGAACAAGGCATGGAGGATGATCCGGGTCACGGCAAACAACGAACCGTTGTCCCGCACCAGGATCAGCCAGCGACCATCTTTCGTCTGGGTTGCCACCGCGTCGCAGCTGTCGACGGGCAGGGTCGGGTCGTCGGACTCGGCGCAGTCGTTGAGCATGTGAATCTTGCCGTCCAGCGGCAGGCCTTTGGGAATGTGGCGCAGGGCGCCACTGAGATAACGATGTTCGGCATCGAACAGGCCGTAGGCGTCAATGCCGCGGATGTCGAAGGTCATGCTGACGGCAAGGGCGTCCGTCAGTTGATCACCCTGGAAGTGCGAGAACAGATGCTGGCGTTGCATCAGCGAGTGCTTGGCCAGGTTGTCGAGGTAAGCGGACACCTCGTAATACATGACCCCCATGAGAATCCCGCTCCAGGCCACGAACAACGCACTGTAGAGGGCCAGCAGGCGACTGGTCGAAGAACGCCAGCCTTTAGACGGGTTCGGCAATGACATAACCCGAGCCTCGCACCGTTCGAATCAATGGAACATTGCCAGGTGGGTCGATTTTCTTGCGCAGGCGGCCGATATGCACGTCGATCAAATTGGTGCCGGGGTCGAAGTGATAACCCCAGACCTCTTCGAAAATCATCATCCGCGAGAGGATCTGCCCGGTGTTGCGCATCAGGAATTCCAGCAGTTTGTATTCGGTGGGCAGCAGGGTGAGCAACTGGCCGTCGCGGCTGGCTTCGTGGCTGATCAGGTTCAGCTCCAGGTCTGCCACCCGCAGCGTGGTCGCCTGGGCCGTCACGGTGTTCTGCCGGCGCAGCAGGACTTCGACCCGGGCGGCCATTTCATCGGTGGCGAAGGGTTTGGTCAGGTAATCGTCGCCCCCGGCACGCAAGCCGCGTACGCGCTCGTCAACGTCGGAGAGGGCGCTGATCATCAGGATAGGCGTGGCCACGCCCATGGTGCGCAATGTGGTGACAATCGCCAGGCCGTCGAGCTCGGGCAACATGCGGTCGAGGGTAATCAGGTCATAGTTGCCGCTGACCGCACGCTCAAGTCCCTCTCGACCGTTGTCGACCCAATCGACGTCGAGCCCGTGGCTGCTCAGTTCGGCGACAATTTCCCGTGCGGTCACGGCGTCGTCTTCGATGGTCAAGATGCGGGTCATAAGGCTGGCCTGATTAGGTATTCACAACGTAGTGCAGCATTTTGCCAAGAAATGATCGAAGGCTTACTAAATAAAAGTTCATGGACAAATCCATCGTCGGTCAATGCATAAAACCCGCTGCATCCAGCCGTTCATTGCAATTTGCATGGGGTTGGGAAGTTCAAAGTTTCTAAGCTGCTGAAATAAAAGGATTTATTGAAAGCCCGCGACTGGCACGGCGACTGCAATTGCTCTTTCGAGACTTGTAACACCATCTTTCTGCCTGGAGCGATACAACAATGAATAGATCCTCTGAGGGTTTCTATCCCGCCACGGATGAATCGAGCACAGTGTCGGGCGTGTCCTGGGGGGCGATCTTCGCCGGGGCCGCGGCGGCGGCGGCGTTGTCGCTGATCCTGGTACTGCTTGGATTCGGCCTTGGGTTTTCGGCCGTTTCGCCGTGGGCCAATGAAGGCATGAGCGCCAAGGGCCTGGGCATTTCGACGATTGTCTGGCTGGCTGTCACGCAAATCGTCGCTTCCGGCGCCGGTGGCTATATCGCCGGCCGGCTGCGGGTGAAGTGGGCTTATATGCATGGCGATGAAGTTTATTTCCGCGATACCGCCCATGGTTTCCTCGCCTGGTGCGTAGCGACACTGGTGACGGCCACGTTGGTCGCCGGTTCGGTCAGCAGCATCGTCAGTGGTGGCGTGCAGGCCGGGGCGCAGGTGGCCGGTGGCGCCGCCACTGCCATGACAGCAGCAGCGGGCACCGCGGCAGCCAACACTGACAGCGATCAGTACGGCTACTACATCGACAGCCTGTTTCGTAATGACCAGCCAGCCGCCGTCAGCGATGACGCCGCCAGAGGCACAGTGACGCGCATTTTCGTGCGCTCACTTAAAGACGGTCAGTTGGCAGCTGAAGACCGTACTTACCTGGCACAACTGGTGGCGCAACGGACCAACATGACACAAGCAGATGCTGAACGTCGTGTCGACGAAGTCTATGCCCGCACGCAAAAAGCCGTGGCGGACGCCAAGCTGGCTGCGCAACAAGCGGCCGACACCGCCGCCAAAGTAGCAGCCTGGACCACCTTGTGGATGTTCGTCGCGCTGCTGGCCGGTGCGTTCTTCGCCAGCCTGGCTGCCACCTTCGGCGGTCGTCGCCGGGATGCCGTGGTGTATCTGGAAACCGACACTTACGTCACCACCGCACCGATTCGTTAACCCAGGAGAAACATCATGCGTTCATTACTACTGTTCTTTCTCGGCGTACCGATCCCGATCATCATCCTGATCGCCTTGTTCATGCACTGATAGTTCCTGGCCTCGTGCCTGTGCCGCTTCTGCCTTTTTGGCAGAAGCGGCGTTTTTGCTGGTGGATGTAAAGGTGTGAAACGCACCTGTAGGAGCCGGCTTGCTGGCGATGCGATGGTGGCCGTAACGCCGTCAGTCAATCGGCGTGTCGATAAACACCTCAAGCCCCTCGGCATAGCGGGTGAACGCAGCGATTTTTGGGAACCGCTCAACCGGAACCTGATCCGGCACCACATACTGGGTAAAGCTCCACGCAACAGCGAGGGTAATACCAGCCTGGTCAATCGAGCCGTCATTTTTCAGCGGCTGCTTTTCCAGCTCTCGTTCCAGCGCCGAATAGGCGGCTGCCAATTGCCCCTCGACCCGTTTAACCCAAGGCTCGTATTGAATCTCTGCCGGGCGTAGGTTGCGTTCATAATAAAGCTGCACCGACTTTTCGCTGGCAGCCAATGCCAGGCCAATCAGGCGCAGTGACCGCAGGCGATGTTCGATACCCGCAGGCATCAAGCTGCGATCCGGGCCGGCCAATGCTTCCAGGTAATCGATGATCAGCGTCGAATCCATCAACACTTCACCGTCATCCAGTATCAGGGTCGGCGCCTTGACCACCGGGTTGATTTGCCGAAATTGCTCGAAGGTCCTGAACACCGACACCGATTCGTGCTCCAGGGCGATGCCCAGGCGCTTGGCAGAAATGGCGACGCGTCGCACGTAAGGTGAATCCAGCATGCCGATCAGCTTCATTTAACCGCTCCTTGAGATAGCCATTACGCGAGCGACAACCTTAGCTGAGCCCGGTCGACCTGCAAACCGGGGCATGCAGCTCAGCGGTTTGTCTTTTATATAAGCTTCGCAGGATTGAATTTCTTGCTATAAACGCACTCCGATATCCGCCTGGATGCCTGTCTTAGAGCATTTTCGAGGCTTTGTCGGACAAATTCGCTGTCTTTTCAGTTGCTGAGGCGTCAAGTCGGCCTTAGACTGCCGCCCCTCGTAAATTGAGTGCCGGGTGGCGCTTGGTATAAACGGCGCCGTTGCGATGACCTTCGATGGTCCGCCGCAACGCTCCCTAATTCGCCTTAATGCACGTTTTTTATAGAGATATCAATGACAAAGGACAAGTTGCTGGCCATGCCGGCGGATGACTACATGAATGCCGAGCAACATGCTTTTTTCTCTGAGCTGTTGCAAAACATGAAAGTCGAAACCCATGAGCGCATCGAACAGAACCGCATCGCCATCGAAAGCCTGGACACCCCGGCCGACCCGGCGGACGCCGCTTCCGTCGAAGAAGAGCGCACTTGGCTGGTGAACGCGATTGATCGTGATCAGCGCATGCTGCCTCAGTTGGAACAAGCCCTGGAACGCATCAAGGAAGACAGCTTCGGCTGGTGCGATGACAGCGGCGAGCCTATTGGCCTCAAGCGCCTGCTGATCAGCCCGACCACCAAGTACTGCATCGAAGCTCAAGAACGCCACGAGCAAATCGACAAACACCAGCGTCAGGCCTGATTCTGTTGGGCAGCCCACTTAACCTGGGCTGCCTGGAAAAGATCGCAGCCGTTGGCAGCCCCCTGTAGGCGCTGTCGCAGGCTGCGATCTTTGCTTTTCGACGTCTACACAATCCCCCCGAACTTCTATTGATCTGCTGCAACGTCCCCGACTAAAGGCTCATGGATAATGGCCTTGTGCTGGCGTTTAATGCGAAGACAACAACTAGAAATTGGCGGGGTGATAACGATGACGAGAGACGGATCTCGGGTGGCGGCCGTGCCTGCACCCACGCTTTTGCCGAACAACCGCTGGTTGACGCCGACACTGCAAAGCATCGCCCTGATGCTGCTATTGTGTGGCATGACCCTGGGCGGCTGGTCGCTCTACCTTGGCCTGCCGATGGCCGTGCTGATCATTTGGCTGCCACGCCTGCGCTCGCGCGCAATGCCTGAAGCCGTGCCTGCCGATACGTCCGGCACACTCTCGGCGTTAACCCGCGAACTGTCCTACACCACCAGTCATAACGCGTTGTCCGCCGCTGGCGTGGCCTTTTCAGTCAAGCAACTGGCCGACAAGTTGCAATCGCAACTGGGGGCGGCAGCACAAATCGTTGGCAATGCCGAAGTCATGATCGCGACCGAGCAGGCCACCTCGGCCCTCAGTCACCAGGCCCTGAGTGCCGCGAGTGAAGCGCATCAAAGCGGCGTGGCCGGGCGTACCGAGTTGATCGAATCCATTGCCCGCATGCACCAACTCAGCCAGCGGGCCAATAACAGCCGTGAGCTGATCGAAGCCCTGAGCTTGCGCAGCGATGACATTCAGCGGGTCACATTGGTGATCCAGTCCATTGCCAGCCAGACAAACTTGCTGGCCTTGAACGCGGCCATCGAAGCGGCGCGAGCCGGTGAGCACGGTCGTGGCTTTGCGGTGGTGGCCGATGAGGTTCGCGGGCTTGCCGCGCGCACGGCCACGGCCACCGGAGAGGTCGGCGACATGGTGGCCGATATCCAGCAGCGCACCGCACAAGTGGTCGAGCAGATCCGCCAGTTGTCCAGCGACCTCGACACCGGCGTAGGCCAGGTCGAACAGACGGGCCAGCACCTGGAAAACATTGCCCGCCTGGCTGCCGGTGTCGAAAGCCAGGTCGGGGCAATCGCTCGCGGTGCCGAAACCAACCGTGAACAACTCGATAGCCTGTTTCACGCCATCGAGCAGATGCGCAGCGACCTTGCGATCAGTGACCAACAGACCCAGCGCCTGGCCTTGGCAGCGGTGCAGATGGAAGGCCAGGCCGAGACCATCAGCGAGCGCCTCGCCGAAGTCGGCCTGGATGACTATCACCAGCGGATCTATGACCTGGCCAGGGAAGGCGCGAGCCAGATTGCCGCGCGCTTCGAAGCAGATATCGATGCGGGGCAGATCAGCCTCGAAGACCTGTTCGACCGGCATTACCAGGCGATTCCCGATACCCACCCGGCCAAATACCGAACGCGCTTTGATCGTTACACCGATCAGGTCCTGCCGGCGATCCAGGAGCCGCTGCTGCCACGCCACGAAGGCCTGGTATTCGCCATTGCCTGTACCCAGCAGGGCTATGTGCCGACGCATAACCAGGCGTTCAGCCAACCACTGACCGGCGATATACAACACGATACCCTGCACAACCGCAGCAAACGCAAGTTCGCCGACCGGACGGGGATCCGCTGTGGCAGTCATCAGCAAGCCGTGCTGTTGCAAACCTATACCCGTGACACTGGAGAGCTCATGCACGACCTGTCAGTGCCGATCATGCTCAAGGGGCGTCATTGGGGTGGTTTGCGCCTGGGCTACAAACCGCAAAACCCTCGATAATGGATTGCGACTGTTACAGTTTTGGTAACGAATCTGTACAAAGCCGATATTGTTTGCGCGCCCACGGAGTCGTTACCATACCTCTATTAGTTAGGTTGCTAACGGAGTTGGAGGCGCAACATGCACAGTAAAGTTGATGTCGCGGTCATGATCGGGAGCGGAGTACCCGCCAGTTTGCGGGCGTTGGGGCAAAGTATCTGCTGGGTGGTGCTGCTCAATGGCGAACGCCGTGGCACGGCCTATTCCAGTCGCAATGAAGCTGAAGCGTGCAAGGCCGCCTGGCTGGCGCAATTGCACGCCGAATCGCCAGGCAACCTGCACTGTGCCTGATCCTAGTGAACCTGATGCATGCGCAGGTTCAGGTCGTCGACCACTCGCGCCCAGTCGGCGTCTTCACGCAATTGTTCTTTGAGGAAGCCTGCCTGCTGGGGGGTCCAGAACTCGGCATCGATGAGTTTCTTGTCGTCGGGCAGGGGAGAATGGCTGGCAATGAAATCGTCAATGGCTCGCTGGCTCGAATCCAGCCCGAGCTGGTCGAACAAGCCTTTCAGGTCGTGGGTCGGTGATTCCATCTTGATCTCCTTGCAGGTCATCTGTCGTGTCGAGTGATAGAGATGAAGAACGTCTCTGTTGCATCTGAGGGAGCCGTGCTTCATTAAGTTCGAAAACGATGTTCCAACGCAGCAGTGAGCATAGACCGCAATGGCGCGTGTCAGGTTTTCAAGGCGCCTGCATCGACGGCCGCCTTCAGTTCCTTGGCCGACTCCTGCGCGGCAAGGGCGGCGATGTCGGAGGACTTGAACCAGCGATCTTTCTCGACCTGATGATAGGTCACGGTTTTCAGCGGTGGCTTGGCGCGCATCACGATCACGGCCTGGAACTCGCCGTCGATCTCTCTGGCTTCGCCCCTGATGAAAAACTCGCCGATATCAAATTCCGTCACGTTACGGCCTTCCCATGAAATATTGTTGTTTAGCGCGCCCGCCACGGGAAGGCGCGTTTGATTGGTCGGGGAGTATGGCAGTAGTTGGAGGCCGGCGGCTGAGTAAAGTCGCCGGCTTGACGAAACCTTCCGGGAAAACGGGATGAAAGTGTCACCTATGTGACTCGAGCGCGCGGGCGAGGGCACAGGCCTGGTTATGATCGCCGCGGAAACCTCTTACGTGCCCCGTGGAAGTTTCTTTGATATGAAAGAAGGCGATACCCGCCAGAACCACATGAAATCGTGGTGGCGAGGGGCAGCGGGGAGCGTCTTCGGTCGCAAGGAACTCGGCGGGGTGCAGGGAAGGTGGGGTGTTGGAGTAAGATGCCTGGGGATGGGCAAAGTGTGTCAGTGTGCACATATGAAGTCCTTTTCTTGGGTTAGCCGACGTAATGTACGTCGTAATGGGTAGTCTCGGTGAGCATCGCTGCTCTAGAATCAGCGTCACTGGTGGGTGGACAAGGCTTATCTAAAGCAATTTCTGGCTGGCGATATGTAAGAAAAGTGCTTTTTTATAAGAGTTTTTTCCCTAAAGTTGATAGTCCGTATTTCTCTGGCGGTTCCAAGGGTGTTTTCCTTCAGCCTTTGTCGAACGCCGGGCGAGACGACGTGAGCAGCATCCAGTAATCTGCTCAAGCTTCGAGAGGGATGAGCGCTCTGCGCATCCAGGATCTCAACCCGGGTTATCTGGCTTCACCTCGGCATTGCCGCTTTTTTGGCCGTGCGCTTTTTTCGCGTGCGGCGTCATTTTCAGATGTGGGGATGTTTCCTTGGCAGTAAGTAATCTCGATATGCATGCTTTGTTCGTGCTGGGCGATTTGCGCGCAAAGCTGGTTAAACAGTTTCAGTCACGTTTTGTTTACATTACCGAGCAGAGCGCCGAAGGCATTTACATTGCCGAGATCGACACCGAGTCAGCGCTCGTGGTGGACGATAAACCGGGGCTCAAACTCAAGGTCGGCGATCATTTCAGCGCGTCGGTGTTGCCCAGCCGCGAAGGTGGCAAACTGGAAATCAAGTTCCGCGACATCAAGCTGACAGTCTACGGCCTGGGCGATTACGCCTTCGTGACCACGGCCGACGGCCAAGCCATCCTGTTCAAGGAAGGGCACAACGTGGTGACGGTATTCGCCGCCCACCAGCAGCTGCAGGAAGGCCTTACCAAGACCCTCAAGGCCGTGACCGGCAAGGCCGCCAAGTGGCGCAAGGGCGAACTGGTGACGTTCAAGGCCAGTGAATAGTGGTCCTGCCCCGTGCCGATTTCCACCAACAGCACCAGGCCCGTGCGCAAGCCGAGGCCCAGCGTCTGTTTGAGCAAAAGGCGGTCCTGCAGGGTGCCTGGCTGAACTGGGTGGCCTCGCAAATCTACGCGTTGCAACCGGCGGCGTACGCCAGCATGGTCAGGAGAGAGCTGGCCTGCCTGCAGCAAACCTGTGAAAAGTGATCCGCGTCCCTCGAAAGCAGGAACCTCTACTACAGTCAGTTGACTGAGTATTCAGAGGCTTTGCGGTCTTCTGCCAGGCCATCCTGCTATTGCTGTGAACAGCACGAGGTGCACAAGCATGAAAGGCATTCGCCGGTTGCTGGCCGCTGTCGTGGCCACGTTCGGATTGTTGGCGTCACCCGCTGCGGTGCTGGCTGCCAGCGCGCCGATCCACTTCGCCGACCTCAATTGGGAAAGCGGCAGCCTGATCACCGATGTCCTGCGGATCATCGTCGAAAAAGGGTATGGGCTGCCGACCGACACCTTGCCAGGCACTACCATCACCCTCGAAACCGCACTGGCCAACAATGACATCCAGGTCATTGGTGAGGAGTGGGCGGGGCGCAGCCCGGTCTGGGTCAAGGCGGAGGCGGAAGGCAAGGTCGTGAGCCTGGGCGACACGGTCAAGGGCGCCACGGAAGGCTGGTGGGTGCCTGAGTACGTGGTCAAGGGCGACCCGGCCAAGGGCATCAAGGCGCTGGCGCCGGACTTGCGCAGTGTCACCGACCTTCCCAGGTACAAAGACGTGTTCAAGGACCCTGAAGCGCCGAACAAGGGACGCTTTCTCAACAGCCCTATCGGTTGGACCTCGGAAGTGGTCAACAAGCAGAAGCTCAAGGCCTACGGGCTCGATGCCAGCTATGTGAATTTTCGCAGCGGTTCGGGCGCTGCGCTGGATGCGGAGATCAGCTCGTCGATTCGCCGGGGTAAACCGGTGTTGTTCTATTACTGGTCGCCCACGCCGCTGCTCGGTCGCTTCAAGCTGATCCAGCTGGAGGAGCCGCCCTTCGATGCGCAGGCCTGGAAAACCCTGACCGACGCCGACAACCCCAATCCGCAACCGACCCGCTCGCTGCCCTCGAAGCTGTCTATCGGCGTGTCCACGCCGTTCCAGAAGCAGTACCCGCAGATTGCCGAGTTCTTTGCCAAGGTCGATTTTCCCATCGACCCGTTGAACCGGGCGCTGGCCGAGATGAGTGAAAAGCACACGCCACCGCGTCAGGCCGCCGAAGCGTTCATGAAGGCCCATCCGCAGGTCTGGAAGGCCTGGTTGCCCAAGGATATCGCGGACAAGGTATCAGCCGCCTTGTAGGCAGCGGCTGCAAACGCGTTGGTCGGGTCGTTGGCTTGAGCGCGTGCACGGCGAAAAAAGCCAACTAGGATGAGTCTGTTCAAATCCCTTTCAAGGATTTCAGACCATGACCTTCGTGTTGGCTCAATGGCTGGCGACGGTAATTGCGGCAATCGCCCTGGCACACGTGTATTGGGCGTTGGGTGGTAAATGGGCCGTCGTGGCGGTGGTGCCGCAGGTGCCGGTGGAGGGCGGAGCGCGATTGCAGCCGGCCTTCAAGCCCCGTGGCTGGATGACGATGCTGGTGGCGGCGGCGTTGCTGACCATTGCCCTGTTGGTGTGCTTGCGGGTTGGCTGGTGGCTGCCGCAGGTGGATCATCGCGGGTTGCAGTGGGTGATCAGCGCCATTGCGCTATTGCTGTTTGCCCGGGCCATTGGCGACTCGGAGCTGGTGGGGTTTTTCAAGGAGGTCAAGGGGTCGCGGTTTGCCCGGCTGGACACCTGGGTCTATTCGCCCTTGTGTGTGGTGCTGGGGGCTGGGTTGTTGGCGGTGGCCTGGGTTTAGGATCAGCTTTGCTTCTCGTTGACGCCTCGGCGCGGGCGGATGTCCCCGATCCCCCACTGTAGGAGCCAGGCTTGCCGGCGATGGCGTCCTGGCAGGCGATAATTGTCTTTCATGTGTACATATCCGTTACCGCAGCAATGGATATGTACGCCAAAGCTCTTTCAATCAACCCCCACTCTCCGTACGCCGACTAGAAACCTCCGCCGGCACATCATCCCCCGCCATGCGTTTACGAAACAACGCCGCCCGGGCCAGCAGCAAGGTGGTCACCGGTACGGTGATCGCCAGCAGGATCGGTATCAACCAGGCGTGCAGGACCGGCCCGGACTTGAGCGCAGAAAAGAAGATGATCGAAGCCAGGGCCACGCACCATGCGCCCAGGGTCGAGGCCAGGGCCGGTGGGTGCATGCGCTGGAAGTAATCCTTCATCCGCAACAGGCCAGTGGCGCCAATGAGGGCAAACAGGCTGCCGAGCACCAGCAGGATGGCCACGGGTATTTCCACCCACAAGGACAATGGCGCACTCATTCGATCACCTCGCCGCGCAGGAGGAATTTCGCCAGGGCGAACGAGCCGACGAAGCCAAACAGCGCGATCAGCAACGCGGCCTCGAAGTAAGTGTCACTGGCATAGCGAATGCCCAGCGTCAGCATCATCAGCATCGCCACGATGTACAGGTAATCCAGGGCCAGGACCCGGTCCTGGGCCGATGGACCCTTGAACAGGCGGATCAGGGTCAGGATCATCGCCACGCAAAACAGGAACAGGCTCAGCAGGATGGCGTTGGACAACAAGCTGCTCATTCGAAAATCTCCATCAACGGGCGCTCGTAGGTCGCCTTGAAGTGCTGGATGAACAGCACTTCGTCATCCAGGTCGAAGGCATGCAGCAGCAGGATGCTGCGATCCAGCGCCAGCTCCGACCAGACCGTGCCCGGCACCACCGTGCAGATCATCGACAGCGCGGCCAGGCCATTGGCGTCGCGCAGGTCCAGCGGCACCTTGACGAACCCTGAGCGTGGCGGTCGGCGGCGAGCATTGAGCACACCGAAGGCGACCGCCAGGTTGGACACCAGCACATCGCGACCGACCAGCAGGAACAGACGCAGGATCACCCCGGGCCGACGAATGCGAATCGGCAGCGGACGCAGCTTGCGCATCATTAAAGGCGCGCAAAGCCCCAACAGGGCGCCCAGTAACAGGTTGCCGGGACTGAGCGACAGGTTCAGCAGCAACCACAACAGGCACAGGGCCAGCGACAGCCATGGCGCAGGCAGCAGGCGCTTCATGGTTGCACCTCCAGCAGCGCTGCACTGGCCTGCGGGCCTGGCACCACGCGGGTGCCGAGCACGGCCATCACGTACTGCTGCGGGTTGTTCAAGGCGTTGGCGGCCGCTTGGGTGTAGCGCAGCAGCGGTTCGGCCTTGAGCGTGAGCAGGATGCTCAACCCCAGCAGCGCGAAAATCGGTACGCATTCCAGGCGCCGCAGCGCAGGCGAGGGGCGTTCTGCCGGTGTCCAGAAACGCTGGACGCCGACGCGGGCAAAGGCGATCAACGACGCCAGGCCCGAGAGGATCAGCAGCGTCAGCAAGCCCCACGCGGCATTCGAAACCGGCGCGTCGCCAGCGTTGCCCAGGCCCATCGGATTGAGCAAGGCGCTGAGCAGGCCGAGCTTGCCGATGAAGCCTGAGAGCGGTGGCATGCCGATGATCAGCAGGGCGCAGGCGATGAAGCTCAAGCCGAGGAACGCCATGGTCCAGGGAATCACCTGGCCGACCACGGCTTTCTGGTCGTCGTCGAGGTTGATGCCCTTGATCGGATACAACGATTCCAGCGGCCGAGGCAGCATCTCGTTTTCATCCTCCAGGGGCATTTCGTTGGCCGAGCGCGAGCGTTCGATCAACTCCGCCAGCAGGAACAGCGCGCTCAGCGCCAGGGTCGAGCTGACCACATAGAACAGTGCCGCAGCGATCAGGTTTGGCTGGCCGAACCCGATCGCCGCCAGCAGAATCCCCGCCGACACCAGGATGCTCAGGCTGGCCATGCGCTCCAGGCGTTGGGCCGCGAGGATCGCCACGGCCGCGCAGACGATAGTGGCCATGCCGCCGTAGATCAGCCAATCGCCACCGAAGTACGCCGAGGCGCCGGCCTGACCGGAAAACAGCAGGGTCCACAGGCGCAGCAAGGTGTAGATGCCGACCTTGGTCATGATCGCGAACATCGCCGCCACCGGCGCGCTTGCCGAGGAGTACGCTGGCACCAGCCAGAAATTCAGCGGCCACATCCCGGCCTTGGCCAGGAACGCCACCGCCAGGATGCCCGCGCCTGCATGCAACAGGCCGCGATCGGCTTCGGGCACCAGCGGGATCTTCAGCGCCAGGTCGGCCATGTTCAGGGTGCCGGTGACGCCGTAGATCAGCGCCGCGCCAATCAGGAACAGGGTCGAAGCCAGCAGGTTGATCGAGATGTAATGCAGCCCCGACGACACCCGCGCCCGGCCCGACCCGTGCAGCATCAGGCCGTAGGACGCGGCCAGCAGCACTTCGAAAAACACGAACAGGTTGAACAGGTCCGCCGTCAGGAAGGCGCCATACAGGCCCATCAGCTGGATCTGGAACAGCGCATGGAAGCTCGAACCGGCGCTGTCCCAGCGCGCCATGGCGAACAGCAGCGCACAGACGCCGATAATGCCGGTCAGCACCAGCATCAGCGCCGACAGGCGATCGACCACCAGCACCAGGCCGAACGGTACCTGCCAGTTGCCCGGCAGATACACGCCAATGGAACCGGCGATGCCGGTGGTTTGCGTCCATTGCAACAGCAGAACTGAAATACCCAGCCCCAGCAGGCTGGAGAACAGGTTGATCTTGGCCTTGAGCGGGCGATGTTTCTCGCCGAGCATCAGCATGATCGCGGCGGTCAGCAGCGGCAGCAGGATGGGCGCGGCGATCAGGTGCGACATCGGATTCATTCTTTAGGCTCCCGGCCATCCACATGGTCGGTGCCGGTCAAGCCCCGGGACGCCAGCAAGACCACCAGGAACAGCGCGGTCATGGCGAAGCTGATGACGATCGCAGTCAGTACCAGCGCTTGTGGCAGCGGGTCGGTGTAATGCAGCAGATCCTGGGGTACGCCGTCCTTGATGATCGGCTCCTTGCCGATGAACAGGCTGCCCATGCTGAAGATGAACAGGTTGACGCCATAGGACAGCAGGCACAGGCCCATGACCACCTGGAACGTCCGTGGACGCAGGATCAGCCAGACGCCGGACGCGGCCAGGACGCCGATGGCGATGGCGATGACTTCTTCCATCAGACAGCCTCCTTGATGACGACAAGTTTGGGCTGGGCCGCGGTCTTGTGACCCCGCACCGATTGGTGGGCAAGGGCGGTCAGGATCAACAGCGTCGAACCGACCACCACGGCGTACACGCCGACGTCAAAGAACAGCGCGCTCGCCAGGTGAATGTCGCCCAGCAGCGGCAGGTCGAAATGCCAGGTGTGGGTGGTCAGGAACGGATAACCGACGACCATTGCGCCCAGGCCGGTCACGGTGGCGAATAGCAGGCCGACGCCCATCCAGCGCAACGGGCGCAGGCTCATTTGCGCTTCCACCCATTGGGTGCCGGCGACCATGTACTGCAGGATGAACGCCACCGACATCACCAGGCCCGCGACAAAGCCGCCGCCCGGCTGGTTGTGCCCGCGCATGAACAGGTAGAACGAGACCACCAGGGCGATCGGCAGCAGCAGACGCACCAGCACCGCCGGGACCATCATGAAGCCGAGCGCGGTGTCGCTGGCGTGACGCGGGTTGACCAGGTCGGTGACCACGTCCGGCGCGAGCAGGCGCTGCTGGGCCGGCAACTGCAGGCTTTCCTTCGGCGGACGGAAACGCCGCAGCAGGGCGAACACGGTCAGGGCCACCGCCACCAGCACGGTGATTTCACCCAGGGTGTCGAAGCCGCGGAAATCCACGAGCATCACGTTGACCACGTTGCTGCCGCCGCCTTCGGGCAGGGCGCGGCTCAGGTAGAACGAGGAAATGTCGTTCGGCGTCTGTCGGGTCAGCATCGCATAGGCCAGCAATGCCATGCCGCCGCCGACCACGGCCGACAGCAGCAAGTCGCGGATGCGGCGGATGCGCGCCTTGCGCAGGCTGCTCGGCAGCGGCGAAACCTCTTCGATTCGCCGTGGCAGCCAGCGCAGGCCCAGCAGGATCAACACCGTGGTCACCACTTCGACCACCAGTTGCGTCAACGCCAGGTCCGGGGCCGAGAACCAGACGAAGGTCACGCAGGTCATCAGGCCGCAGACGCTGACCATGGTCAGGGCGGCCAGACGATGGTACTTGGCCTGGTATGCGGCGCCGAGGGCGCAGGCAATCGCCAGCAGCCAGAGGATGACGAACACGATCGAGCCCGGGATCTTCGGCCGGTCGCCCCAGTGCAGGCTGCTGTGCAACATCGGGATCAACCCGGCCAGGACCGCGGCGAGCACCATCAGGAACAATTGCATCTGCAGGCGCCGGGTACTGATCAGTGGCTCCAGGCGTCGGGCCAGGCGCATCATCAGCACCAGGCTGCGTTCGAACAGGCGCTTGCCGTTGAAGCGGCCAATCAACGGCGGGTAATGGAAGCGACCGAGCTTGAGCTGCTTGCGCAAAAGCAGGTACAGCACGATGCCACCGGACATGGCGATCAGGCTCATGATCATCGGCGCGTTCAAGCCGTGCCAGATCGCCAGGCTGTACTCGGGCAAGGTGCCGCCCACGACCGGTTGCGCGGCGGCGGCGAGCAACGGGCCGACCACTTGCGCCGGGAAGATCCCCACCACCAGGCAGGTGAACACCAGCAGCTCGACCGGCGCGCGCATCCAGCGCGGCGGCTCGTGCGGGGTGTGGGGCAGGTCGGTGGCGGTCGGGCCGAAGAACACGTCAACGGTGAAACGCAAGGAGTAGGCGACGCTGAAGGTCCCGGCGATGGTCGCGACGATCGGCAGGGTGGCTTCGATCCAGGCCGTGGCGTTGATGAACACGGTCTCGGCGAAGAACATCTCCTTGGACAGGAAACCGTTGAGCAGCGGCACGCCGGCCATGGAAGCGCTGGCGACCATGGCCAGGGTCGCGGTGAACGGTATCAGCTTGAACAGGCCGTTGAGCCGGCGGATGTCGCGGGTGCCGCTTTCGTGGTCGATGATGCCGGCCGCCATGAACAGCGAGGCCTTGAACGTGGCGTGGTTGAGGATGTGGAACACCGCGGCGACGGCGGCCAGCGGGCTGTTCAGGCCCAGCAGCAGGGTGATCAGGCCCAGGTGGCTGATGGTCGAGTAAGCCAGCAGGCCCTTGAGGTCGTTCTGGAACATCGCGCAGTACGCGCCGAGCAGCAGGGTGGCGGCGCCGGCTCCACTGACGATGTAGAACCATTCTTCACTGCCCGAGAGCGACGGCCACAGGCGAGCCAGCAGGAACACCCCGGCCTTGACCATGGTTGCCGAGTGCAGATAGGCCGAAACCGGTGTCGGCGCGGCCATGGCGTGGGGCAGCCAGAAGTGGAAGGGGAATTGCGCGCTTTTGCTTAGCGCGCCGATCAGGATCAGGGGCAGCAGGATAGGGTAGAGGGCATGAGCACGAATCAGGTCGCCGGCGGCCAGGACCTTGTCCAGGTCATAGCTGCCGACCACATGGCCAAGCAGCATGACCCCCGCCAGCAGGCACAAGCCGCCCGCGCCGGTGACCATCAGCGCCATATATGCACCGCGTCGCGCGTCGGCCCGGTGGTGCCAATAGCCGATCAACAGGAACGAGAAGAGGCTGGTCAACTCCCAGAAAAACACGATCTGGATCAGGTTGCCGGAGATCACCAGCCCGAGCATGGCGCCCATGAACGCCAGGAAAAACGCGAAGAAACGCGGTACCGGATCGTCCGGTGACATGTAGTAGCGGGCGTACAGCGACACCAGCGTGCCGATGCCCAGCACCAGCATCGAGAACAGCCAGGCAAAACCGTCCATGCGCAGGATGAAGTTCAGGCCAAGGCTGGGCAGCCAAAGGAACTCTTCGCGGATCACGCCGCCATGGGCGATTTGCGGGTACAGCAGGGCGACCTGGACGGTGCCGATCAAAGCGACCAGGCCAGCCAATAACGATTCGGTATTACGCGCGTTGTGAGGCAGCACCGCTGCCAGACAGCTGCCTATGAAAGGCAGAAGCAGTAGAACTATCAGGGACATAGGCTTCTAATCTGCGGAAGTTTGTAAAGCATCATACGTGCCAGCTCCCGGATCGCCAAACGCCAAGCTGTCGCAGAATCCTACAAGGTAGACGGAAAAGTCTTGCTTCACATTGTTTCGAAGCCTGCGTTCAGCAGGTCCGGCCTCTTCGCGAGCAGGCTCGCTCCCACAGGAGAATGCATTTCAACTGTGGGAGCGAGCCTGCTCGCGAAAGCTATCTTCCAGACGTTGCAGATTTTGCGGTTAACCCTGGGTTTCCCGCTCCAACGCTTCCTCAGCCAGAGCGGCCTTACCCTTGGTCTTCAACTCACTGACAATCACCGCCGCCACGATCAACCCCGCCCCCAGCAACGCAATCGCCGGCAGCCGTTCCCCGGCGATCCTCCCCACAATCCCCGCCCACACCGGCTCACCGGCATAAATCAATGTGGCCCGGGTTGGCGAAACACTTTTCTGCGCCCAGTTCATCGCCACCTGGATCGCCGCACTCGCCGCGCCCAGCCCAAGAGCACTGAACAACAGCAACCAGGAGAAATCAGGAATCTGTTCCTGGGTCGGCACCACCATCAGGAAAGACAGCAGCGAGGTGACTGCCAGTTGCACCACCGTCACCCGTTTCACATCGACCTGACCGGCAAAGTTGCTGATCAGAATGATCTCCGCCGCAATGGCAATGGCGCTGATCAAGGTAGCGATTTCACCGGGGCTGAAGTTCAATGCCGCCCCGGAAGGGCCCGACAGCAGCATCAACCCGGTAAATGCCAGCATGATGCCAATACTCGGCATCAGGCCCGGACGACGCCCCAATACCAGCCATTGCAGCAATGGCACGAAAGGTACGTACAACGCGGTAATGAACGCCGACTGGCTGCTGGGAATGCTCTGCAACCCGACCGTCTGCAAGCCATAGCCGAGCATGATTGCCACGCCGATGAAAGCGCCGGCCTTGAGCTCGAACAAGGTCAATTGCCGCAGGCTGCGCCAGGAGAAGAGGGCGACGATTATCGCGGCGGCGGCAAAGCGCAGGCCGACGAAAAACATCGGGCCGCTGACGGTCATCGCATGCTGGACCAGCAGAAAGGTCCCGCCCCAGACCATGGTGATCAACACCAGCACGCACTCGGCCTTGCTGAGTCGCAGGAAACGGGAGGGAGCCTGGGAGGAGTTCACCGACGTCATGATCTTGCACACTGTTTGAGGGGGACGCACAATGCGCCCGAAGTTGGGCAGTATACTGCGCAACACCATTAAGTGAGCAATATAGTGCACAAAGATTCCTCGCCCCGGGCTTCGGTCCTGCAGCACGTCAGCCAGAACATTCGGCGGTTGCGCCATGCCGCCGATATGAGCCAGACCGCACTGGCGGAAAAATCCGGTGTCAGTCGCCGGATGCTGGTGGCGATCGAGGCCGGCGAAAAGAACGTTAGCCTGACCACCCTCGACCGTGTGGCCGAAGCATTGGACGTGGCCTTCAGCGACCTGATCCAGGCCCCCGATGTGCGCGACCACAGCCGCATCAACGAACTGGCCTGGGCCGGTACGATCCCCGGTAGCAAGGCGGTACTGCTGGCCAAGGCCAATGCCACCCGTGAAGTCGAACTCTGGGAATGGCGCCTGGAACCGGGCGAGCATTATCCGTCGGAGCCTGACGCCGAAGGCTGGAGTGAACAGTTCTACGTGTTCGAAGGCTGCCTGACGGTGATGGTCGGCGAGGTGCCGCACAAGATCGCAGCCGGCGAGTTCTTCATGTTCGCCAGCAACCAGCCGCATTCCTATCGCAACGAGGGAGAAGTCGCGGTGCGCTTCGTGCGCAATGTGGTGATCTGAACTGTTGGCCGGTCAACACTGGATAAACATTTTGCTGTTCTGAAGCTAAAAGCTTTTCTCTAATAATTCGTTAACATATTGATAAATAACGAATTTAAATTCAGGCACGACTCCTGCAAAAGCTCTGGTGCATTCACCCAGAAACCGGAGTCGGCCCATGACAGCCTCAGCCCAATCCCCCCGTACTGCCCATGTGATTCGCTCAGACGCTGAGGCGATTGCCGTAGCCCACAGGCTGGCTGCGCGTTTCGCCGTCGAAGCCAGCATTCGTGATCGCGAGCGCCGCCTCCCGGTTGCCGAGCTCGACGAGTTCTCCGCCAGCGGCCTCTGGGGCATCACCGTGCCAAAAGCCTACGGTGGCGCCGGAGTGTCTTATGTGACCGTCGCCGAAGTGATCAAGATCATTTCCGCCGCCGACTCTTCCCTGGGCCAGATCCCGCAAAACCACCTTGGCGTGCTCGACATCCTGGCGCAAACCGCCAGCGAAGAGCAGAAGCAATACTACTTCGGCAAAGTGCTGCAGGGTTACCGCTTCGGCAACGCCTTCTCGGAATCGAAAAGCAAAAACGCCGGGGCTTTTGAAACCCGTATTCACTTCAACGGCGACACCGCGCAAATCGACGGCGAGAAGTTCTACTGCACCGGCGCGCTGTTTGCGCACATCGTGCCGGCGGTGGCGGTCAACGAACAGAACCAGGCGTTCATCGCTTTCATCGAGCGCGACAATCCCGGTTTGACGGTGATCGACAGTTGGGACGGATTCGGCCAGCGCACCACCGCCAGCGGAGGCGTGACCCTGAACGCGGTGCAGGTCCCGCTCAGCGCGGTGATCCCGGCCCACAAAGCCTTCGATGAGCCAACCGCCGACGGCCCGATCTCACAAATCATCCAGGCCGCCGTGGACACCGGTATCGCCGTGGGTGCCCTGGAAGAAACCAAGCGCTACGCCCGTGAAGCGCGGCCATGGATCGACAGCGGCCAGGACCACGGCTGGCAGGACCCGTTCAGCATTGCCGCCATCGGCGATCTCGAATGGCGTGTGCGGGGTAGCGAAGCGATCCTGAAAAAGGCCGGCCAGGCCATTGACGCCGCGCTGCTCGACGCCAATGAAGACACGGTGGCGCACGCCTCGGTGGTGGTCGCCCAGGCGAAAGTACTGTCCACCGAAATCGCCTTGCTCACCAGCAGCAAGCTCTTCGAACTGGCCGGTACCCGCTCGGTGCTCGGCAAATACAACCTCGACCGTCACTGGCGCAACGCCCGCACCCATACGCTGCACGACCCGGCACGCTGGAAATACCACTTGATCGGCAACTACCTGCTCAACGGCGTAAAGCCTGCGCGCCACGCCTGGAACTGAGGAGCCCACCATGAACGCCTTGACCCAACCGATTGCTGCCGGGCAACAACCCCTGGCCAACAGCCGACATGACCTGCACAACGCGCGCAGTCTGCTCGATGCGACCTTGCGTTTCGTCCGCCAGCACAACCAGGCAACTGATGAGCCTCTGGTGATCAGCCGTCTTGGCGATGTGCACATCCGCATCGAAGTGGCCGCGGCGCTGCTGGAACGCGCTGAAGAATTTCTCGCCAGTGGCACTGACGACATCGAAGTCAGCATCGCCGAAGCCGAATCCCGTCTGGCCAGTGCCGAGGCATTGAGCACAGCCAGCAACGCCGAATTCGAACTCACGGGGCAGCGCACCGCGTTGCCGGGTTCGTTGCACGATCCGCTGCGCGGCAAGCTCCAGCTCATCGGCAACTTTCGCCTCAACGGCATTCACCCACCCAGCTTGCACACATCAACCAAGGGAGCCGTTTGATGGCCCGTGAAATCCGTCTCAATGCTTTCGACATGAACTGCGTCGGCCATCAGTCGCCGGGGTTATGGGCGCATCCGCGGGATCGTTCCTGGCAGTACAAGGACCTGGAATACTGGACCGATCTGGCGAAAATCCTCGAGCGCGGCAAGTTCGACGGGCTGTTTATTGCCGACGTGCTTGGCATCTACGACGTCTACCGCGGTAACGGCGATGCGGCGATCCGCCAGGCGGCCCAGGTGCCGGTCAACGACCCGCTGCAACTGATCCCGCCGATGGCGCTGGTGACCGAACACCTGGGCTTTGGCCTGACCGCGTCGCTGTCGTTCGAGCATCCGTACCCGTTCGCCCGACGCCTGTCGACCCTCGATCACCTGACCAAGGGCCGCGCTGGCTGGAACATCGTGACCTCGTACCTGGAGAGCGGGGCGAAGAACCTCGGGCAGAAAACCCAGACTGAACACGACGCCCGCTACGACTTTGCCGAAGAGTACCTGCAGGTTTGCTACAAGCTCTGGGAAGGCAGTTGGGAAGAGGGCGCGATCCTGCGCGATCGCGAGCGGCGGATCTTCAGCGACCCGAGCAAAATCCACGAGATCCAACATGTCGGCAAACACTTCCAGGTGCCGGGGATTCACCTCTGCGAGCCCTCGCCGCAACGCACTCCGGTGTTGTACCAGGCGGGCGCGTCAAGTCGCGGCAAGCAGTTCGCCGCCGAGCATGCCGAGTGTGTGTTCGTCGCCGCACCGTCGAAAGTGCTGCTGAAGAAAACCGTGGCCGACATCCGCAGGCGTGCGGCGCAGGCGGGGCGTGATCCGTCGAAGATCCTGATTTTCAACCTGCAGACGGTGATCCTCGGCGAGACCGACGCCAAGGCCAAGGCCAAGTTCGAGGAATACAAGCGCTGGGTCAGTTATGAGGGCGCGATGGCGTTGATTTCCGGCTGGACGGGCATCGATTTCAGTCAGTTCAAACCGGATGAACCGCTCAAGCATGTGCACACCAATGCCATTCAATCGGCGGTGGAGGCGTTCTCCACGGCCGATCCGAACAAGGTCTGGACCCCCAATGAACTGGCCGACTGGGTAGGCATCGGTGGCTTTGGCCCGTTGTTTGTCGGGAGTCCGGAAACCGTTGCCGATCTGTTGCAGGAATGGGTCGAGGAGACCGATGTGGATGGCTTCAACCTGGCTTATGCACTGACCCACGAAACGTTCATCGATGCGGTGGAGTTGCTGGTGCCGGAGTTGCAGAAACGCGGTGTGTACAAGACCGAATACGCGCCGGGGACCTTGCGCGAGAAGCTGTTCGGTGAGGGGCCGCGCTTGCCGCAGATTCATCCGGCCAGCGGTTATCGCGATCTGGTGGGGTTGCGGCAGCAGGAGAAGAAGGTGGCTAGCGCCTGAAAACCTGCGCACACCACAGATCCCTGTGGGAGCGGGCTTGCTCGCGAAAGCGGTTTAACAGACGAAAACGCTGTTGGATTCGCCGGCCTCTTCGCGAGCAAGCCCGCTCCCACATGGGATCGCGGTCGTTGCATAGATCACAGCCCAGCGGACCACCGCACGCTTTTGCCCATGACATAGAGGTCAACCCATGAGCGTGCACGAACTCAAGCGTCCGCCGGTTGCGGACATCAAGGAATGGCAGGTCAGCGCGCCCAAGGCGCTGGAGCAATTGCGCCATTGGGCGCAAGTCCGCCCGTTGCAGCCGGCATTGCGGCACAAGCGTCACGGGCAATGGTTTGCCTGGCGCTGGATCGATGTCTTGCGCGATGTCGAGCGCCTGGCCGATGGTTTGCGCCAGCAAGGATTCGATGAGGGTTCGCGGCTGGCCGTCAGTGGCGCCTTCGAGCCGAACCTGTTGCTGCTGGCCCTGGCGGCTCAGCACATCGGCGGCGAGGTGCTGGCCATCGCCGACAACCTCGACGCCCCCGCCTTGCACCACGTCCTGTGGCGCAGCAACCCTGGCCACGCCTTCGTGCAGGGCCGGCAGGCGCGGCAACTCTGGCTCAACCAGGGCCAGTCGCTGCTCGACTTCGCCGAGCTGCTGGGCCCGACAGAGCATCCGCAACGGCTTCGCCTCGGTGTGAACGCCGAGCAGTTATGGAGCGAGGAGGGTACCGAGTGGCGGGATGGCCTGGCGGTATTGTTCAAACAATGGCTCGGTGTCGGGCAAACCCTGGCCTTCCCGGAAAGCCCCGGCAGTGCCAGTCGTGATCGCCGCGAGGTGGCGCCTGCGGGCCTGCTGCTTTCCGCCGAGCGCCTGCAAGCGCTCGCCGCGGAAATCGATAGACGCCTCGCGTCACCGGGCACCTGGCGCCGCCGCCTGTGCGACTGGGCCATCGCCCAGCCGCAAAAGCCCCTGCAACGCCTGATCAAGACCCGCGTGCGCCGCCTGCTGGGCTTTCACAACCTGCACTTCATCTGGCAAGCCACGCGCACCGCGCAAGCGCAACCCACGCCTGCCTGGCTCGCCGAATTCAAACGGAACATCGCATGATCTCGACCGATTCCATCCTGCAAGTCAGCGGTATTTCCCTGTCCTTCAAAGGCGTCAAGGCGATCAACGACCTGTCGTTCGATGTGCGCCGTGGCGAGATCTGCGCGTTGATCGGCCCCAACGGGGCGGGCAAGAGTTCGTTGCTCAATGTGCTCAACGGCGTGTACCGATTCGATGCCGGTTCGATCGTGTTCGAGCAGCAGTCTTTCAAGCGCATCGATCCCTTGAGCGCTGCGCGCCGGGGCATCGGCCGCACGTTCCAGAACAACGCGCTATTCAAGAAAATGAGCGTGATCGACAACCTGCTGACCGGCCTGTCGCGGCATCTGCGCAGCAGCTTCATCGAGCAGGCATTGGGTTTGCCGCGAGCCCGGCTTGAAGCCGAACAGTTTCGCCAGCAGGCCCAAGGCATCCTCGAATTCCTCGAACTGCAAGCCCAACGCGATGTGCCGGTGGGCAACCTCGCCTACGGCCTGCAAAAGCGCGTCGAACTGGGCCGCGCCCTGATCGCCGGCCCGAGCCTGTTGCTGCTCGACGAGCCGATGGCCGGGATGAACGCCGAGGAAAAACAGGATATGGCCCGGTTCATCGCCTACATCAACCGTGACCTTGGCACCACGGTGGTGTTGATCGAACACGACATGAGCGTGGTGATGGGCCTGTCCGACCATGTGGTGGTACTCGACTACGGGCGCAAGGTCGGCGATGGCACGCCTGCCCAGGTGCAGGCCAACCCCGAGGTGATCGCGGCGTATCTGGGAGTGGTGCACTGATGACGTTCTTCTTCGAAACCCTGCTCGGCGGCTTGCTCGCCGGAACCCTGTATTCGCTGGTCGCCATCGGCTTCGTGCTGATCTACAAGGCCAGCGGTGTGTTCAATTTCGCCCAGGGCGCAATGCTGTTGTTCGCCGCGCTGACCTTCGTCAGCCTGCACGATCAGGGTGTGCCGTTTGCGCTGGCACTGCTGTTGACAGTGCTGGTAATGATCGTTGGCGCGCTGTTGATCGAGCGGCTGGTGCTGCGACCCTTGGTCAATCGCTCGCAGATCACCCTGTTCATGGCCACCCTCGGCCTGTCCTTCATCATCGAAGGCCTGGCGCAAGGCCTGATGGGCTCGCAGGTCCGGGCGCTGGACCTGGGCATCGACGACGTGCCGCTGTTCATCGGCGCAATGATGGTCAGTCAGTTCGACCTGATCGCCGCCGCTGCGGCCATCGTGCTGGTGACGGTGCTGGCACTGCTGTTCAACAAGACCCGCATCGGCATCTCGTTGCGGGCGGTGGCGGACGACACCACCGCCGCGCTGTCCATCGG
This sequence comes from Pseudomonas sp. PSB11, assembly GCF_014596605.1. Lineage (NCBI taxonomy): Bacteria > Pseudomonadati > Pseudomonadota > Gammaproteobacteria > Pseudomonadales > Pseudomonadaceae > Pseudomonas > Pseudomonas sp. PSB11. Next base: position 52,577 of record NZ_NOIO01000018.1, read on the forward strand.
CATCAACCTCAACCGCATCTGGCAGATCGTCTGGGCCGTGGCCGGGGTGGTCGGACTCGTGGCCGGGTTGCTCTGGGGGGCGCGACAAGGGGTGCAGTTTTCCCTGTCGCTGGTGGTGCTCAAGGCGTTGCCGGTGTTGATCATCGGCGGTTTCACCTCGATTGGCGGGGCGATCGTCGGCGGGCTGATCGTCGGGGCGGCGGAGAACCTCGCCGAGGTCTACATCGGCCCGCTGATCGGTGGCGGCATCACGCCGTGGTTTGCTTATGTCCTGGCCCTGGCCTTCCTCTACATCCGTCCCGCCGGCCTGTTCGGCGAGCGCGCCATCGAGCGAGTCTGAACCCATGTCGATTTCCCTTACCCGTGAAACCGCACCGGCGGTGTTGGTCCGGCGCCGCGTGCCATTCGGTCTGGTCGGCTTGTTGCTGATCGCGTTTGTCGTCGTTCCACTGACCGGCAACGACTATTGGTTGAACGCCATTCTGATTCCGTTCCTGGTGCTGTCCCTGGCCGGACTTGGCCTGAACCTGCTGACTGGCTACACCGGGCAAACCTCGGTGGGTGCGGCCGGGTTCATGGCGGTCGGGGCGTTTGCCACGTACGGTTTTCTGTTGCGCTTGCCTGAACTGGGTCTGCCAGTGGCGTTGCTGGGTGGCGGTTTGATCAGTGCGGTGGTGGGTTTTTTCTTCGGGCTGCCGAGTTCGCGGATCAAGGGCTTTTACCTGATGGTCACCACCCTGGCGGCGCAGTTTTTCCTGGAGTGGCTGTTCGTCAAATTCCCCTGGTTCTACAACTACGGCTCGTCCGGCACCATTACCGCACCGAAACTGGCGCTGTTCGGCCATGACCTGAACACGCCGCTGGGCCGCTATTGGCTGACCCTGACCACTGTGCTGCTGCTGACCTGGGTCGCGGTGAACCTGGTGAAAAGCCAGATCGGCCGCAACTGGATGGCGATCCGCGACATGGACACCGCCGCTGCCGTCATCGGTATTCCCGTGGCGCGCTACAAGCTCCTGGCATTTGCCGTCAGCTCGTTTTACCTGGGCATCGCCGGCGCCTTGTGGGCCTTTGCCTACCTGGGCACCGCCAGTGCCAGCAGTTTCGATATCAATCGATCATTCCAGATCCTGTTCATCATCATTATCGGTGGCATGGGCAGCATCGCCGGCAACTTCATCGGCGCGGCATTCATCAGCCTGTTGCCAATCCTGCTCAGCCACCTCGGCCAAGCCTTGCTCGGTGGCGCGGTGGATGCCGGGCAGCTGCAAAACCTGCAAAAAATCATCTTCGGCGTGCTGATCATCCTGTTCCTGATCAAGGAACCGGAAGGCTTGATCCGCCTGCTGGGCAATCTTCGTGAACGGCTGGGCCACTGGCCGCTGCGCTTCTGAATCCTTCCCACTACTAGAGAAACAACATGCGCGCATCCTTGAAACGCTCCCTGCTCGGCGCCGCTTTGGCGCTGGCGGTTTTCGGCAGTGCAGTACCGATGGCCCAGGCCTCGGCGGACCAGCAGTTCTTTCCGTTGGCCACTTACCGGGTCGGCGCCTACGCCTCCAGCGGCGTACAGGTGTGGGCCGGGATGATCGATTACCTCAACTACATCAACGAGGTCGAAGGCGGGATCAATGGGGTGAAACTGGTTTGGCAGGAATGCGAAACCGAGTGGACGGCGGAGAAGGGCATCGAATGTTACGAGCGCTTCAAGAATGGCCTGGATGGCGCGCCCGTGGCGGTCTATCAACCTAACGGCGCGCCGGCGGCCTATGCCCTGAGTGAGCGGGCGGAAGTCGACAGGATTCCGCTGATCACCCTGGGTTATGGCCGCACCGAAGCCACCGACGGCACGGTGTTCCCGTACAACTTCCCGGTGATGCTGACCTTCTACAGCGAAGCCTCCAGCCTGATCAACTACATCGCCCAGCGAGAGGGTGGCTTCGACAAACTCAAGGGCAAGAAAATCGCCACGGTCTACCACGACTCCGCATACGGTCGCGAAACCCTGGGGCCGCTCAAGCTGTTGGCCGAGAAGTACGGGTTCGAGAACATCCAGATTCCGGTGGCCGATCCGGGCAATGAGCAATCGGCGCAATGGCGGCAGATCCGTCAGCTCAACCCGGACTGGGTGTTCCTGCGCACCTGGGGCGTGTCGACCCCGGTGGCGGTCAAGACCGCTGCGCGTTTCGGCTTCCCGGTGGACCACATCGTCGGCGACATCTGGGCCAGCTCCAGCGAAGACGTGCTGCCCGCTGGCGCTGCCGCCAAAGGCTACCTGGCGCTGACGCCGTACCCGGCCGGCACTGACTTCGAGATCCACAAGCGCCTCAAGCAATACATCCTCGACAAGGGCAAGAGCGACCTCAAGGACCTGAAGAATTTCGGCAGCGTCTACTACAACTCCGGGCTGGTGAATGCCGCCGTCGCCGTGGAAGCGATCCGCACCGCCCAGGGCAAATTCGGCAAGCGCCCGCTCAACGGTGAGGAAGGGCGTTGGGGCCTGGAACATCTGAATATCGACGATGAGCGGCTCAAGGACATGGGTTACTTGGGCCTGATGCAAAACCTCAAGCTGTCTTGCAAGGATCACGAGGGCGGCGGTTCAGCGCGGGTGCAGCAGTGGGACGGCGCCAACTGGACGCTGATCAGTGACTGGATCGCCGCCGACCGCGCGTTGTTGCGGCCGTTGATCGACGAGAAATCCGCCGCGTTCGCCAAGGAAAAAGGCCTGACGCCACGCACCTGCACTGCAGAGGAATAAGCCATGAGCCATGCCGCCAGCGACATTGCCGTCAACGATCTGTTGCGGGTCAATGACATCGAAGTGATCTACGACGGCGCGATCCTGGCCGTGGCCGGCGTCTCGCTGACGGTGCCCAAGGGCGGCATCGTCGCGTTGCTCGGGGCCAACGGTGCGGGTAAAAGCACCACGCTCAAGGCGATTTCCGGGCTGGTGCGGGCCGAGCGGGCCGAGGTCAGTCGTGGCAGCATCGAGTTTCTGGGGCGCGATACCGCAGGCGTCGATCCGAGCCTGCGGGTGCGCGAAGGGATGGTCCACGTACTGGAGGGCCGGCACGTCTTCGCGCAATTGACGGTGGAGGACAACTTGCGCAGTGGTGGATTTGTCCGCGGCTTGAGTCGCCAGGACATGGCCCGGGACCTGGAGCGCATCTACGCCTGGTTTCCGCGCCTGAAGACCAAGCGCAAGACCCAGGCCGGCCTCACGTCCGGTGGCGAACAGCAGATGGTCGCCATCGGCCGCGCATTGATGACACGTCCTACTTTGGTACTGCTCGACGAACCTTCCATGGGTTTGGCGCCTATCATCGTCCAGGAGATTTTCGAGATCGTCGCCCAGCTCAACCGCGAGGCACAGGTGAGCTTCCTGATTGCCGAGCAAAATATTAATGTGGCGCTCAAGTACGCTTCCACGGCCTATGTCCTCGACACCGGCCGGGTGGTGTTGTCCGGCAGCGCCAGCGAGCTGCTGGCCCGGGGCGATCTGCATGACTTCTATCTAGGTAAACACTGAGCAGTGAGAACGGCATGAGTGAAACCCAAAACGGACAGGCGAGCGACGTCGTCCGTCACGCGGACATCCTGATTATCGGCGGCGGCCTCAGCGGCGCGATGTTGGCGGCGCAACTGTTACGCCTGCCGGGCAAACGCCAGGTGCTGGTGATCGAGCCACGCGCCGAGCTCGGGCGCGGCGAGGCCTACAGCGCCGTGGAGCTGGGGCATACGCTTAACGGCAACGCGGCGCGCATGAGTGTCGATCCGGACAACGCCGATGACCTGACCCAATGGTTGACCGACTACATTGCGGCCGGCGGCTGGCCGGAGTCGGATGAGCAGCATGTACCGATCAGCGAGTTGTTCCCGCCCCGGGGGATTTTCGGTCTGTACGTGCAGCAACGCCTGGCCGAGGCGCAAGCGGTGGGGGCGCTGAACGGCTCGACGGTCGAGCATGTGCGCGCCGAGGTGGTGGATTTGCAAACCGATGCGCAGTCGGTGCGCTTGAGCTTGAGCGACGGCCAGCGACTGCAGGGTTCCTTTGCCGTGCTCGCCACGGGGATGTTCCCGGCCGCGCGCACGCCGCAGACGCAGTCCAGCGGTTTGAACGCGGCGGCGCTTGACCCGTGGGATGTTGCTGCGATGCGCCAGCTCGATCCGCAATCGACGGTGCTGATCATCGGCTCGGGGCTGACCATGGTCGATGCCGTGGTGTCGCTGGAACAGGCTGGGCATCGCGGGCCGATCAACGTGTTTTCCCGTCACGGCCTGTTGCCCCATGTGCGGCGCCAACCACCGGCCTGGGTGGATTTCCTGGCCGAGGATCAGAGCATTCGCACGCCCCGACAGCTGGTGCGTGAATTACGCCGGCATTGCCGCGATGCCACCGTCCAGGGCATTGACTGGCAGGCACCGCTGGACACGGTGCGGGCGCACATCGGGCGTCTGTGGAGTCAGGCCACCGACCTGCAGCGTCGGCAATTCGTGCGCCATGTACGGCCGTGGTGGGAAAGCCATCATCACCGCTCGCCACCGTTGAGCGCCGAACTGGTGGAACGCCTGCACAAGGAAGGGCGGTTGCAGATTCAGGCAGCGTCGTTCAAAGGGCTGGAGCCTTCTTCGGGCAATGAGGTGAGTATTCGAATTCGCCGCCGAGGTGAAACGCAAACCGTTGTCGTCAGTGGCGCGGCGTTGATCAACTCCAGCGGCATCGAATATGACTGGCGACGGGTGGCGCGACCATTGCCCCGGCAATTGCTGGCGCGCGGGCTGATTCGCCCGGGACACCTGGCGCTGGGCATTGCGGCCGAGGTCGACGGTGCGGTACTGGATGCCGACGGTCAGGCTGCGAGCCGTCTGTTTGCCATGGGCCCGCCGTTGCGCGGGATGTGGTGGGAAAGCACTGCGGTGACGGATGTGGCAAGCCAGGCCAAGGCACTGGCCGCGCGATTGGCAACAGTCGGAACGTTACACAAATGAACAAATCCCGCATTTGTGGCGAGGGGATAAATCCCCTCGCCACAGGTTTGTTGTTTCAGGCAGACCAAGGCTGTTGATCAATAGCGCTGATACTTTGAACCGAACTCAGGGCGGTTTTCCGCGACGTAGAGTTTGTCTTTCTGGTCGGCGCTGACGGTGTTCACGTTGAGTGTCGCCGGTTGGCTGACTTTCGCCGCAGCAACCAATGGGGTAGTGGCGTGTGGGGCGGCGATGGCGCTAGTGGCGCCAAGCACCGAAAGGGCGAAGCCGAGACCGATGAGGCTTTTCATGATGTTGCTCCAGAGCGTGGGGAGAAGATGTGGCCACTGTAGTGCTGGAGCGTCGCGCTGAAAAAACACCCTTGCGCATAGTCGTTATCGAGGGTGTTGATCTATTCAGGCCTGTGCATCGAGCATTTCCACCGGGTAGGAGAACACGTACCCCTCGCTGCGCACGGTCTTGATGTAGGTCGATTCCCGTGAGTCGTCCTTGAGTCGTTGGCGCAGGCGGCTGACCAGCAAATCAATCGAGCGGTCGAACAGATCGGCGTCGCGGCCCTGGGTCAGGTTGAGCAACTGGTCGCGACTCAGCACCCGTTGCGGGTGATCGAGGAACACCCGCAGCAGGCGGTATTCGGCGCCACTGAGGGCCACCAGGGTGCCGTCTTCGTCGAGCAGATGACGGGCGGTGGTGTCCAGGCGCCAGCGGCCAAAACCGAGCATCCGACCGCTTTCGCTGATCAGCAGATTGGGGGGCAGCATGCGGGTACGGCGCAATACGGCGTTGATCCGCGCCAGCAGTTCGCGGGCGGAGAAGGGTTTGGTCAGGTAGTCGTCAGCGCCCATTTCCAGGCCGAGGATACGGTCGGTTTCATCGTTGCGAGCGGTGAGCATCAGGATCGGCGTGGCTTTGTGCTTGCCCGCGCGAAGTTCGCGGCACAGGACCAGGCCATCGTCGCCGGGCAACATGATGTCGAGCACGATCAGGTCGACCTGGTTGGCTTCGAGGAAGCTGCGCATGTGCCGGCCGTCGGCAACCACGGTTGTGCGCAGGCCGTTTTTCTTCAGGTAGTTACCAACCAGTTCGCGAATCTCGCGATCGTCGTCGACGATCAGGATGTGGTTGACGTGGTCCATCGATCGATCCTCTTTTTTTGCAACGATACATTTTGTAGGCGCTGGCTTGCCAGCGATGGCGGCCTCATAGCTCTCGGATGTACCCGATCTACTGATCTACTGATTTACTGTAGGAGCCAGGCTTGCCGGCGAAGGCGCCCTTACAGTCAACCAATTCTCTTTCAGGTGTACATATCCATTCCAGCGGTAACGGCCACCTATGGTTTCGCTCTTACAGCGAGTCACTTTGAAGAGCGGAACGCCGCCCGGCGCAAAGTAACCAAACGCTCTTGCCCCTGGCGTTCGGTGCCTCGCTCCGGTCCTGCTCCGTGGGCCCGCCGCGATCGACCATCCATGGTCGTGCGCGGCTAACCCGGCATCCATGCCGGGTTGCCCACTACGCAGAACCGGAACGAAGCCTCTCGATGGGGCAAGAAAATCAAAAGCCAAAGCAGAGCAAAAGCAAAGCGAGGCGGCCTGACAGCCGACCTGATTGCAGGACTGTCCGCAATCCCATTGTGGGAGCGGACTTGCTCGCGAAGGACGTCCAGACAACGCGATCATCCAGACAGGGCGCGTTATCGTTGACGTCCTTCGCGAGCAAGCCCGCTCCCACAGGAGATTGGGGTATCTGCAATAGTCAGGTCGGCTGTCAGGCCGCCTCGCTTTTGTTTTTGATCTGGGTGCCCCGTTAACCACGATGGCCGGAGAGAGGGCATGCCGAGCCCTAGCGAGGCACCGAGTGGTGGGGCAAAGCCTTTTGCTTCCTTTTTGCTGGGCCGGCACTCCGGCGTTTGAAAAAGGGAGTCGCTGTAAGAGCGAAACTATAAGTGGCCGTTACCGCCGCAACGGATATGTAGTCAGACAACATCTCCCACAGGCTTTGACGCGGCATGGATCAACATTGGTAGAGGCGCCGCTAGTGCGATCCGACTCACCTCTCCCAGAAAGCAACAAGCCGAAGCATTGGCTTCGGCTCGCACTTAACAATTTACATTAACTTGCTTACGCAACCACTCGATAACACGGCACATACGCCGCACCACCCGGCAGCTTCATCCGGTGCTGGGCGACGAAGGCCTTGAGCAGTTGATCCAGGGGCTGCATGACGGCCGCATCGCCACGGATCTGGTATGGCCCGTGTTTTTCGATCAGGCGGATGCCCTTGTCCTTGACGTTGCCGGCGACGATGCCGGAGAACGCACGGCGCAGGTTGGCGGCCAGTTCGTGGGGTGGCAGGTCACGGCTGAGCTTGAGGTTGGCCATGTTTTCATGAGTCGGGTCGAACGGGCGCTGGAAGCCTTCGTCGATCTTCAGCAGCCAGTTGAAATGGAACGCGTCGTTGCGTTCGCGACGGAACTGCTTGACCGCCTTGAGGCCCTGGGTCATCTGCCGGGCGACTTCTGCCGGGTCGTCGATGATGATCTCGTAGTGCTTCTTGGCATCTGCGCCCAGGGTGGCGCCGACGAACGCGTCAAGCTGTTCCAGGTAGGGCGCCGCATGTTTCGGACCCGTGAGGACGACCGGGAAGGGCAGGCCTGCGTTGTCCGGGTGCATCAAAATGCCCAGCAGGTACAGGAACTCTTCGGCGGTACCGGCGCCACCCGGGAAGATGATGATGCCGTGGCCAACGCGGACGAAGGCTTCCAGGCGCTTCTCGATGTCCGGCAGGATTACCAGTTCGTTGACAATCGGGTTCGGCGCTTCGGCGGCGATGATTCCCGGCTCGGTCAAGCCCAGGTAGCGCCCGCCGTGGATGCGCTGTTTGGCATGGGCGATGGTGGCGCCTTTCATCGGGCCTTTCATCACGCCGGGGCCGCAACCGGTGCACACGTCCAGGCTGCGCAAGCCCAGTTCGTGGCCGACTTTCTTGGTGTATTTGTATTCTTCGGTATTGATCGAGTGACCGCCCCAGCACACCACGATCTTCGGCTCCACGCCCGGGCGCAGCGTGCGGGCGTTGCGCAGCAGGTGGAACACATAGTCGCTGATACCCTGGGAGGTGCTCAGGTCGATGCGTTGGCTGTCGAGTTCATTTTCGGTGTAGACGATGTCGCGCAGGGCGCTGAACAGCATTTCACGGGTGCTGGCAATCATTTCGCCGTCGACGAAGGCGTCGGCCGGGGCGTTCAGCAGTTCCAGGCGTACGCCACGGTCTTGCTGGTGGATGCGGATTTCGAAGTCCTTGTAGGCTTCGAGGATGGTCTTGGCGTTATCGACGTGGGCGCCGGTGTTGAGGATGGCCAGGGCGCACTGGCGGAAGATGTCGTAGGTGCTGCCGGATCCAGCTTCGCTCAGTTGCTGGACTTCCCGTTGGGAGAGTGTTTCCAGGCTGCCTTTCGGGCTGACCGAAGCATTGATTACTTGTCGTTGGGTCATTCAATGATCCTTAAAACGATGTCATTCACGCGCAAACAACGAATGGCATCCGAATAGAGAGTATCCATGAAAGAAGATGGCACGAACGGCGCGGTCTCGCCATGTCCTCCTTTTGATGATGTATAGATGAAAAGGAGCCCCAGCATAGCTAAATCCGTCGCAGAGGCGATAATGGCCCGCGGTCTTTTTGCCCAGCGACCTATTTTTTGCCATTGAAGCCAAGGAATCCCGACGTCATGTTCGAAATCCAGCCGATGAACGCCGACGACTATCGGCAACGGACGCGGCGCAGCACGCTGATGATCGCGCTGATCTTTCTCGCGCTGGCGATGGCCCTGTCCACCGCGGCGGTGACGTTGTTCGGCGAGCCGGGTGGGGACAATCTACGCTTCAATATCGGCGGAGTGTTTGCCGCGGTATTGGTCATGGCCGCGTTGATGTGCAAGCTGTTCTGGCACCAGCAATGGATGGCGCCGGCGGTCTACAGCTGGCAACTCAAGCGCAGCCTGATGAGCATCACCAACGTTATGCACCACCTCAAGGCGGCCGTGGAATCGGGGGATCCGGACGCCATGAAGCTGTTGCGCTTCTATCACCTGGGATTGAGCCAGATGCACCAACTGGACGGTAACTCCAGCGATGATGCGCAACTACACCGGGAAATGGAGCAACATCAGGCGCGGATGCAAGCGCTGGGCATCGATATCCGGCAGACGCGGCTGGACCCGGCCTGGCTGGACGCGCTGAGGCGCACAGCGCGATAGGTCCATGGAGCAGCAAGGGCCTTTTCATTCGATTCAAGGAGCGAACGTCATGGGGCAGCCGTCCATTCACGATCCTGTGGAACAAAACCGGCAGGGTGTCGCCCGGCTCAAGACGCGCTCTGCCGTCACCCTTTTGATTGCAGTCTGCCTGTCGATGGCGGTGATCGTGATCTGGGAAACCTGGAGCTCGCGCCAGTACCATCTGCATGACAAGGAAGTGGCGATGTCCAACCTTGCGCAGACCCTGGCCTCGCAGGCCCAGGCGGCGATCAAGCAAGCTGACACGCTGCTGTTCACCCTGGTCGACCGCCTGGAGAACGACGGTATGGAGCCGGGTCGGCTCAATCGCCTGCAACGCTTGCTCGGCGCACAGCGCCGTGAGTTGAGCCAGGTGCATGGGCTGTTCGTCTATGACGAAACCGGCAAATGGATTGCCAACTCCAACGGCGCCGAGGTGGGGGTTGCCAACAATTCCGACCGCGAGTACTTCATCTATCACCGCGATCATCCTGACCGCGGACCGCACATCGGCCCTTCGATCAGGAGCCGCTCCAGCGGCGAATGGATCATGACGGTGTCGCGCCGGATCAATCACCCGGATGGCCGTTTCGCCGGCGTGGCGCTGGCCACCCTTTACCTCAGCCATTTCCTGCAGCTTTACGATGGCATCGACATGGGCCGCAACGGTGTGATCAACCTGATCGCCGACGATGCCAGCATTATCGTGCGCCGGCCGTTTCACGAGGCTGACATCGGCACCAGCCTGGCCAAAAGCCCATTGTTCACCCGGCTGCTGCCACAGGGCAGTTCGGGGACGGCTACCGTCCGGTCCATGCTGGATGGCGTGGAGCGGGTGGTGGGCTATCGCCGTGTCGAAGGTTATCCGTTGATCGTCTTTGCCGCGCTCAACAAGGAGGAAGTGCTGGCGGGCTGGCGCCAGGAGTCCTGGCTCAGTGCGGGTATCGTCGCGCTGTTGCTCGGGGTGCTGGGGGTGCTCGGCTATCGCCTGATCAAGTTGATGAAGAAGCAGGACCGCATCCAGGGCGAGTTGCTCGGCACTCAGGAGCGGCTGCTCGAACTCAATCGCAACCTTGAGTTGCTGGCGCTGGAAGACGCGCTCACGGGCCTGGCCAACCGGCGCCAGTTCGATCTGTTCATCCAGGCGGAAATGGGCCGCGCCCGGCACAACATGACGGGGTTGGCCCTGTTGATGATCGATGTCGATCACTTCAAGCCATTTAACGATCGCTACGGCCACCTGGCCGGTGATGAGTGCCTGCGCAAGATCGCTGTGCTGATTACCGAGCACATCAGGCGCCCCGGCGATCTGGCTGCGCGCTTTGGTGGTGAGGAGTTTGCCGTGGTGCTACCGGGAACGGACTACGTCGGAGCATTTTTGCTGGCGGAAAAAATCCGCCACGCGGTCCAGGCCGCCGGCCTGCCGCACACTGAAAGCCCTGATGGCAAGGTGACGGTCAGCGTGGGTGTGTGCGGGTATGATCCGGCATCGGAGGCCCAGACCAGTGAGTTGATCGGGGCGGCCGACAAAGCGCTGTACGTGGCCAAGGCCAGCGGGCGCAACATGAGCGTGATAGCCAACTGAGGCTCAGGCAAACCGGTCGCTGCCTTGTACCAGCCGGGTGCACAGGTGCGGTTGCTTGAGCTTTTCCAGCCACCAGCCCAGCGCCCGCCCGTCGTGATCGCCGCGCCAGCCGGCATACAGAATGTTCGGCTCGCGCGGATCGGCCATCTGTTTTTCCACCAGCGAGCCATTGTCCAGTAACGAGGTGACGCGATGCCTGGGCAGCCAGCCCACGCCGAGACCGTCGCATTGGGCGAGGATTTTTGCGCGCATGGTCGGCACCGCCAGCACCGATTGGCCACCGGAGACCCCGTAGGTACTGCCTTCGCTGGCCCGGGACGAATCCGCCACGACAATCGCCCGGTGCTGCGCCACCATGGCGCGGGTGATCGGTTCGCGGGCCTTGGCCAGCGGATGCCTGGGCGAGACGGCGAACACCCACTGCATTTCCCCCAGTTGCATCCAGCGCAATGACGCGATGGCCGGTGGCTCGTTGGTGGCGCCGATGACCAGGTCCGCGCGGCCTTCACGCAGAGCCTCCCAGACACCCCGCAGCACTTCCTGGGTGATGCGCAGCGGTACGCCAGAGCCCAGCGCATCGAACTCGTGGATCACCGGGAGCAGGGTTTCGAATTCCAACAGTTCATCGGTGACGATCCACAAACGACTTTCCCAACCATTGGCCACTTGCTGCACCCGTTGGGTCAGGCGCGAGACGTCTTGCATCAGTCGCGCCGCTTCATTGACCAGCAATTCTCCGGCCGGAGTGAGTTGCAGGCGGTAGCGCCGGCGATCGAACAGCAGGGCATCGAAGCGTTCTTCCAGTTGCCGCGCGGCATAGGACACCGTAGAAGGCGCCTTGCCAAGATAGGCCGCGGCCCGCGACAGGCTGCCGGTTTCGCGAATCGCTTGCAGCAGCGCCAGGTCTTCAGTCGACAGCATTGGCCGAACCCTCGTGTTTGACGATTACAATTGCCGCCGCCGTTTCCTGAGCCAGATCAATCGAAGATAGATCGCAGCGTTCAGCACCAGTACCAGGCTGCCCAATCCCAGCTGGATGGCCGGTGTCAGCCCGGCCGGGTAAATGACCGGCCACACGTAATGTTCGATGAAGCCGGCGCCGTAACCACCTTGCCCGGCGGCCTGGCGCATCAGGTTTTCCCAGTGCGTCAGTGGGCAAGGCAAGTGGAACACCTCCACTGCCACGCCCCAGACTGCGGCGGGCAGGTGCCACAGGATCAAGTGGGGCCATTTGAGAACCAGCAGCCCGCCGAACACTACGAACACAATGAATGCCAGGTGCAACAGCATCAGCCCATCGGCAGCGATTCGGTAGAGCATGTCGCCCCCCTGGCGCGTCAGTCGAATCGCTCCATCGTACTCGCGCGGGTGCCTGGCACTCTATCGATTGTCGCTGCCCAGCACGCCGAGCACCTCCTTCAAGCGCCCGACCATGTCATCGCTGCTGCGTTGCATCGGTGCACGCAACTCATCAGTGATCAAGCCTTGCAGAGCCAGCGCGGTTTTTACCGGTGCCGGGTTGGGCTCGATGAACAGGCTCTGGATCAGTGGCAGAAGCTGGAAGAATGTTGCTCGACCGGCCGCCAGCTGGTTGTCGCGAATCTGTCGGTACAACGCCACGAAAAGGTGCGGATGAACATGGGCCGACGCGGCAATCGCACCTTTGGCACCCAGGCACAGGGCATTGAAGATCTGGTTGTCTTCACCGCACAGCACATCGACCTTGCCGCTGGACAGCAAGGCCAGGGTGTTGCCCAGGTTGCCACCGCAGTCCTTGATCGCGACGATGCGCTCATGGGCGACGATATTCAGCAAGGTCGACTGGTCGAAGGCTACGCCGGTGCGGTAGGGGATGTCGTACAGGATCAACGGCACGCTGGAAGCGTCGGCGACCGTCTGGAAAAACGCTTCGAGCCCCGCCTGGGAGGGCCGGATGTAATAGGGCGGTGGCACCAGCAGGCCGGCCAGCGGGCGCTTTAGAATTTCCTCCTGAAAGTGCAGCAGTTCGATCAGGTTGTTGCCGGCCAAACCCATGACGACCTGCCGGGCCGGCACTTGCTCCAGCACCGCATCGAGCACTGCCAGCTGCTCGTGCTTGCCCATGGCTGCCGGTTCGCCTGTGGTGCCACAGACGATGAGGCCGTCGACACCTGCTTCGAGCAGATGGCTGACCAGCCGGCGCAATCCGACGAAATCGATGGCGCCATTGTGGAACGGTGTGACGAGGGGAACCCAGATACCTTGAAACGATGACATGCACTTTCTCCTGATGGTCGACCGATTTCGTCACCGTCAGAAGCGTAGTAGGAAGTAAGCAAGGGGAGGGTGGTCCGTCGCGCTCAATGTCCTGTCAGCTCATCTGACGGGACAGCGCGCCCCGGTCACATGAGCGACTGTTTCTTCGATTTGAGGGTGCGCGCAACGCCAACTTGCGCCTTGGCAGTCAAGCCAATAACGGAAGTGTCGAGATTGAAGGTTGCGGACATCTTTGCTTACACCCTGAATGAGGTGCCCAGTTTTAAAAGCCAGCGCGTTGTTTGTCAATGTCGAACATCGGCAAAGATGCGGCGCCCGACTGTAAATGGCCAAAGTGCGCAAGATTATTCAAGCCATCGCCTGCGACTGCTGGCACAGTCTCAAGTCTTTTCCTGGTTGCAGAGCGTTATGTCCAATTCACACTTGCCGCGCAGCGCATTCTTGCGGGGCGCCGTGGCGATCATGCCGTTATCCCTGGCGACAGCCCCTTGGGGCCTGCTGGCCGGCTCCATGGCCATCGAAGCCAACCTCACCCCCCTGCAAGGCCAGGGCTTGTCGAGCATCGTGTTCGCCGGCGCCGCGCAGTTGGTGGCCATTGGCATGCTCAAGGGCGGGGCCGGGATCTTTTCGATCCTGCTGACCACCTTGTTGCTGACCTCCCAGCATCTGCTCTATGGGATGAGCATGCGTTCGGTGATCTCGCCATTGCCGGGTCGCTGGCGAGCGGGGCTGGGCTTTTTGCTCACCGATGAGCTGTTCGCCCTGACCAGCCAGCACGACAAACAGCAGTTCGATCGCTGGTACGCGTTGGGTGTCGGCTTGACGTTCTACGTGGCCTGGAACCTCTTCACCCTGGCAGGCATCGTGCTGGGCAGCAGCATCCCGGGCCTGGAACACCTGGGTCTGGACTTTTCCATCGCTGCCACCTTCATCGCCCTGATCACCCCGGTGGTGCGCAACGTCCCGACGGTGGTCTGTGTCGCGGTCTCGCTGTTCTGCTCGGTGCTGTTCAGCTATTGGCAATGGGGCTCGGCCCTGGTGCTGTCGGGACTTGCCGGCATGACCGCGGGTTTTATCTGCAACAAATTCCAGGGAGCGCGCACATGATGGTCTGGGCAGTGATTATCGGCATGGGCGTCCTGGTGTTTCTCAACCGCTATGTGTTCCTGGAACCGCGCCTGCCGCTGCGTTTGAGCAGCAATGCCCGGCAGTTCCTGGGGTTCGCCGTGCCCGGCATGTTGACGGCGATTTGCGGTCCGATCGTGTTCATGCCGGACAAACAACTGAACCTGCAATGGGACAATCCCTACCTGATCAGTTCGCTGGTGGCCGTCGGCCTGGTGCTGTACACCCGCAACACCTTGCTCAGCATGCTGTTGAGCATGGGCTTTTTCTTTTTGCTGCGTGCATGGCTGTAAGCCGGGCACGGCAAATTGTTCTACGCTTAAAGTTGATGACCGATCCCTTCAGGAAGAGAGGTGAAACCATGGCAATAGAGCAAAAACAGCCGGACCCCGAGGACGACATGGATGAACCGACGGAAGAAGAAATCGAAGAGCAAAAACATTCAGAGCAGACGTGGAAGCATGACGACAGCAGAGAGTTGTCGGAGCCTGACCGCAAGTTCTGAGCTTCTTGCGAACACCCTGACTGTAGGAGCGAGCATGCTCGCGATGGTCGTCAACGATAACGCGTTTTTGCTGGTTTAACGCGGCGTTCTTAAGTCCATCGCGAGCATGCTTGCTCCTACAGCGGCAGGTCGGGGAACTCGGGATGAGTGGCCCGATAACCCAGCTTCCTGTCGATCCACGCATTCAACTCGTTGACCATGACCGGGAATTTACCCGGATAGCATTCGAGGATTGAACCCAGGACTTGCTGGATATTGGGAATTGAAAGCAGGTTGCGGGTCTGTATGTACTGCCCGATGAAATGGTCGAGTTGGTAGTGCTCTGTCTTTGTTAGATAAATGCACGCCAGACTCGCGACTTGATTATTGGTGAAATCGTCGCGCAATTGAGTTCTCTGCAAGGGCTTGATGTATGGAATTTCCTTTCTTGCTGACTCTTTGGTCAACTTGGTATGCCACTGGCAACATGGCGCGAATCCTAGCCGCAGCATTGGCAAATGTATGTAAGCCCCTGACGATGTCTGACAAGCGGTGAGGAGCATCAAAGTGCCATGTTTTTAGAGGGATCATGCGTTCAATGCGTCAATCAATCCGGCCCCCTGATTCCTCACATTGCCCACGGCCTTGTCGACCCGGTACCACTCAAAAGCATCACTGCCTTCCCCCTGTAGCAGCACCATTTGTTCGGCACGCTCCCTGGGCGTCGCCGGGTCCAGCCATTCGCGGGCCAGTTCCGGGCTGAACACCACCGGACGGCGATCATGAACGTCCAGCATGCCGCCGGCGCTATCGGCCGTGATGATGACAAAGCCGTCGTCGTCCCTGGGGGCTGCACCGCCCATCGGGAATTGCCCGATTGCCGCACAGTAGACCGGCCCTTGGTCACGTCGGCGAATCAGCCAGGGTTGCCGCGTGCCGTCCCCGGCATCGACCCATTCGAACCAGTTGTCGACCGGGCAGATAGCGCGATGGGGCCAGATCGCTCGAAAGAACGGGCCGTGGGCGACTTTCTCGACCCGGGCATTGATCGGCGCCGCACGATCCTTCGCCCAGTGCGGCCGCCAGCCCCAGCGCTGCGAGTCGGCGTGCAAGCCATCGCTCTCCAGATGCAACAGCGCCAGCTGGGTGGTGGGCGCAGCGTTGTAGCGAGCGAGTGGCTGATCGCCAACGTGGTTGATCAAGGCATCGGGAATGCTCAGCACCGCCACGAAGTCGTGAATGCCCCGGTATTGCGACAGGCGTCCGCACATCGATTAAACCCTCCGGCTGGTGTGTTCAGCATAGAGGTTTGAACCTTGGGTCGGGTGTCCGGCAAAAGGCATTCTGTCGAGTCGCTGTTGCTGAGCAAACACTGTGTGCAACGGGTCATGAGCTTATGCTTAAAGGGTATTTAAAATATCTTATTAAGGCCTTTGTGGTCTAAAGAAATGAACCTCAAGGAGCCTCCGGATGAACCTGTCCCGATTGCTGCGCGGTCTGTTGACCAGCGCTCTGTTTGCCGCGCCACTGGCCTACGCCAGCGAACCTGTCGTCCTGCATGTCGGCGATCAGAACTACTACAACATTCGTGCTTCGGTCGAAGCGTCCGGCGTGTTGAAAGGGGCGCCCTATACCGTCGACTGGAAACACTTCCAGGCTGCCGCGCCGCTAGCCGAAGCCTTGAGTACCGGTGCATTGGACCTGGGCTTCCTGGGCGATTCGGGCTTTCTGTTCCTGGCCGCCAAACAGGCGCCGGTCAAGCTGATCGGGGTATCGCGACAGAACCCGGACACCATCGCCTTGCTGGTGCCCAAGGACTCGCCGGTGAAAACCATCGCTGATCTCAAGGGTAAGAAAGTCGCCTACTGGCCGGGTGCGTGGAGCCAGCAACTGACCTTGCGCGCCCTGGAACAGGCGAACCTGCCGCAGGACTATGTCGATTTCATCAAGCTGATGCCGATCGATGCGGCCGCCGCGTTGCCCCAAGGCAGCATCGACGCCTTCCCGGTGTGGGAACCGTACATTTCCCAGCAGATCCTGTTCTCCGGCGCGCGGCCCATCCTCACCGCGAAGAACCTGATGCCCGGCCTGAGTGCCATCGCAGCGTCTACCCCTTCGATCGACAGCAAGCGTGAAGCCATCGCCGATTTTCTCGGGCGCCTGAAAAAGGCTCGGGCCTGGGTCGATAACCACACTGACGAATACGCTGACCTGTGGGCGAAGAAGGCCAATCTCGACCAGAACGTGTCCCGCCACTGGTTGCGCCAGGCCCACCTGACCGTCGGCCCGGTGGACGCCCAGGCTGCCGGGGATCTGCAGCACACCGCTGACTTCCTGTTCAAGGTCAAGGCACTGCCGGCCGAGCTTGCCACCGCACCGATCATCGATCATTCGTTCCAGCAGGCACTGGCGAACTGAACCACCGCCTTGGCGAGCGCCGGAACCAAACACTGTGTACCTTATCCAACCTCGGCCCGCGGCTGCGCGGGTCACGGTCTGGTGCAAGGCAAAACATGAAACAGTTGTTCAAGGTTCTATCGGTGTTAGCCATGGCAGTCGGCCTGCTGGGCTGTATCGCCGCACCTATTGAAATGACCGCGCAAACCGAACAGGCGTTGCGCACGCAACCACCGATCCGCTTTTTGCTGACGTTCGACGATGGCCCCAGCGCCTCGAGTTTCTGGAACCCGACCGAGACCGTGCTCGACAGCCTGGCGATCAATCCCGTGCAACCCGGCATCAAGGCGGTGTTTTTCGTGCAGACCCGTGCCTCGCGGGCTGGCGGCAGTGACATCGGGCGGGCGATCATGCACCGCGAGCGCGATGCCGGGCACATCCTGGCCTTCCACACGGCCACGCCCTCGCACACCAATCATCGCTCGCTCAACGCGCAAGCGCTGGAGCAGGCGCTCACCGATGGGTGTGCCGACATCGCCGCGATCACCGGTGCACCGCCGACCCTGCTGCGCCCGCCATTCTGGAGCTACGACAAACGCACCTTCGCCGCTTACCAGCAGCATGGCCTGCATGTGCTGCTGACCGACCTGAGCGCCAATGACGGCAAGATCTGGGGCTTCAATGCCAGCCCCCGGCGCCGCGCGCACATGTTGCGTTCGATGTCCGAGGTTCGCGAGCGCATTGCCCGGGGCGAGCTGCCGGTGGTAGACGGCGTGATTCCGGTGGTGGTGACGTTCCACGACCTCAATCGCTACACCGCACGGCATACCCGTGAATACCTGCAGATCCTTCTCGACAGTGCCCGGGCGACGGGGGTCAGGACTGCCCCAATAGCGTTTTATGACGATACCGCCGCGCTGCAACGGGCCGCCATGGCGCGTACGTTGCGCGACAGTTCACAGCCGGCGCAGTTGCCGGGGATCTGGAACTGGATCTGGAAAGACAATAGCCATTGAGCAAAGGCCGAAAATGCGGGGCAGTTAACAGTATCGACTGGCGCGGAATTAGCCAATTGCATCTATTCTCGTTGGGTCCGTCCCGTTCAACTGCCACGGAGGCATCGGCCGTGATACCCATTTCAGTCCTTTGCAACATTGTAGAGTCCGGTTTCGAGCCCCTGGCCTGCGAATGCACGGAGAGCGGCGGGCTGCTACGCATCGAGGTCTTTGATCCCGCCAGCGGACAAGTCAAGCTGCTGATCGCCGGTGTGTCGACCGAGCAGTTGACCAGCGTGCGTGCCATCTCTGACTTCATCGGTGAATTGCGCACCGAGATGAGCGCTGGTCGCCGGGCCTTTGCCGGCTGAACACTCCCGAGCCTCTGTAGGAGCTGCCGCAGGCTGCGATCTTTTGATCTTGCTCTTGAAAAAGTCAAAAGATCGCAGCCTGCGGCAGCTCCTACAGGGGCTTGATTGTTTGTGGCAGCAACTCGTCGATCATCCGCAAGCAATGGTTCAACCCCGGTGACACGTCGCCCACCCGCCGACTGAGAATGATCGGCGAGGTGGCGTTGTCTTCCAGCAGCGGGGTGAAACCGATGTCGTCGCGGTGCAGCAATTGCACCGAGGCCGGCACCAGCGTGATTCCTATCCCGGCACCCACCAACCCGATCGCCGTCTGCAGCTCGTTGGTCCATTGCGCGATATGGATGCTCACTCCATAGGACTCGAATAGCGCGATCACGTGGTCGGCATAGCTGGGGCGGGGGTTGCCGGGGTACAGCACGAAGGGCTCTTTGGCCAGGTCGCGCAGGCTGACGGGCCCGGCCAGCAGCGGGTGACCGGCGGGCAGGGCGGCCACCAGGCGGTCTTCGGTGAGCACGGTCTGGACGATGGCCGGGTCGTCGATGCGGATGCGCCCGAAACCGACGTCGATGCGCCCGGCCTTGAGCGCCTGTACCTGTTGCAGCGTCGTCATCTCCGACAGCCCGAGTTCCAGTTCCAGCGGCTCACCGCTGCGCAAGCGGCGAATCAGTTGCGGCAACACGCCGTACAGCGTCGAAGGTGCAAAGCCGATGCCCAGCCAGGTCTTTTCCCCCAGGCCGATGCGCCGCGTGTTGTCGCAGACCTTGTGCAACTGGTCGAGCAGGGCGGTGGAATGCTCATGGAAAAAACGCCCGGCATCGGTGAGCTTCAGCGGTCGGCCACGCTCGAGCAGCATCACCCCCAGTTCATCTTCCAGTTGCTGGATTTGCCGGCTCAAGGGCGGCTGGGCGATGTGCAGGCGTTCGGCGGCGCGGGTGAAATTAAGGGTTTGAGCCAACACCTGAAAGTAACGCAGGTGACGCAGTTCCATGGAGCCTCCGGATGTCGAGCGCTTGCATACCTTCAGGGTATCAAGCCAGACCAATTCTATATTGGCCGCCCGGAAAAAGCCGTATGAGAATCAGGCCCAGAACTTCAAGAACCTGACGGGTATCGAAATGCTTGCTACAGCCATTGAATCGATCGAGACGATCATCGTCGATCTGCCGACCATCCGCCCGCACAAGCTGGCGATGCACACCATGCAGAACCAGACCCTGGTGGTCATTCGCGTGCGCTGCGCCGATGGCATCGAAGGCATCGGCGAAGCCACCACCATCGGTGGCCTGGCCTATGGCAATGAAAGCCCTGACAGCATCAAGACCAACATCGACAAGCATTTCGCCCCGCTGTTGATCGGCCAGGACAGCGGCAATGTCAATGCCGCGATGTTGCGCCTGGAGCGCAGTATCCGTGGCAATACCTTCGCCAAGTCCGGTATCGAAACCGCACTGCTCGACGCCCAGGGCAAGCGCCTTGGCCTGCCGGTCAGCGAATTGCTGGGCGGCCGCGTGCGTGACTCGCTGCCCGTGGCCTGGACCCTGGCCAGCGGCGACACCGAAAAGGACATCGCCGAAGCGGAAAAAATGCTCGACCTGCGCCGCCACCGCATCTTCAAGCTGAAAATCGGTGCTGGCGAGGTCAATCGCGACCTGGCCCACGTGATTGCGATCAAGAAAGCCCTCGGCGATCGCGCCAGCGTACGGGTTGACGTCAATCAGGCCTGGGACGAAGCCGTCGCGTTGCGTGCCTGCCGCATCCTCGGCACCAACGGCATCGACCTGATCGAACAGCCGATTTCGCGCAACAACCGCGCTGGCATGACCCGCCTGAATGCCATGAGCCCGGCACCGATCATGGCCGACGAGTCCATCGAGTGCGTGGAAGACGCGTTCAACCTGGCCCGCGAAGGCGCGGCCTCGGTGTTTGCCCTGAAGATCGCCAAGAATGGCGGACCGCGCGCCGTGCTGCGCACCGCTTCCATTGCCGAAGCGGCCGGTATCGCCCTGTACGGCGGCACCATGCTCGAAGGCGGAATTGGCACCATGGCTTCGGCCCAAGCCTTTGTCACCCTGAACAAACTGGCGTGGGACACCGAGCTGTTCGGCCCGCTGCTGCTGACCGAAGACATTCTCAGCGAACCGCTGGTTTATCGCGATTTCGAGTTGCATGTGCCCAAGACCCCGGGTCTGGGCCTGAGCCTGGACGAAGAACGCCTGGCGTTTTTCCGCCGCGACAAAACATCCACCATTCATCAAGCCTGAGGAGAGCATTATGCTGTTCCACGTAAAGATGACCGTGAATTTGCCGGTCGACATGAACCCCGAACGCGCCGCGCAGCTCAAGGCCGACGAAAAAGCCCTGGCCCAGCGCCTGCAGGACCAAGGCAAGTGGCGTCACCTGTGGCGCATCGCCGGGCTCTACGCCAACTACAGCGTGTTCGATGTCGACAGCGTCCAGGAACTGCACGATTTACTCATGCAACTGCCGCTGTATCCGTACATGGCGATCGAAGTCACCGCGATGTGCCGGCATCCTTCGTCGATTCGCGAGGATGACCGCTGAACCCAGCCCGTTCAGCTCGCCATGCCAATAATTACAAGATGAGGAACCTGTAAAATGAACGTCAAGATTTCCCACACTGCCGAAGTTCAGAAATTTCTCGAAGAGGCCAGCGGCCTGCACAACGATGCCGGCGATCCACGGACCAAAGCCCTGATCTACCGCATCCTGCGCGATTCGGTGAACATCATCGAAGACCTCGCCGTGACCCCGGAAGAGTTCTGGAAAGCGGTCAACTACCTCAACGTGCTGGGCGCGCGCCAGGAGGCTGGACTGGTGGTGGCTGGCCTGGGCCTGGAGCACTATCTCGACCTGCTGATGGACGCCGAAGACGAGCTGGCCGGTAAATCCGGTGGCACACCACGCACCATCGAAGGCCCGCTGTACGTGGCCGGTGCACCGCTGTCGCAAGGCGAAGCGCGTCTGGATGACGGCGTCGATCCGGGTGTGACCCTGTTCATGCAAGGCCGGGTGTTCAACACCGCTGGCGAACCTTTGGCTGGCGCCATTGTTGATGTGTGGCACGCCAACACTGGCGGCACCTACTCGTACTTCGATGCTTCCCAGTCGGAATTCAACCTGCGTCGCCGCATCGTCACTGACGCCGAAGGCCGCTACCGTTTCCGCAGCATCGTGCCGTCGGGCTACGGCTGCCCACCGGACGGTCCGACCCAGCAACTGCTCGATCAACTGGGCCGTCACGGCCAGCGTCCGGCGCACGTGCACTTCTTCATCTCCGCACCGGATCATCGTCACCTGACTACCCAGATCAACCTGGACGGCGAAAAATACCTGCACGACGATTTCGCCTACGCCACCCGTGACGAGCTGATCGCCAAGATCACCTTCAGCGATGACCAGGAGCGTGCAGCGCAATACGGTGTCAGCGGTCGCTTTGCGGAAATCGAATTCGACTTCACCCTGCAGTCGACCGCCCAGCCTGAAGAACAGCAGCGCCACGAGCGGGTTCGTGCGCTGGAGGACTGATCCCTGCTGAACGGCTCGCGAACGGTGTTGACTGACACACCGCTTTCGCGAGCAAGCCCGCTCCCACATTCGACCGTGTTTCTTCAGGCAGAATCCGGTCGAATGTGGCAGCGGGCTTGCTCGCGAAGAGGCCATAAGCCTCCACAGGTCAGTCCACCGATACACCGTTGCACGTACTGCCCTAGAATGATCAGATACACCCTATAACAACAACGAGAGTGACCCGATGATGCAAGCGCAACTGCTGAGTCAGCGCAGCACCATATTCGACCATGCCGACCCGTACGCGGTGTCAGGCTATGTCAATCAGCATGTCGGTAATCATTGCATCCTGATGCCTCGTGCCGGGCACCCCCTGGCCAGTCTCAATCACTGCAAATTCGCCAGCCTGGACCTGTGCCGTATCAGCTACGGCGGCAGCGTTCGCGTCACTTCGGGCGCGCTGGAAACCATCTATCACCTGCAAGTGTTGTTGCAGGGCAATTGCCTGTGGCGTGGCCATGGCCAGGAGCACTACTTTGCCCCCGGTGAGTTGCTGCTGATCAATCCCGACGATCCGGTCGATTTGACCTACTCTGACGATTGCGAAAAATTCATCCTCAAGGTTCCCACGTCCCTGTTCGAGTCCGTCTGCAACGAGCAGCGCTGGCGCTATCCGGGGCAGGGCGTGCGGTTTCTCGAGAACCGTTACCAGCTCAATGAGCTGGAAGGCTTCGTCAACCTGCTGGCGATGATTTGCCAGGAGGCCGAGGCAACCGAGCAGATTCCACGGGTGCAGGAACATTACGCGCAAATCATCGTCAGCAAGATGCTCAGCCTGATGAAGACCAACGTCAGCCGCCTCGAAATCGGCTCCCAGGCTGCCACGTTCGAAGCGATTGCCGACTACATTGCCAAAAATCTCAAGCAGGACATCGACAGCGAAGAGCTGGCGCGCCAGGCCAGCATGAGCCTGCGCTCGTTGTATGGCCTGTTCGAACGCAACGCATGCACCACGCCAAAAAACTACATCCGCCAGAAACGCCTGGAACGCATCAATGCGTGCCTGAGCGACCCGACCTGCAACGTGCGCAACGTTACCGAGGTCGCGATGGACTACGGCTTCCTGCACCTGGGACGCTTCTCCGACAGCTACCGCAAGCAGTTCGGCGAGCTGCCGTCGGATACCCTCAAGCGCCGGCATTGACCTGGAACATTAGTCGCCTGACATGGCCTCTTCGCGAGCAAGTCGAATCGTCGCACCGCCGCCTCCCACATTTGATCGCGTCCAACCTGAAGAAATACGGTCGAATGTGGGAGCGGCGGTGCGACGATTCGACTTGCTCGCGAAGAGGCCGGTACATCCACCACTGATGTTGCCCCCTGCACAAAACGGATAAAGGTCTGCACCCCGCGGATAGTCCCCCCCATTGCCCCGTCCTAGCATGAGCCTTGCCTGAACAATAACAATGGAGGCGGCGGCCATGACCCTGCGACCTGAATACCTTGAGTCCCTGCTTGAAGACGATCCAGAGCAGGGTATCTATCGCTGCAAGCGCGAGATGTTTACCGATCCGCGCCTGTTCGATCTGGAGATGGAACACATCTTCGAAGGCAACTGGCTGTATCTGGCGCACGAAAGCCAGATCCCCAACGTCAACGATTTCTACACCACCACCATGGGGCGCCAGTCGATCTTCATCGCGCGCAACAAGGACGGTGTGCTCAACGCCTTCATCAACGCCTGCAGTCATCGCGGCGCGACCCTGTGCCGGCACAAGTCCGGCAACAAAAGCTCCTACACCTGCCCGTTCCACGGCTGGACGTTCAACAACTCCGGCAAGCTGCTCAAGGTCAAGGACCCGGCTAACGCGGGCTACCCGAGCAGCTTCAACTGTGAAGGCTCCCACGACCTGACCAAGGTTGCGCGCTTCGAGTCCTATCGCGGTTTCCTGTTCGGCAGCCTCAAGGCCGATGTGGTGCCGCTGGTCGAGCACCTGGGCGAGTCGGCGAAGATCATCGACATGATCGTCGACCAGTCCACCGACGGCCTGGAAGTGCTGCGCGGTTCGTCCACCTATATCTACGAAGGCAACTGGAAACTCACCGCCGAAAACGGTGCCGACGGTTACCACGTCAGCTCCGTGCACTGGAACTATGCCGCTACCCAGAACCAGCGCAAACAGCGTGAAGCCGGTGACGAGAACCCGACCATGAGCGCCGGAAGCTGGGCCAAGCAGGGCGGTGGTTTCTATTCCTTCGACAAGGGCCACATGTTGCTCTGGACCCGCTGGGCCAACCCCGAGGATCGTCCGCTGTACGAACGTCGCGATGAGCTCGCCCAGGACTTCGGCAAGGCTCGCGCCGACTGGATGATCGAGAACTCGCGCAACCTGTGCCTGTACCCCAACGTGTACCTGATGGACCAGTTCAGCTCGCAGATCCGTATTGCCCGGCCGATCTCGGTCAACCGCACGGAAATCACCATCTATTGCATCGCCCCCAAAGGCGAAAGCGACCACGCGCGTTCGAGCCGGATTCGTCAGTACGAAGACTTCTTCAACGTCAGCGGCATGGCCACGCCGGACGATCTGGAAGAGTTCCGCTCCTGCCAGACCAGCTACCAGGGCAGCGTCACCACCTGGAACGACATGTCCCGTGGCGCCGAGCACTGGATCGAAGGTGCCGACGAGGCGGCCAAGGAAATTGACCTGCATCCGCTGCTCAGCGGCGTGCGTACCGAAGACGAAGGCCTGTTCGTGCTGCAACACAAGTACTGGCAGCAGACCATGCTCAAGGCCCTGGCTGCCGAGCAGTCGAAACTGATCGCCGTGGAGGACGTGCAATGACCATTTCCTATGAAGCGGTACGTGATTTCCTCTACCGCGAAGCACGCTACCTCGACGACCGCCAGTGGGATGAGTGGCTGGAACTGTACGCCCCCGACGCGACGTACTGGATGCCGTCCTGGGACGACAACGATGAGCTGACCGAAGACCCACAGCGGGAAATCTCGCTGATCTGGTACGGCAACCGCACCGGCCTTGAAGACCGCATCTTCCGCATCAAGACCGAGCGCTCCAGCGCCAGCGTGCCGGACACCCGCACGTCCCACAACATCAGCAACATCGAACTGCTCGAGCAAGCCGACGGAATGTGCAAGGTGCGCTTCAACTGGCACACCCTGAGCTTTCGCTACAAGACCGTCGACAGCTATTTCGGCAGCAGTTTCTACACCCTTGATGTGCGCGGTGAAAACCCCTTGATCAAGGCAAAGAAAGTGATCCTGAAGAACGACTACGTTCGTCAGGTCATCGATGTTTACCACTTGTGAGGCAGCCGTCATGACCCATTCCATTGCGTTCAATTTCGAAGACGGCGTCACTCGTTTCATCGACGCCAACGCCGGCGAGACCGTGGCCGATGCCGCGTACCGCCAGGGCATCAATATCCCGCTGGACTGCCGCGACGGCGCCTGCGGCACCTGCAAGTGCTTTGCCGAGGCGGGCAGCTACGATCTGGGTGAGGAATACATCGAAGACGCCCTCAGTCCTGAAGAGGCCGCGCAAGGCTTTGTCCTGACCTGCCAGATGCGCGCCAAGAGCGATTGCGTGGTGCGGGTGCCGACGTCCTCGGAAGTCTGCCGCACCCGCCAGGCCAGCTACGACGCCACCATCAGCGCGGTGCGCCAGTTGTCCGACAGCACCATCGCGTTGTCGATCAAGGGCGAGTCCTTGAGCAAACTGGCGTTCCTGCCAGGCCAGTATGTGAACCTGGGCATTCCCGGCAGCGAGCAGACCCGCGCCTATTCGTTCAGCTCGTTGCAGCGCGACGGCGAAGTCAGCTTCCTGATCCGCAACGTGCCTGGCGGCCTGATGAGCAGCTTCCTCACCGGCATGGCCAAGGCTGGCGACAGCATGAGCCTGGCAGGCCCCCTGGGCAGTTTTTACCTGCGTGATATCCGTCGACCCTTGTTGCTACTGGCGGGCGGCACCGGGTTGGCGCCGTTCACCGCGATGCTGGAGAAGATCGCCGAGCAGGGCAGCGAACACCCGTTGCACTTGATCTACGGTGTGACCAACGATTTCGACCTGGTGGAAATCGATCGCCTGGAAGCCTTCGCCGCGCGCATCCCCAACTTCACCTACAGCGCCTGCGTGGCCAGTCCCGACAGCCAGCACCCGCTCAAGGGCTACGTGACCCAGCACATCGAACCCAGGCATTTGAACGATGGCGACGTCGACGTGTACCTGTGCGGCCCACCGCCGATGGTTGAAGCGGTGAGCAAGTACATCGGCGAGCAAGGCATCAATCCTGCGAATTTCTACTACGAAAAATTCGCCGCCAGCGCGGCGTGAGGTTTCCTTCCATGAACAGATTTCACGACAAAGTCGCGCTGATCACCGGAGCTGCCCAGGGCATCGGTCGGCGCGTGGCCGAGCGCATGGCGGAGGAAGGCGCGAAGCTGATCCTGGTCGATCGCTCCGAGCTGGTGTTCGAGGTTCAGCAGCAGTTGGCGAAGGACAGCCAGGTCCTGGCCCTGACCGCCGACCTTGAGCAATACGAGGAATGCAACCGGGTCATGCAAAGCGCCGTCGAGCGTTTCGGTCGACTCGATATACTGGTCAATAACGTCGGCGGGACCATCTGGGCCAAGCCATTCGAGCATTACGAGGCGTCGCAGATCGAGGCCGAGGTGCGCCGTTCGTTGTTCCCGACCCTGTGGTGCTGCCATGCGGCATTGCCGTACATGTTGCAGCAGGGCAGTGGCGCGATCGTCAACGTATCGTCGATCGCCACCCGCAGCGTCAACCGTGTGCCCTACGGCGCAGCGAAGGGCGGGGTGAATGCGCTGACCGCCTGCCTGGCGTTCGAAACCGCCGGACGCGGGGTGCGAGTCAACGCCACTGCGCCGGGCGGCACCGAAGCCCCGCCACGGGTTATCCCGCGTAACAGTGCCGAGCAGAGTGAGCAAGAAAAGGTCTGGTACCAGCAGATCGTCGATCAGACACTCGACAGCAGCTTGATGAAGCGCTACGGCACGCTGGATGAACAGGCAGCAGCCATTTTGTTCCTGGCCAGCGATGAAGCGTCCTACATCACCGGCATGATCATGCCAGTGGGCGGCGGCGACCAGGGCTGAAGCGCGTGAACTACAGGCGACGTTGAAACGCTTTGATGATCCGCAGCGTGGCGTCGCTTGGGTTCAGGTTGTGCACCGCATTGAGCGGGTACCAGAGGCAATCGAAAATTTCGTTTTGCGGTCGTGCCTGCTCCGGATTCGGCAACGATGCTTCGTAGACATGGTGACGGGTGCCGCCTGTTTCCAGCTCCATCAGGTACAGCATATCGTCGGCACCCAGTCCGGTTTCCTCCAGTAACTCGCGCACCGCGGCATCCTGCGCGGTCTCGCCACGCTCCACCTTGCCCCCGGGCAACATCCAGCGACTCCTGGGTTTGCGCACCAGGAGTATGTGCCGGTCCTGCTCGCAAATGACGGTTGCACGTACTTTCATGGGCTCTTTCAATCCGGAATGTCATAAAACAGTAACAAAAATGCAATATTCAGGCCGCAACCCATTGCATGTTTCCTGGATATTTTGAGCGGCAGGCGTGTCTAAAAGTGCAATCGCGCTGCCGTGTGCTGACTCGACGTCCGGTCGGCATCTTCGCGGCAGGGGGGTGTAAGGTAGGGAAGTCAACCCTGTGATCACTGCCAAGATGGAGGTGACTATGAGCGTTCCGATGTTGAACAAGATGCACATGAACGGCTACGACGTACTCAGTGTCAACAACGGCCCGTGGCGGGTCTGCACCCAAGGTGACCGGCTTGGCTCGTTTGCCAGTCGCGAAGAGGCGCTGGCCTTTGCGGCTGCGTTGCCTGGCTATAAGGCGCGTGCCGGCAAGGCTCGCAATCAGCAAGCCACATGATTGCCCGTGTGTGATCGTTCCCACAGCGTGGGAACGATCACAAGCACGTTGGCCCATCGCTCCTTACGAACAAAATAATCTGCAAGAAAACTCGACGCCGTTGCACAGAAGGGGATTGGTCCCCGATCTGAGCAACGCCATGCCCCATTACTTCGATAGCGCCCACCGTGTAGAAATCGAAACCTTGCGCCAACGCCTGACCGCTCGCACCGAGTGGCCGACCTGGTTGCTGCTGTTCGGCGTGTACGCTGGCTGGTTCGCCATCGTACTGGGCAGTGGTGGGTTGGGCCTGTGGTGGAGCACATTGTTGTTGATCCCGTTGCTGGTGCTCTGGTTGTCGGTGCAGCACGAATTGCTTCATGGCCATCCCACCCGCTGGGCAGCGCTGAACAAGCTCCTCGGCTACGCGCCGTTCGCCGTCTGGTACCCCTACACCCTGTATCGCGACAGCCATTTGTTGCATCACCGCGACGAAGACCTGACCCTGCCTGGCCGCGATCCTGAAAGCCGTTACCTGAGCGCCGCGCAATGGCAGGGCAGTTCACTGTTCGAACGAGGCCTGCACTGGCTGAACAAAACCGTGCTGGGTCGTTTTGTCCTTGGGGCTCCACTGGCCTTGTTGGCGTTGGCCCGGGAGGAGGTGCAGCGCCTGAAGACCGGTGAGCGACAGGCCTGGTCGATGTGGCTCAGCCACGGCACGGTGACCCTGCTGATGCTGTTGTTTATCGGCCGCTACAGCGTGCTTCCGGTCTGGCATTACCTGTTGCTGGTCAGCGTGCCGGCGCTATCGATTGCGATGATCCGCTCCTACTATGAACACCGACCCCATGCCGAGCCCGAGCAAAGGACAGTCATCAATGAGGCCGCCTGGCCGTGGCGCTGGCTGTTCCTGAACCTCAACCTGCACCTGGTGCATCACGACTTGCCGGGGCTGGCCTGGTACGACTTGCCCCGCGCTTACCACGCGCGTCGCCAGCAATGGCTGGCGCGCAGCGGCGGGTTCCTGGTGCAGGGATATGGCCAGTTATGGCGTCGGCACGGGGTAAAGGCCATCGATAGCCCGCGGCATCCGTTCCACTGATTGCGAATGAGGTCCCCTGTGGGAGCGCGCCTGCTCGCGAAAGCGCTGCGTCAGGCGACATCAGCGTTGAGTGTGCTGGCCTCTTCGCGAACAGGCTCGCTCCCACTATTGAAATTACGTTGCATGGGAAGTTTTTCGATGAAACGGCAACTCGCTGAATTACTGATGTACGTCGCCCCCGAACCGGTGCGCCAGGCCAACGAGCGTTGGCTGAGCCGCATCCTCGAGCGATTGGGGGCCACGCGCCGCAGTGCCGAAGGGCTTTCGCTGATGGACCTGTGGCTGTCCCCGCACTTGCTGCTGACGCAGACCTGCGGCTATCCGTTGATGACGGCATTGCCTGGTCGGGTGCGGATCATCGGGCGTCCTCGTTATGAGCTGCCGGACGCCAGTGGCGGCAATCATTGCAGCCTGTTGCTGGGTCGCGCCGATGATCCAAGGCGCAGCTTGCCGGCCTTTCGCGACAGCCGCGGTGTGATCAATGGCGAAGACTCCAACAGCGGCATGAACCTGCTGCGTCACCGACTGGCGCCGCTGCATCAAGACGGGCGTTTTTTTGCAGATGTCGGTATCAGCGGCAGCCACCGCGGAAGCCTGCGTTGGTTGCGGGAGGGTAAAGCGGACCTGGCGGCCATCGACAGCGTGACCTTTGCCTACCTGGCGCGACATGCCAAAGAAGAAGTGGCCGGCCTGCGGATCGTCAATCGCAGTGCATTCAGTCCGACATTGCCCTACATCACCGCAACTACCGTCACCGAACAACAGGCTGGGCACATTCGGCAGGTGATGAACCAGGCGTTGCAGGAGCCTGGGGTCGCTGAAATCCTTGGTTTGCAAGCGATCCTGCCCGCTACCGATAGCGACTATCAAATCGTTCTCGACTACCAGAGAGAGGCCGAGGATCTGGGATTAGGACGATTGTGTTGAAATTCCTTAATGGAATATAAAAATTCTTTTTAAGTATTATTAATGAATAAGGCTCCTTGTTAGGATCGCCGCACCGGATCACCGGACATTCAGCGACCCCTGACCTTTGGAGCCTCTATGTCCGGCACCGACCTTTCCCATCGTCACGACGTGGGCGGATTATTCCGCGCGCATTACCCTTGGCTCTGCGCACGGCTGCGTCGGTATCTGGGGACCAACCCCAGCGTCGAAGACATCGCCGCCGAGTCCTTTCTACAGCTACTCGAATCGTCGGGACTGAACCCGATCCGCGAACCTCGCGCCTTGCTCACCACCATTGCCCATCGGTTGATCTTTCAGCTCTGGCGCCGTCGCGATCTGGAACGCCAGCACCTTGAACAGATGCAACACGTGGATCAGCAACAAGAAGCGCTCTCGCCCGAAGAGCAGGTGCAATTGATCCAGGCGTTACATGGCATCGAGCGCACGCTTGAACGCTTGCCGCGCAAGGTTCGGGCCACCTTCCTGTTGTCGCGGATCGACGGCCTGACCTACCCGCAAATTGCCGCCCGCCTGGGTATTTCCCAACGCTCGGTCAGCGACTACATGACTCGCTCCCAAGCCCTGTGTAACCGGCACAGCGCCAACCAACCCTTGAATGTCCTGACCCGGAGGTCCGCATGAGATCGTTCAAAACCCTGCTCGGCAGTTCACTGCTGGCCCTGAGCCTTATGGCGGCCCAGGTTCCCGCCGCGGACAAAAACGTCCCGATTCACTTTGGTGACATCACTTGGGAAAGCGGCAGCCTCATCACCGAAATCCTTCGAGTGATCGTCGAGAAAGGTTACGGTTACCCGACAGATACCTTGCCGGGCAGCACTGTCAGCCTCGAAGCGGCCTTGGCCAGGAACGATATCCAGGTGATCGGCGAAGAGTGGGCCGGGCGCAGTCCGGCGTGGGTCAAGGCCGCGTCCGAAGGCAAAGTGTTCGGTCTGGGCGATACGGTCAAGGGCGCCACCGAAGGTTGGTGGGTACCGGAATACGTGATCAAGGGCGACCCAGAACGGGGTATCAAGCCCCTGGCCCCGGAACTGAAATCCGTCGCCGACCTGGCCCGCTACAAGGACGTGTTCCGCGACCCGGAAGACCCCAGCCGTGGACGCTTCCTCAACAGCCCAACCGGCTGGACATCGGAGATCGTCAACAGTCAGAAGCTCAAGGCCTATGACTTGGCCGACAGCTTCGTCAACTTCCGCACAGGTTCGGGTGCGGCACTGGATGCCGAGGTGGCTTCCTCGATCCGTCGGGGCAAACCGGTGCTGTTCTACTACTGGTCGCCGACGCCGCTGTTGGGGCGTTTCAAGTTGGTTAAACTCGACGAGCCGGTATTCGACGCCGAAGCCTGGAAGACCCTGGCCGACGCCAACAACCCGCATCCAAAGGGCACTCGGTCGATGCCGGCCAGCCTGGCGATTGGTGTGTCCGCGCCTTTCAAGGCGCAGTACCCGGACCTGGTGGCATTCTTCGAGAAGGTCGACCTGCCGATCGATCTGCTGAACCATACCCTTGGCCAGATGAGCGAAAAGCGCCTGCAACCGCGCCAAGTGGCAGAAGCCTTCCTGCGTGACCAGCCGCAGATCTGGAAGGGCTGGGTACCGGGGGAGGTGGCTGATCGAGTCACTGTGCAATTGTTAGCGGCTCAATAGCCTCCACCGCCGCTGCTGCGGGACGGTTCCCTGGCCTTTTGCTGCGCATGGCTCCATTCGGCACAGGTCATGAAACTTTTATGATCGACCTTGCCCTGGCCATCGAAGCTGACGTTGTACCGTTGCTGATGGCCTGGCTGGCTCAGGTTGTAGTCAAAACAGGTGCCGGGTTCGACCGTACGGTCGGAGATCGACAGGGGTGGGCCGCCGATTTGCTCGACTTGCTCCTTGCTCATGCCGGTCTCGACCTTCGCCACCAGCGGCTGGTCCCGATAGACCTGTGAGTCGGTGCTGCAGCCCGCCAGCACCGTGATCAGGGTGGCAAGCGCGTAGACGGACCCGTTCACGGCCGGACTCCCGCTAAACAGCCTTGTTTCGACTGATGATCTTGGCTTTCACTTCTTCGGCATAGCCTGACAGCCGTTGTTCATCGCCCTGAAACAGATCGCACAGCCGCTTCACGGCTTCTGCATCGACATCGTTGCCCGTCAGGCGCAATTGTTCGGCGATGCGCAACAGCTCCACCGCCGACCATCGCAGGTCCGATGCAAGCCCTTGCAGGTCACGCCGAAGCACTTGTTCATGTTCGTTGAGCCACATGATGATCTCCCGTAACGTCGTGCTACGAAATTTTAGACCCATTCACGCGCAGCGGCGTTGTATTCGTCTGATGCCAAAGGGCTTCCATTGGTCGGGAAATTTGCGCGTTTTGCAAAATCCGCTGTCGTAGTGAAGTGCCGACATTTTACCAGGGCAGGGTCCGTTCAAAATGACGACAACCGATGACTTCAGGGCGCATGCCCGGGAACTGAAAGCCGATCTGGATGCGGCCACCAGTGAAATGATGAAACTCATCTCCGAGCACCAGTTCAGCGGGCCGGAATGGGAGCGGGTCAGTCAATGGCAACACGAAGCCTTCGAACGATGGACAAGTTTTTTGAACGAGCGCTCCTACCCGGACAGCGGCAATCACAGCATCAGCCCCTGAGGTTCGATGCAACAAAATGGCTGTTAGCGCGGCAACAGGCTACATTTTATTTTTTCAGGTTTAAGGACGCTTCATGAGTCGAATGTTGATGGGGGGAGTGGTGATGGCGTTGTTGGCGGGATGTTCGTTGCCTGCGTCCCTGGTGCCGGGAGAGCCGAACTACAACAAACCGAGCGATAAGATACCCAAGGAGTTAGCAGCGTGTGTATTGCCGGCCTGGCAAAAGGAGATCCCCAAGACAACCCAGACATCGATATCCAACGGCTACAGGATCACCGCGCCGAGCATCATAACGGCCGATGAAGTGCTGGATATCGTCAAGTACAAGGACGGCAGCCGGGTCTCATTGTACCAGGGGCCGCCCTGGGCAAAGTCAGGCGCGATGCGCCAGGCTGTGCGCGACTGCCTGTAGGGATCAGCCTTTGATCTCGGTGACCTGGATCAGTTGATCGGCCTGGGCACCGACGTTGCCTTTCTTTTCCCTGCGCTCACTCATCCAGCTGTCGACCTGCGCATTGAACTGCGCAGGCGCCTTACGCCCGACCTTTCTGGCGATGTCCAGGATGGTCTGCTGGGCGAGGGCTTCCTCCATGCGTTTCTGCGCGATCAGCATGGCGCCGTGTACCGAGCAAGGGCCGTCCAGCGCCCACTCGGGAACCTCGCCCTCGAACAATGCGCAGCGACCGCGAATTTCCCGGCATTCGAAAATGGCCTTGCGCCCGTCGATCGCATTGACGATGTCCAGCAGGCTGATCTCATCGGCCGGCCGCGCCAGCTTGAATCCCCCACGCACACCTTCGGTGGCGACCACCAGTTTTGCCTTGGCCAGTTTGGTGAAGATTTTCGCCAGGTAGTCCAGTGGCACGCCTTGCAACTCTGCCAGGTCACGCACGCTCGCCTCGCGGGTCTCACCACCATTGCCCACCAGGAAAATCAGGCAATGAATGCCGTACTCGACGCCCGCGCTGTAAAGAGACATATCGATCTCCGACTAATGTTGTCGTAAATATTATCAGCTGACCCTTAGCCAGGCAACGATCTGGAATGTTACTCCAGGTCCTGGAAAGCCCATCAAGAGCGCGGATTTGGCGTGGTGTGACAGGTCTATCGACGGCCTCGATTCGAACCATTGAGAAAAACAGCTTGCTCGAATTAACTACGATCAATACAGTCGTAGTTGTCGGGTCGGGAGCGGAATACGCTTTCAGCCGGAAGCGGGTGCCGACCTCCTGACCCCTTAACCCAATTCACTGCCTGGTTTTTCCCCCTGGAGTTAAAAATGAAACAACGCATCCTGGTAATTGGCGCAGGTTTCGGTGGCATGTGGAGCGCCTTGAGCGCCACCCGCCTGTTCGATATCCACGGTCACAATGACGTTGACGTAACGGTGCTGGCGCCCCAGGCCGAACTGCGCGTACGTCCACGCTTCTACGAGCCGAACGCCCACCAGCTGGCGGCTCCCATCGGCGAGCTGTTCGATGCAGTGGGCGTCAAGTTCATCAAGGGGGCTGCCGAGACCATCGACGTCGAGCAAAAGCGCGTGGGTTACATCGATGCCCAGGGCGAAAAACAAGTCTGTATCTACGACAAACTCGTTCTGGCCACTGGCAGCCGTCTCGCACTGCCTGACACCCCGGGTGTGGCCGAACATGCGTTCGACGTCGATCAGATCGAACAGGCCATACGCCTGGAAGCCCACCTCAAGTCCCTGGTCAACCAGCCGCAGAGTCAGGCACGCAACACGGTCGTGGTGGCTGGCGGTGGCTTCACCGGCATCGAAACGGCCACTGAAATGCCAACCCGTTTGCGCGCCATCCTGGGTGAGGGTGCGGACATCAACGTGATCATCGTCGATCGCGGTGACAAGGTAGGCGGCTCCATGGGCCCGCAAATCGCCGAGAAAATTGCCGAAGCCAGCGAGGAAACCGGGGTCAAATGGCAGCTCAAGGCCTCGGTTGTCGCTGTCGATGAAAACGGCGTGACCTTGTCCGACGGCCGGCGCATCGACGCCAAAACCGTCATCTGGACCACCGGCGTGCGCGCCAGCGCGCTGACCGAGCAGATCCCCGCCGAGCGCGACCACCTTGGCCGCCTGCACGTCGACGCGCACCTGCAAGTCATTGGCCAGCCAGACATCTTCGCCACCGGCGACGTGGCCTACGCGGCCAGCGATGACATCGGCAACCATGCGCTGATGACCTGCCAGCACGCCATTGC
Source organism: Pseudomonas sp. PSB11 (assembly GCF_014596605.1). Lineage (NCBI taxonomy): Bacteria > Pseudomonadati > Pseudomonadota > Gammaproteobacteria > Pseudomonadales > Pseudomonadaceae > Pseudomonas > Pseudomonas sp. PSB11. Next base: position 87,412 of record NZ_NOIO01000018.1, read on the forward strand.
GCTGGGCCGTCATGCCGGCAATAACGTTGCCGCGCAGATCCTCGGTGTGGACCCGACGCCGTACAGCCAGCCCAAATACGTGACCTGCCTGGATCTGGGGGCTTGGGGGGCGGTCTACACCGAAGGTTGGGATCGCCAGGTCAAGCTGACGCGCCAAGAAGGCAAGTCTTTGAAGACGCAGATCAACAAAGTGTGGATTTATCCGCCGGCTGCTGATCGAGAAAGCGCTTGGGCGGCGGCGGATCCGTTGATTCCGGTTGCCTGAATGGTGTGGGGTTGTACGGTTCGATAAATCCTGCCCGGAGAATTCCGGGCGGGATTTTTTTGCAGACGCACGTGTTTAGACTTGTAGGAACCAGCGGTACGGCGATCCGCCTTGCCGGCGTGGCTGTATTCAATCCACTGTGGGAGCTGGCTTGCCAGCGAAGGCGGCCTGACAGCCAACCCATCCCGCGTGGCTGCACTCGATCCACTGTAGGAGCTGGCTTGCCAGCGATGACGGCCTGACAGCTGCCCAATCTCGCGCGGCTGCACTCGATCCACTGTAGGAGCTGGCTTGCCAGCGAAGGCGGCCTGACAGCCAACCCATCTCACGGCTGCACTCGATCCACTGTAGGAGCTGGCTTGCCAGCGATAACGGCCTGACAGCCAACCCATCTCACGCGGGTGCACTCGAATTACTGTAGGAGCTGGCCTGTCGGGCCGCCGCATCGCAGCGAAGGCGGCCTGAGAGCCGACCTGTGTTTTGTTGACTGTGTACATATCCATTGCTGCGGTAACGGCGGCTTATGGTTTCGCCCTTACGGCGAGTCCCTTTTGTCAAACGCCACAAAAGGAACCAAAAAGTCTTGCCCCAGCGTCCGGCCCCTCGCTAAGGCTCGGCGTTCCTTCGCTCCGGTATCCATCCGGGGACACTGCCCTCCGGTTGGCTTCGCTGCACCTGCATGCAGCGTGTTCGACTGCGTCGAACGGCGCTGCGCGCCAATCCCCGGATGAACACCTCCGCTCAGCCTCCCGAAGGGGCGGGTGGATCTAGAGCCAAAGCAACAGCAACAGCAACAGCAACAGCAACAGCAACAGCCAAAGCGAGGCGGGTGACCGGTTTGATTTTGGATGTGGCTTAAATCACTCCTTGTCGCTGCCGTAGTTCATGATCGACAACATCCGGATCGGCACCTGCACCAACGCCTCAGGCCCATGGGGAATTTCGCCCTCGAAGGTCAGGCTGTCCCCAGCCTCCATGCGATACAGCTGATTGCCGTGGCGATAAATCAGCTCACCTTCAAGCAAATGCAAAAACTCGGTGCCGGGGTGGGAAAAGGTTGGAAATTCTTCGCTGGCGTCATCCATGCTCACCATGTAGGCCTCGAAACTCTTCTTGGGCCCGCGGGTGTGGTTAAGCAAATGGTAGGTGTGGCCTTTCTCTGTTCCCCGGCGCACCACCTCCATGCCCTGGTCGGCCTTGACCAAGAGTGCGCTGCCGTCCTGCTGGTCGTACTCACTGAACAATTTCGATAGCGGCAAGCCCAGCACGTCACACAGGCGGCTGAGGGTGTCGAGGCTGGTGGAGACCTGGGCGTTTTCGATCTTGCTCAGCATGCCCTGGCTGATATCGGCGATTTTCGCCACATCGGACAATTTCAGGTCCTGGGCCTGGCGCTGGCGCTTGATCTGCAAGCCCAGGTATTGCTCAAGCTTGAGGCGAGGGGCGGTTTCGGTTGGCATAGTCGTCTGCACGCTTTCCGTTCAGTAATATTAGTTTCGCACTGAGAAAGTGCAAGTGGCGGCGTTCGCAACACATCCATCAACCAATATTCCCATGGGGAAAAGATTTTTCCCATATAAACAGCACAACAGGGGGTTATCACGCACCCGTCGCGAATCTGGCAAGGGGCTTGCATTCCTATTGGGAAATAAACTTTCTTTTCAGGAATAAATGGAAAGTCAGGGCCAACCCACTAGAGATTTGCCTTTCGCGAGGAGTGACGAGCAATGTTGCCAGCAGAAACCCAGCGCATCATCGACAAGCACGGCATCAAGTACGTGCTTGCGCAGTTTGTCGATATCCATGGTGCGGCCAAGACCAAGTCGGTGCCGATCTGTGGGCTCAAGACAGTGGCCGAAGAGGGCGCCGGTTTTGCCGGGTTCGCGATCAGTGGCATGGGTATGGAGCCCCACGGTCCGGACTTCATGGCCCGTGGCGATCTGGCCACGTTGACGCCCGTGCCCTGGCAGCCGGGATATGGCCGGGTGGTGTGCGTCGGGCATGTCGATGGCAAACCGCATCCCTATGACAGCCGTTATGTCTTGCAGCAGCAGATCCGGCGGCTGCAGGACAAGGGCTGGACCCTCAATACCGGCCTGGAGCCGGAGTTCAACCTGATGCGCCGCGACGAGCAGGGCAAGTTGCAACTGGTCGACCTGAGCGACAACCTGGACAAGCCTTGCTACGACTACAAGGGCCTGTCGCGCTCCCGAGTGTTCCTTGAACGCTTGACCGAAGCCTTGCAGGCAGTGGATTTCGAGGTCTATCAAATCGATCACGAAGACGCCAACGGCCAATTCGAGATCAACTACACCTACAGCGATGCCATGACTTCGGCAGATCGCTTCACCTTCTTTCGCATGGCCGCCGGCGAGATCGCCAATGACCTGGGCATGATCTGTTCATTCATGCCCAAGCCCGACCCGAAGCGCGCCGGCAACGGCATGCACTTTCACCTGTCGATCAGCAGCGCCGAGAACAGGAATCTGTTCCACGACGCCAGCGACCCGAGCGGCATGGGCCTGTCGAAAATGGCCTATCACTTTGCTGCCGGTCTACTTGCCCATGGCCCGGCGCTGTGTGCCTTTGCCGCGCCTACGGTCAACTCCTACAAGCGTCTGGTAGTGGGCAATTCGTTGTCCGGCGCTACCTGGGCGCCGGCGTTTATTGCCTTCGGCGCCAATAACCGTTCGGCAATGGTCCGGGTGCCTTACGGCCGCCTGGAGTTTCGCTTGCCGGATGCCGGCTGCAACCCCTATCTGGTCAGCGCCGCGATCATCGCCGCGGGCCTGGACGGCATCGACCGCCAACTGGAAATCGACCACGTCTGCAACGAAAACCTCTACAGCCTGAGCCTTGCGCAGATCGCCGCGCGCGGCATCAAGACCTTGCCGCAATCGCTCAAGGAAGCCTGCGATGCGCTGGAGGCCGACCCGTTGTTCGCCGAAGTGCTGGGCCCGCAGATCGTGGGCGAATTCATCAAGCTCAAGCGCATGGAGTGGGTGGAGTACAGCCGCCATGTGAGTGACTGGGAAGTCGCGCGCTACACCGAATTTTTCTAAGCGCGAGCAGACGCGCAAAAACGAACCATCTCGCAGCTTGAAACTTGCGGCTGCCGAACGTAGTGAGGACTGTTGTCATGTGTGGAATCGTAGGTCTTTACCTGAAAAACCCGCAGCTGGAATCCCGGCTGGGCCAACTGTTCGAGCCGATGTTGCAGGCCATGACCGACCGTGGCCCGGACAGCGCCGGCTTCGCCATTTATGGCGATGAAGTGGCTGCTGGCTGGGTCAAGCTGACCCTGCAGGCAACCCACGAAAGCTTCGATTGGCCGGCCCTGATGGGCGATCTGCAAGGTCGTCTCGGCTGCTCGCTGGACTGGTTCCAGAACGCCAGCGCCGCTGTATTGAAAATCCACGCAGAGGAAACTCCGGTGCGTCTGGCCCTCGCCGAACTGGCGCCGGGCGTGCGCGTCATGAGCGCCGGGCAGAGTATCGAGATCCTCAAGGGCATGGGCTTGCCCCAAGAGATTTCCCAGCGCTTTGGCCTGGCCGGCATGCAGGGTAGCCACATCATTGGCCACACCCGCATGGCCACCGAAAGCGCGGTGACCCTGGAAGGCAGCCACCCGTTTTCCACCGGTGCCGACCTGTGCCTGGTGCACAACGGCTCGCTGTCCAACCACTTCCGCCTGCGCCAGGCACTCAAGCGTGAAGGCATCCAGTTCGAAACCGACAACGACACCGAAGTGGCCGCCGGTTATCTGACCTGGCGCCTGCAGCAGGGCGATTCGTTGAAAGAGGCACTGGACCATGCACTGGAGGACCTCGACGGTTTCTTCACCTTCGCCATTGGTACCCGCAACGGCTTCGCGGTGATCCGCGACCCGATTGCCTGCAAGCCGGCAATCCTCGCCGAGACCGACGACTACGTCGCCATGGCCTCGGAATACCAGGCGCTGTCGAGTCTGCCGGGCATTGAGAACGCCAGGATCTGGGAGCCGGCACCGGCCACCTTGTACATCTGGGAACGCGAGTCAGCTTAAGGAGCGCACACATGAAAACCATCGATCTTTCCATTGCCAGCGTGCGCGAACTCAATCAGGCGTTGCATGACCAGGTGCACAACGTAGAAGACCGTGAGTGGGTGGTGACCCATGCCAACGGCAAGCACAACCTCGCCGTCGGGGTGAACCAGGCCGTGTCCATCGATATCCAGGGGCACGCCGGTTATTACTGCGCGGGCATGAACCAGCAAGCGAGCATCACCGTGCACGGCAACGCCGGTGTGGGTGTCGCGGAAAACATGATGTCAGGCGTGGTGCGGATCAAGGGCAGCGCGTCCCAGGCCGCCGGCGCCACCGCCCACGGCGGGTTGCTGGTAATCGAAGGCGATGCCGGGGCCCGCTGCGGGATTTCCATGAAAGGCATCGACATCGTGGTCGGCGGCAGCATTGGCCACATGAGCTGCTTCATGGGACAGGCCGGGCGTTTGGTCGTCTGCGGCGATGCCGGTGATGCGCTGGGCGATTCGCTGTATGAAACGCACATTTACGTGAAGGGCAGGGTCGCGTCGCTGGGGTCGGACTGCATCGAGAAAGAGATGCGTGCCGAACACTTGGAAGAACTGCAAGTGCTGCTCAAGCGCGCCGGTTTCGAGCACAAGGCCGCCGACTTCAAGCGCTATGGCTCGGCCCGTCAGTTGTACAACTTCAAAGTCGATAACGCGTCCGCGTACTGATCCACGCGAGGAGAACAGATATGAATGAGAAAACCCCTCCAGTGCTGCGCGAGTCCGCGACTTTCGACCGCCTGACCATCCAGGAAATCCAGCGCGCCGCCGAAACCGGCATCTATGACATTCGCGGCGGTGGTACCAAGCGCAAGGTCCCGCACTTCGATGACTTGCTCCTGCTCGGCGCCAGCGTGTCGCGCTACCCGCTGGAAGGCTATCGGGAAAAGTGCGGCACCGATGTGATCCTCGGCAACCGCTTCGCCAGGAAACCGATCCACCTGAAGATCCCGGTGACCATCGCCGGCATGAGCTTCGGTGCACTGTCGGCCAATGCCAAGGAAGCCCTGGGCCGTGGTGCGACCATCGCTGGTACCAGCACCACCACCGGTGATGGTGGCATGACCCCGGAGGAGCGTGGGCAGTCGCAGCATCTGGTCTACCAGTACCTGCCATCGCGCTACGGCATGAACCCGGATGACCTGCGCAAGGCGGACGCCATCGAAATCGTCCTGGGGCAGGGCGCCAAACCCGGTGGCGGCGGCATGTTGCTGGGCATGAAAGTCACCGAGCGGGTGGCAGGCATGCGCACCTTGCCGATCGGCGTCGACCAGCGCAGCGCCTGCCGTCATCCGGACTGGACCGGCCCGGATGACCTGGCGATCAAGATCGCCGAGATCCGCGAAATCACCGATTGGGAGAAGCCAATCTACGTCAAGATCGGTGCCAGTCGCCCGTACTACGACGTCAAGCTGGCGGTGAAGGCCGGGGCCGACGTGATCGTGCTCGACGGCATGCAGGGCGGTACGGCGGCGACCCAGGAAGTGTTCATCGAACACGTGGGGATTCCGATTTTGCCGGCCATCCCGCAAGCGGTACAGGCTTTGCAAGAGATGGGTATGCATCGCAAGGTTCAACTGATCGTCTCGGGAGGGATTCGCAACGGTGCTGACGTGGCCAAGGCCATGGCGCTGGGCGCGGACGCGGTGGCCATTGGCACGGCGGCCCTGATTGCGCTGGGCGACAACCACCCGCGCCTGGATGAAGAGCTGCACAAGATTGGTTCAGCCGCAGGCTTTTATGACGACTGGCAGAACGGCCGTGACCCGGCAGGGATCACCACCCAGGACCCGGAACTGTCCAAGCGCCTGGACCCGGTGGAAGGCGGTCGCCGCCTGGCCAATTACCTGCGAGTGCTGGTGCTGGAAGCCCAGACCATGGCCCGCGCATGCGGCAAGTCGCACTTGCATAACCTTGATCCGGAGGATCTGGTGGCATTGACGGTGGAATCGGCGGCCATGGCGCGGGTACCGCTGGCGGGAACCCGCTGGATCCCGGGTTCCGGTTTCTGAGGTGGGTTTGGATCGATCCCACGCTCTGCGTGGGATCGATCACATTAGGGGGCCCGCCAAGAGGCTCACGCGCCAACACTTGCTCGCTGCCGACACTTCCCATTTCCATTGCAGGAGCTTTGAACATGGTCAATCGTCTTCTCGGCAAATCCCTTGTTGGCTTATTGGCGAGTGGTGCGCTGGTGCCCTTGGCGCAGGCTGCCGATGCACCAGCATTGAACACCGGCAGCACCGCCTGGATGGTGACCGCCACGGTATTGGTGCTGTTCATGTGCCTGCCCGGTCTCGCCCTGTTCTATGGCGGCCTGGTGCGGGCGAAAAACATGTTGTCGTTGTTCACCCAGTGTTTCGGCATCGCCGGGGTGGTGGGCGTCCTGTGGGTGATCTACGGCTACAGCATGGTGGTCGACACCACGGGCATGGTCGAGGGCGAGGTGTCCTTCAACAGTTTTGTCGGCGGCATGAGCCGGGCTTTCCTGGCCGGCATGACTCCGCAAAGCCTGGTCGGCGAGATTCCGGAAGGGGTGTTCGTGACCTTCCAGATGACCTTTGCCATCATCACCCCGGCGCTGATCGCCGGTGCCTTCGCCGAACGCATGAAATTCTCGGCGGCGTTGCTGTTCATGGCACTGTGGTTCACCCTGGTGTACGCCCCGGTGGCGCACATGGTCTGGGGTGGTGCGGGGGCCTTGATGCATAACTGGGGAGTCCTCGATTTTGCCGGTGGCACCGCGGTGCACATCAATGCCGGCGTCGCCGCGCTGGCCGCCTGCCTGATCCTGGGCAAGCGCAAGGGCTATGAAAATACCCCGATGCCGGCGCACAACCTGAGCCTGACCATGGCCGGTGCAGCGATGCTCTGGGTCGGCTGGTTTGGCTTCAATATCGGTTCCGGTGGCGGCCTCAGTGGCACGTCCGGCATCGTCATGCTCAACACCCAGCTGGGAGCGTGCGCCGGGATTCTTGGCTGGATGTTCACCGAGTGGTTCAAGGTCGGCAAGCCGAGTGCACTGGGCCTGGCCAGTGGTGCCCTGGCCGGTCTGGTGGGGATTACGCCGGCGTGTGCCTATGTGGGCGTGGGCGGTGCCCTGGCCATCGGTTTGTTATGCGGGGTGTTCTGCTACTTGAGCGTCACCGTGCTCAAGCGCCGCTTCGGTTACGACGACAGCCTCGACGTGTTCGGCCTTCACGGCATCGGCGGGATGATTGGCGCAGTGTTGACCGGTGTGTTTTGCGTGCCGTCGCTGGGCGGGCTGGTGGAAGGGGTGAGCATGGGCGGGCAGGTGCTGGCGCAGATCAAGGGTGTAGCGCTGACAACGGTGTATTGCTTCGTCGTCAGCTGGATCATTCTTAAAGTGGTGAATGTCGTGGTTGGGCTGCGAGCCGATGAGTCGGTGGAGGAGTTGGGCCTGGATCTGGGCGAGCACAATGAGCGCGCCTACAACCACTGATCGACAGTGATCTACCTGTAGGAGCGAGCCCGCTCGCGATGGTCTAAAGAACGCCGTGTTCAGCCAGTAAGCACGCGTTATCGTTAACGACCATCGCGAGCATGCTCGCTCCTACAGCAGTGGACGCAGAACCGGTTCGAGTTGTCGAGTCCGGACCCCACGCTGCAACTGGCTGGCAACCAGGGTGTTCTTCAGCAGATAAGCAATGGTCATCGGCCCGACGCCACCGGGCACCGGCGTGATTGCGCTGGCGACAGTGCGTGCACTGGCGTAGTCGACATCGCCGACCAGTCGAGTGCCCGATGCGGTGGTGATGCGATTAATCCCCACATCAATCACCACCGCCCCGGGCTTGAGCCAGCTGGCGTCAATCATCTGTGGGCGTCCCACCGCGACCACCACGATGTCCGCCATCCGGCACAATGTCGGCGCGTCGACGCTGCGCGAGTGCACCACGCTGACCGAGCAATCGGCCTGCAACAACAGCGTCGCCATGGGTTTGCCGACAATGTTCGAACGGCCGATGACGACTGCATGCAGGCCACTCAAGTCACCGCAGGTTTCCTGCAGCAGCCGCATGCAGCCGCTGGGTGTGCAGGGCGTCAGTACTTCGATCCCTTGAACCAGTCCACCGACGTTTTCCCGATGAAAACCATCCACGTCCTTGATCGGGTCAATGGCATGAATCACCGCCGCTTCATCGATGTGGGCCGGCAGGGGTAATTGCACCAGGATGCCGTTCACCGTGACGTCGGCGTTCAACTGCGCGATCAGTTGCAGCACGTCGTTCTGGCTGGCGTTTTCCGGCAGGCGGTATTCCAGCGAGCGGATGCCGACTTCCTTGGCCCGCAGCAGCTTGTTGCGCACATACACCTCGCTGGCCGGGTCTTCACCGACAAGCAGTACAGCCAGGGCGGGGAAGATCTGTTGGCGGGCCAGGACCTGAACCTCTTCTCGAACCTCGTCGAGAACCTTGGCAGAGATTGCTTTGCCGTCGATATCGCGGGCCAGTGCGGGGTTGGTGCTGGTCAAGGTAGGTCACCGTTGTCTGGATTGAGTGAAGGTGTAGCGGTCTTCAAGGCGTCCTCGCGCCCCGCTGATTGATCAGGGACGCGCAGGCAAGAATGCTCAGGCTACCAGTTGATGGCAGCCATACACCACCCGTACTCCGCAGGATTCAGTGTGCTTAATCAACGACTGGGGCCAGGGCACGACGCCGGGCATGGCACCCGGCGTCGTGGTCTTCAGGGAGGGATCAGGACAGTTCGCCGACTCGCTCGGCCCGCTTGCCGAGTTTCATCAGCCAGTAATAACTCAAGGCCGGCACCAGCAAGCCCACCAGCCAGGCCAGGTCGACACCATCGAGGGCCGTGGCGACCGGACCGACGTAAAGCGTGGTATTCATGAACGGAATCTCCAAGGCAATCGCCAGGACGAAACTGCCGCAGGCGATCCAGTTGACCCGTCCATAAATCCCGTTGAGGTCGAAGATGTCATCGATCCGGTATTCACCCTTGCGCAGGCAATAGAAGTCCACCAGATTGATCGCCGTCCAGGGAATCAGGAAGTAGCTCATGAAGAAAATGAAGTTGAGGAAGAAGGTGATGAAGTCGTCCTGACTGATGGTGCACAGTCCGGTCGCTACGACGCTGATCACCAGCATGAACAGGCCGCGTACCCGTGGCGTCACCTTCAAGCGCGCGAAGGGTTCGATCACCGTGATGGTCGACATGAACGCCCCGTACAGGTTGAACACGTTGATCGACACCTGGCCATAGACGATGAAGGCGAAGAGCAGGATCGCGCCGCTGCCAAACAGCCCCGCAACATGGCCCCCGACATTACTGGAGAAGTCGCCGATCCCGACGCTCAGGATCGCCCCGAGAATCATCATCCAGGCACCGCCGCTGACCGTGCCGGCGTAGCTGTACCAGAACACCTGTGCGGCGCTCGCGCGGCTTGGCAGGTAGCGAGAATAGTCGGCGACGTAGGGCGCGTAGGACAGCTGCCAGGTCACGGCAATGCTCACCGCCACCAGGAACTTCGACAGCGAGAAGCCCGTCGGCAGCCATTGTTCGGCCGGGATCGTCAGTTGCAAGGCGAGCAACGTGGCCGCGGCGAACACCAGCAGCGAGAGGATCGACAGCAGCTTCTGCAAGCGGTGAATCAATCGATAGCCATACAGCGCAACCACGAAACACAAGGCGCCGATCAGGTAGATGTTGCCGCTTGCCGGCAACGGGCTGACCGACTCCAGCGCCTGCGCCGCGAGCAGTGTGTTGCTGACGAAGAACCCCAGATAGATCAGCATCACGAACAGCAGCGGCAGCACCGCCCCGAGTACACCGAACTGCGCACGGCTCTGGATCATCTGCGGGATGCCCAGCTTGGGCCCCTGGGCGGAATGGGAGGCCATGAAAATCGCCCCCAGCAGCGAGCCGACGACAATTGCCAGGGCGCTCCAGAACAGGTTGAGCCCCATCACCACCGGCAGCACCCCGGAGGCGATGGTGGTTATGTTCATGTTGGCGCCGAACCAGATGAAGAACAGCGACCCTGGCCGGCCATGGCGTTCGGCTTCGGGAATGAAATCGATGCTTCTTTTTTCGACTTGCATGGCGATTACTCCTGAGTCCGCACGAGGTGGGTTTGCAGCCGGGCGATGGTGCCTGGCAGTTCATGGGGCTGGTGCGCGAACAGGTCCGGGTGCTCGGGATTGAGGCTCAAGTAGTCGAGGTTTTGCAGGGCGCGCCGGCATTCACTGCTGGTGAGGATTTCCAGGGAGTAGACCCAGTTGGCCATGATCAACAGGGCCGAGTAGTGCCCGGCCAGGGTGGTCGTGGTGCAGGCGTCGCTGACCAGGCGAGTGTGATAACCCAGGGCGAACGCATCGAACACCGTGGTCAGCACGCAGACATCGGTGAGCACGCCGCTGATGATCAGGGTGTCGACGTCCAGCGCCTTGAGCCGGGCATCCAGATCGGTACGGTGGAAGGCGCTGTAGCGGCCTTTGTCGATAATGGCCTCATCAGGCCGCGGTGCCAGGCGTTCGATGATCTCTACCTGGCGGGTGCCGGCGCGGTAGCCGCTCGGACCACCATCGCACGCACGGGGCTCGCCGCGTGGCAGGTCGTTGCCATCGGCTTGATTGATGTGGCGGGTGTAGAGGATCGGGACCTTCTGCTGGCGAGCGGTATCGAGAAGGTCGGCCGTGTTGGCCACCACCTTGTCGAAGTGTTCGAGGACGAAACCGTCCTCCTGTTGCATGTCGATGATCAACAGAGCGTTGTTATTGTTCATGGGGCAAACCTGATCATGAGCCGAAGCACAATGCACGGTGCATACCGCGCAATGAAGCGGTATGGCGTGCGTGACGTTCTATTTGGGCAGGCTCAGTAAACGGGTTGCCAGAAGCCGTTCTGCTTGGCGGAAACACTGGCGGGCAGGCGCTTCAAATGGATATGCGAAGCGGTCCATTCGCCGCGCAGGTAAGCCTGCGCGGCGCCGGAGGGAAGGGGGAGTGACCGGAGATGACCATTATTGAGCATGGAAATCGAACCTGGACATCATTCAACAAACCTTGTGAGAGCGAGCCTGCTCGCGAAGAGGGTTTCACATCCAACATCAATGTCGACTGTCAGATCGCTTCGCGAGCAGGCTCGCTCCCACAGAGGGGTGGGCTCAGCGGAACGCTGGCACTACGTGCTTGATAAACAGCTCCAGGGATTTCTTCTTCTCGGCATGCGGCAGGCTGTTGTCGCACCAGAAGCTGAACTCGTCGACGCCAAGCTCCTGGTAGTACTTGATGCGCGGGATGATTTCTTCCGGGGTGCCGATCATCGCGGTCTTGTGCAAGCTCTCCAGTTCGAACTCTGGACGGCCGGCGAATTTCTCTTCCGGACTCGGTGCCAGGAAGCCGTTGACCGGGGTTTCCTTGTTGCCGAACCAGGCATCGAAAGTGCGGTAGAACTTGGCGATCGCCTTGGCCCCGACCTTCCAGCCTTCGGGATTGTCGACCGAATGCACGTGGGTATGACGCAACACCATCAATTGTGGGCGCGGCACGTCCGGGTTGTTGTCCAGGGCGGTCTGGAATTTGTTCTTCAGGTCGAGGACTTCTTCGTCGCCTTTCATCAGCGGCGTGACCATCACGTTGCAGCCGTTGGCGACGGCGAAGTTGTGCGAGTCCGGGTCACGGGCGGCGATCCACATCGGCGGGTTCGGCTTCTGGATCGGCTTGGGCACGCTGGTGGAGGTCGGGAATTTCCAGATGTCGCCGTCATGGGCGTAGTCGCCTTGCCACAGGGCTCGAACCACCGGGACCATCTCGCGCAATGCCTGGCCACCAGAGGAGGCTGGCATGCCGCCGGCCATGCGGTCGAATTCAACCTGGTAAGCGCCACGGGCCAGGCCCACTTCCATGCGACCGTTGCTGATGACATCGAGCAGTGCGCATTCGCCGGCGACCCGGATGGGGTGCCAGAACGGCGCGATGATGGTGCCGGCGCCAAGATGAATGGTGGTGGTCTTGCCAGCCAGGTACGCCAGCAGTGGCATCGGGCTTGGCGAAATGGTGTATTCCATGGCGTGGTGTTCACCGATCCATACGGTGCTGAAACCACCGGCTTCGGCCATCAGCGTCAGTTCGGTCAGGTCTTCGAACAACTGGCGATGGCTGACGCTTTCGTCCCAACGTTCCATGTGTACGAACAGGGAAAATTTCATGACGCTACCTCGAATCTCTTGTGGTCGACCCGTCGACTGCGGGGCTGTTGATTATTGGTATACCATAATACGGCCATGCTGCAAAATCTATCAGATCAAAAGATCGCAGCCTTCGGCAGCTCCTACAAAAGCTCACATACTCCCTGTAGGAGCGGCCGAAGGCTGCGATCTTTTGCTGTGTCAGGCCAGAACGGGCAGGGCGCCCATCTTGCCGTGGCAATACACCAGTGGCCCCGCATTGTGTTGGGGCACGATCAGGTTCTTCACCGCGCCGACCATGATCGCGTGGTCGCCCCCTTCATACTCGCGCCACAGTTCGCATTCGATAACCGCCGTGGCGTTGGCCAGGATCGGGTTGCCGAGCTCACTCAACGTCCACTCGATGCCTTGCGCCTTGTCCTTGCCCTTGCGTGCGAAGGCATAGGCTTCACTCTGCTGGCCGCCGGACAGCACATGAATGGCGAAGCGTTTGTTCCTGATCAGGACCGGGTACGAGTCTGAGCTGTAGTTAGGGCAGAACAGCACCAGGGCCGGGTCCATCGACAGCGAGCTGAAGGCGCTGGCGGTCAGGCCGACGATCTGCCCGTCGTCGTCAAGGGTGGTGATCACGCAGACGCCGGACGGGAACGAGCCCATGACTTGTTTGTAGATGGCGGCATCGATCATTGGACTGTCCTCGGGAGTGGAACGTGGTTTTTATGAGTTTGTAGGTCTGATGGTATACCGTAATACATCGTTTGCAAGGGCTTTTTTGGTCGTCCGATAAACGTATGCCTGTGGTATTGAAGTCAGTGTTTGCGGGGCTTTCAGCCAGGCAACCGGTGCAGATCTGCCGGAGAATACCGGATCAGATGGGCGCTTAAAGACCGAATCAGTCTTGTGCAAATGTTGGAATACCATAATATGGTGCGCATCTGAGGGGCGGCCAGAGAGTCCCCCCGGTTTGGCTTCATACAAAGATAAGAACAGACAAACTCGAGTTCATGCATATGTCCCAGATGTCCCGGCAAGACCCGTTGATCGAAAATCACACGGTCGATTACGTTCCACTCGCAGAGCGCCATGGGAAGGCCCGCGATCTCTTCACCCTGTGGTTCAGCACCAACATCGCGCCGCTGCCCATCGTCACCGGTGCCATGGTGGTCCAGGTGTTCCATCTCGACCTGTTTTGGGGGCTGCTGGCGATTGCCCTCGGGCACATGGTGGGCGGGCTGGTGATTGCCCTGGCCTCGGCGCAGGGGCCGCGCATGGGTATTCCACAAATGGTCCAGAGCCGTGGCCAGTTCGGCCGCTATGGCGCGTTGCTGATCGTGTTCTTCGCCGCACTGATCTACGTCGGCTTCTTCATCTCCAACATCGTCCTGGCGGGCAAGTCGATTGTCGGCATCGCGCCCTCGGTACCGGTGCCGGCGAGCATCCTGATCGGAGCGCTCAGCGCCACGGCGATCGGCGTGATCGGTTACCGCTTCATCCATTCGCTCAACCGCATCGGCACTTGGGTCATGGGCAGCGCCTTGCTCGCCGGGTTCCTCTACATCTTTGCCCATGACCTGCCGGCGGACTTTTTCACCCGGGGTGGTTTTAACCTGTCCGGCTGGCTGGCCACCGTGTCCCTGGGGATCATCTGGCAGATAAGCTTTTCGCCCTACGTGTCTGACTATTCGCGTTACCTGCCGGCGGATATCGGCATTGCCAAGCCGTTCTGGGCCACCTACCTGGGGGCAACCCTGGGCACGATCCTGTCCTTCACCTTCGGTGCGGTGGCTGTGTTGGCGACGCCGGAAGGTACTGAAGCGATGGCCGCGGTGAAGCAATCCACCGGCTGGCTGGGACCGATCCTGATGGTACTGTTCCTGCTCAATATCATCAGCCACAACGCCTTGAATCTGTATGGCGCGGTGCTGTCGATCATCACCTCGATCCAGACGTTCGCCAGTCAGTGGACGCCGAGCATCAAGGTGCGCGTGGTCTTGTCGAGCGGGGTGCTGGCGGGTTGCTGTGTGGTGGCATTGGGCGCTTCGGCGGATTTCATCTCGCAGTTCATCGGGCTGATCCTGGCATTGCTGCTGGTGCTGGTGCCATGGGCTTCGATCAACCTGATCGACTTCTATGTGATCAAGCGTGGGCGGTATGACATTGCCTCGATTTTCCGTGCGGATGGCGGGATGTATGGGCGCTTCAATCTGCATGCGATCGTGGCGTATTTCATCGGGATCATTGTGCAGTTGCCGTTTGCCAACACGTCGTTGTATGTGGGGCCTTATGCCAATCTGGTCGAGGGTGCCGATTTGTCCTGGCTGGTGGGGTTGGTGGTGACGTGTCCGCTCTACTACTGCCTGGCTACGCGTGGACGGACCCAGGAGGGCAGGGCTTCTGAGTTGAGTTATACCGACTGAATTTTGAGCCCTGGTGTTTGTCTTTGATGCCCGGCTTTTGCCGGGCATTTTTGTTTGGGTGATTGGGGAACATACTTGGGGTCCATACCTCACTGGGGTAAGAGTCTTGTAGGAGCCAGGCTTGCCGGCGAAGGCGGCCTTGCAGCCAACCTGTTCCCTGCAGATGTACACCTACCCTCTGTGGGAGCGAGCCTGCTCGCGAAGGCGGCTTTACAGCCAACCAATCGCTCGCGAATGTACTCGATCCACTGTGGGAGCTGGCTTGCCAGTGAAGGCGCCTCCCAGCCTACCCGGACTCTGTTGACTAAATATGCCCGTCTTCAATGCCAGGGATACTTCCTCTCCCACTCCCAGGCATGCGCCACGATCTGTTCCAACCTGGCGTATTGCGGTCGCCAAGCCAGCAGTGTGTTAGCCCTGGACGCATCCGCCACCAACCGTGGCGGGTCGCCAGCGCGGCGTGAGGCTTCGCTGATGTAGATGTCCCGGCCGGTTACGCGGCGCGCGGTGTCGATCACTTGTTGCACCGAGAAGCCCTGGCCATTGCCCAGGTTGAACGCCGTGCTGCTACCCCCCGCCAATAAATAGTCCACGGCCAGGGCGTGCGCGGCAACCAGGTCACAAACGTGGACGTAGTCGCGGATACAGGTGCCGTCCGGCGTGTCGTAGTCAAAGCCATAGACAGTGATGGTTTTGCGCCGTCCGGAAGCGGCCTGCAGGATCAGCGGCAGCAGGTGGGTTTCCGGTTCATGGCGTTCCCCCAGTTGCCCGTCAGGGTCCGCGCCGGCGGCGTTGAAGTAGCGCAGGCAGACCGATTTGAGCCCATAGGCGCGGTCGAAATCTTCCAGCATCTGCTCCACCATCCACTTGGTGCGACCATAGGGGTTGATCGCAGCCTTGGGGTGCGCCTCATCGATGGGCACGTATTGCGGGTCGCCATAAACGGCGGCGGTCGAGGAGAAAATGAAGCGTTTGACCCCGGCGCGAACCATGGCCTTGAGCAGTGTCAGGGTGGCCGCCAGGTTGTTCTGGTAATACTTGGCCGGTTCGGTGACGGATTCGCCCACCTGTATGAAAGAGGCGAAGTGGAACACGGCATCGAAGTGGTGGCTGGCGAACAAGGCATCCAGCGCCTGGGCGTCGGCGATGTCGAGCTCGACCAGTGTTCCGCCCAGCAACGCGCTGCGATAGCCCGTGGAAAAGTTGTCCGCCACCACCAGTTCGTGCCCCGCGCCAAGCAACTGCTTGACCATGTGTGAACCGATGTAGCCTGCGCCGCCAATCACCAGGAATTTCATGCCGCTCTCCTTGATATCGATGCGGTGTCAGCGCAAGGCGGCTGACCCGTCCTTTAAAAGGTCTTTGCCGTCACTTCAGAGGTTCACTCGCTTGCGATGCTTTTTTCAGGAATAACCAATTGGACGCCTGCAGGCCGTCAAATTTGATGGTGTAGCGGCCATCCAGGTAGGTGGCAGGCAGTTTCCCCAGTTGCCCAAGGGGGCCGCCCTGGGTGAACAGCGTCAAGCCCGGTGGGGCCTGGATGGACAGCGTGCCCTCCAGAGGCTCGACATGGAAAGGCGTCTCGTCGTTGTCCTTGGGGATAGCCCGGCTGCCCAGGGAAATCAGCAGGTCTGCGGACTTGCCGACGGGCACGCCGTCCAGGCTTTGCACCACGACGCTGGCGTAGGCAGTCTTGAGTTGCACCTGGATATTGCCCAGCTGGATCGACTTGCCGCCGATCCAGCCGGTGGCCGCCTGGGTGCGAGGCGTATCGATGGTGTAGAGGCCTTGTTTCCAGTTGCGCTTGAGTTCACCGGTGTCCGTGGTGGATTCGCTGGCCGTGGCGTCCAATAGAGACTGTGCCGGGTCGTGGAACACTTGTGCATTCCTGGCGATGATGCCCGGTTGCAACCAGGGCAGTTGCGGTGTCTGTGGCATGGCGATTTGCAGCTTGCCTTTCTCCATGGCGGTGCGCAGCAGGGCCGAGCTGTCGGGTGTAATACGTTGGTTGAACAGGGTCTCTGGCGTCGGCGCGAAGACATAGGTGGTCTTGGCTTCGTGAACGTCGCCGCGGCGATAAAGCAGGGCAGCGGCGGGCAGGGTGGCCAGCATGGCCGGATCGTTGTAGGCGTGCCAGTTGCCGGCTGATTGCGATTGCTCGGTGAGTTTTTCCTGGCTGTAGGCATATTGCATCAGCGCATCCCAGCCCTGATGGCTGGCCGTGCCGGCCATGTACAGAGGTAGCGAGTGGCGGTCGGCTATCGGGAAGGGTTCGTTGTTCCATTCGGTGACGGTCAGGGGTTTGCCGACGACTTGGCCGGCACCAATCCAGTCCACCAGGCTGGCGCTGGTCAGCGGGTTTTTCTCAAGGGTCCCCGGGCCACCGTAGATATGCACGTCGACTACATCCCCGGCAGTCAGGGCGGGCAGGGCGCTCAGACCATTGCCGCCCCAACTGCTGGTCGTGGCAATCGGCACTTTCACGCCGGTCTCGCGCAACGACTCGATCATGTCTACGTTGAAGCGCCGTTCCAGGTCGTTGAGGAACAGCTTGGCCGGGCCAGGCTCCCAGGATCGCCAGGTCTGGTCTTCAGGCAGGTCGTGCTGTTTGGCGAAGGCCTTGGCAGCCTTCATGTACAGCTCGTTGTGCTTGGGCACGGACTTGTCGGGCAACAGGGCGTTGCCAAAGTGTTGGGTGATGTCGTTTTCGTTGGTGATCAGAACGGCGGCAACCGCCGGGTCGTCCTTGTAGGCCAGGCCCGTGAAGCTGTTCACGTGGCTCAGATAATCCTTGGCAAAGCGTTTCATGGCCCGCTGGATCGTCTCGTTTACGTAGGCGTAGCCCTTGAGGTCGGCGATGCCATACTCGTTCTTCGGCAATTCATCGAAGGCAAAGATGTTGTCGTTCGCCCAGAGGGCGCGTTGAACGTGCATGTCGAGCCATACATAGATGCCCTCATCCTTGAGGCACTTGATCCACAAGTCGAGCTTCTTCAGGGATTCTTCGCTCAGGCGCTGGGTATCATGCACTTTCCTGCCGTCACCGAAGATGTTGGGGAGGACCCACCACGAATCATGGTGGTGCAGTCGCACCAGATTGAAACCCAGGGCGGAGAGACGCTTGGCCTGCAGCTTGATCGCATCGTCGGGTGTTTGAAATAACGTATAGGCCGACAGGTTGGTGCCCCAGAAGCGTGCCGGAGTGTTGTCGGCAAACAGCAGTTGCTCGCCGACAGCCTTGACGAATCCACGCTTGCCTGCAGGTTTTTCCGGGGCATTGAGAAAGGACAGGTCGACCGGTGCGGTTTTCCAGTCCAGTCGGTCGCTCGGCCAGCTTTTCGGGTCCGTTACGCCAAAGCGTTCTGCGGCGGTCGGCCCCAGCGCCACGTCGCCAGCCACGCTGAACGTGGCCGTGAAGTGTTCTCGACCGGGCTGGATCCGGTCCTTGTAAAGGAAAGCGCGTATCTGGGAACGATCACCCGGTTCAAAATACACCCTCGCCAGCGCGGGTTCGAAGCGCATCTCGATGCGCCGCCCCTGGGCATTGCCCCAGGTCCAGCCGCGGTTGCCAGGCAGCAACACCGGCTCACCCATTGCTTCGGCAAGGGCCGGGTCGAAGTTGAAGACGATACCCCCGCCCATCACGTTCGTCTTGAGGCTGCGGGCATCCAGCACAAGGTTGATGCTCAACGTCTGCTCGTCTTGCTTGCGAATCTGCCCGGTCGCATCGAAATCGAGTTTCTGGCTCTTGCCCTCCATGGCGTAGACAAAGGGCGAGATCACCTTGAGCGAGGGGGTGAAATCCGCCCAGTCCCAGTTGCCACCCCAAAAGACGAATTGAGAGGCCATGGCAGGGCTGCCACCACGCGTGACCTGGGGCAGGCCGCTGCGTTCATCCACGCTGGCGACCCACTCCGCCGCCCGGGTACTCAATGGCCAAATGACAACAAACAGGAGAAAGAATGACAGCAGAGGCATGCGGTAAAAAAAACACGTCATGAGCGTTACCAAGTCTGTAGGAGGGTACTCTTGCTGCTTGCTGTCTCTGCGCGCTTGAGCCTGCGGGCCATCTGAGCATAGGACACGCCCAGCCCGGCCACCGACCAATACACCACGGGGATGACTGTAATGCTGCTGACGGTGATGATGGTCACCAGTATTCCCGCCAGTGTCGCCAGCAAGGCGCGTCCGAGCCTTCGTGACTCATCGTCCTGCTTGGGAAAGGAACGCATCGCCTTGCGAATGCCAAGCGCAATCGTGGCGAAAAAGCCCACGAACAGCGTCAGCCCGATAACGCCCATTTGCAGGGCGACGGCGATATAGGTGTTGACGATGTCGATGATGCCCTGGCCCTGGATCATTGACTGCATTTCGGGGGTGCTGCGGTAATCGAAGGAACCCAGCCACAAATTGCGCTGGATCACGATCAGCGAGTTATCGATCAAGCGCTGGCGGTAGGTGATGTTCTCGGCTTCCACCGAGCCGATGAAGGGCAGCAGGTCAATGATTTTTTGTCCGCCGGGCACGATGGCCAGCAGCGGCAGGGCGAGCACGGCGGCGAACCCGAGGAGCATCAGGCGCCTGACCGCATATCGGCCGGTGCCGATGAACATGACGATCATGACGGCGGCACCGATCCACGGGCCGCGCGACAGGGGCGCAAACAATCCGCCGGCGAGCAGCAGGGCGCCAAGGCGTCGCTGCATTTTGCTGTGAACGCCCTCCTGCAGGAACAGATAGAAACCGATGGCCACGGCGATCACATAACCCAGCGCAATAGCCTGGCCAGTGGTCACGCTGGCGCGCAGCGAGCCGCCACGGCTCAGATAAGTGGAAATTTCCCATTGCACGCCCATGGCATCCGTCAGCGCGTTATACAGCAGCCATCGGCGGGTAAATTCGAAAAGACCGATTATCGACAGCAGCATGGCGGCAAGTAGAAAGGCCAACAGCGCATCCTTGAAGTCGCTGACATTCTTCAGCGCCCGGCTGGCAACGTAGTAAGGCAAAAAAACATCGACGAACAGATTGAGCGATTGACGCAATGTATCCGTGGGCGTGGTCTGGCGTAGCGAAAGCGCAGCGGTCAGGAGGAGAAAGGCAAGCAGCAGCTTGTCCGGCCAGATACGCCCGAAGGGCAACGTATCCGGCTTCCCGCGCAAGGCCAGAAAAGCCGGGAGTAGCACACACAGTGACAATAGGCGTACATGGTTCAGGTCAAACAGATAGTTGACCAGGCCGAAGCCGGGGACCTGCGCATTGGCGGGTGGAATGAGAAACAACAGCATGAAGAACAACGCCAGGGGATTGCGCTCCCGCTGTCGCGTGGCTATCAGAATGATTGCGGCAACGCCGGCGTATACCCAGAAGCTGTAGGAAAAAAAGGCCACCAGCGTCAATCCAAACCAAAGGTTGCGCCGACGGGTGAAATCACTCATGGGGATCAAATCTGCCGCCGGTCGCCGTGCAAAAGCGAAGACGATACCGGCAAGGACCAGGATGACGACTAACGCGCGAAAGTGCTCAGGCATGGGCTACCGATTTATTTGATGAGAGAGCGATGGCTAATGGCTAGTGGTTTGCCTAATAGCGACTATAGTACCTTTCGAGTCGTTCAATACGGGGATTGATGTTATGCCTTCAGTTAACATATCGCCAACGTTCAGCCTTCGTCGTCGAGCGATATCTGCTGGGGCATGGAACCTGGGGGCACTGGTCACTTCGCAAGCGATACGCCTGGGCGGCAACCTGGTGATGACCCGCCTGCTGATGCCGGAAATGTTCGGTATCATCGCCATCGCCACCACCGTCTTGTTCGTTCTGCACCTGCTCTCCGATGTGGGGTTGCGCCAGAACATCTTGCAGAGTCCCCGTGGAGACGACCCGCACTTCCTCAATACCCTCTGGACCGTGCAGATCGTGCGCGGCTTCATACTGTTCGCCTTTACGCTGTTGCTGGCAGCCGCTGCCTGGTATTCGCAAGTCATCGATTTCTGGTCGCACAACTCCACCTACGCTGCGCCCGAGCTGCCGATGGTGTTGGCCTGGACCGGTGTTACCGCGATCATCTATGGGTTCCAGTCGACCAAAGTCGACCTGGCCGTTCGCGCCTTCCAGCAAAAGAAAGTGGTGATCGCCGAGTTCGTCTCCCAGGTCGTCGGCCTGCTGGTGATGCTGGTCATCGGTTACTTCACCCATTCCATCTGGTCGCTGGTGGCGGCCGGCCTGGTCACGGCCCTGGTCAGCACGTTGCTTGGGCATTTCTGGTTCGAAGGGCCCTCCAACAGCCTGCGCTGGGAACGCGCCGCACTCCACGAGCTGATGGTCTTCGGTCGCTGGATCCTGTTGTCTTCGGCCGTGGGCGTACTGTCCATGCAGGGTGACCGGATCATTTTCGGCGGCAGCATGACAGTCTTCGAAATGGGTGTGTATTCGATTGCCGTACTGATTCTTGGCGCTTTGCAGACCGGCGTGTTGAAAGTGGTCGGGGCCGTGGCCCTGCCAGCCTTCGGCGAAGCCGCCAGAACCAATGACTTTGAGCGCCTGCGCAGGTTGTATTACCGCTTCAAGATGATGGTCGACGTTGCGTTGCTGTTTCTTTGCGGGTTCCTCTGGGTCACCAGTCCGCTCATCATCAAAGTGTTGTACGACGACCGTTACGCCCAGGCTGGCCACATGATGGCCGTGCTCTCGACGTCGTTTTTCGTGATGCGCTACATCGTGGCCAATCAAATCTGGATCGCCCTGGGACTTACCAAGTACCAGGCCATCGACAACATCATCCGTGTGGTGTCGTTATGGGTGCTGGTCCCGCTGTTACTGGCTTTCGGTGGGGTCGATTGGGCGATCTGGGGCGTCGCGCTGCATACGTTGCCGACCTTGGTGTTGGTTGTGTATGTCAATCGTCGCGTGGGTATTCTTGATATCAAGCGCGAGCTGATTGTGTTGCCTATGCTGGTGGTAGGGGCGTTGTGCGGGGAGCTGGTGCTGGTCGTTTTCAAGTGGCTGTTCGATTTAAGCGCCTGACCGGTTTTTCTTGACGTTGAAGCACCCTTTGAATCTCGGATGCAAATCTCGATCCAGTGGAGTCGTGAGTGATGAGTGAACGCGTGTTGAATACCTCTGTCATCAGTCGCAGAGGACTCATTCGGGCATTTGCCCTGTTAAGCCTGGGGGGGCTGGCGATGAAATTTACCGGGGGTGGGGTTCGGCCTACTGCAGGGAAATCGGAGTTTGTCGTGATCAACGGGTGGGTATTACCTGCCGCGCATTTCCGGTAACTGCACATATGATCAAGGACTACCAAACGCAGAAAGACCTGCGCGATCACTATGATTTCTGCATCGTTGGTGCAGGCCCGGCCGGCATTACGCTGGCCTTGCGTTTGGCTGGCAATGGCTGGCGTGTAGTGCTTCTGGAGGGCGGGGGGCGCGAATATGCCGCGTATTCGCAAAACCTCTACAAGTGTCCCTCCACGGGGCTGGATGTCTTCGCTGAAGAAACCCGGCTGCGCTATCTGGGTGGCACCTCCAATCATTGGGCCGGTCGTTGCCGCCCCTTCGAGCCTTCCGACTTTACCCTGTCCCCACCGGTAAACTTGCCCGGTTGGCCCATCGCGTTTTCCGAGATGGAACGCAATCTGCCCGCGGCCATGGCCATTCTGGACTTGCCGCTGGACTCGGGATTCAAGACCGTCAACGCGGCCTTCAACAGCGACGAATTCGAAGCCGACCGTTTCCTGCTCAGTCCGCCGACCCGATTTGCACAAAAGTATGCCAAGGAACTCGAGGAGACCGAGGGCCTGGACGTCTTCATCAACTGCAATTGCGTCGACCTGGATTTCGACAGCAACACCGGCCGCATCACCGCGGTCGTAGTGTCCGATTACGAGCGCAAGCAAGAGCGTGTCTCGGCCAAGCAATTCATCCTGGCCACCGGTGCAATCGAGAACGCCAGGCAGTTGCTCAACAGCAAGTCATTGGTCGCTGCCGGCGTTATCACCGAGGATGGCCTGGTCGGTCGATGCTTCATGGAACACCTGAACATCGCCCTCGGTACCTTCATCCTCAACGAAGGTGAAAGCCGGGAGGCCAGGCAGTTCTATACCAAGGATGCGTTTGTGATCGAACATCATTCCGGTAAAGGCAATGTCACCGCGTCCTTGGTGTCGGCGGTGGAAACCTATGGACGCATGGCGGCAGTCAAGGGTTTTTTCGAGAACCTGGCGTGCAAGGCAGGCATTGCGCACAAGATCGAGTTCATTACCAAGTTCAACTGTCCCGGTGACGGGGAGCTCGGCACGATGATCGAGCAGTTTCCCAACCGCAAGAGTCGCGTCTCGTTGACGCAAGAACACGACGAACTGGGGATGAGAACGGCCAACGTCCATTGGGAGCTCGCCCCTGAAGACAGGGAGACCATAAAAAGCATCGGCCTGGAGGTGGCAAAGTGTTTTGCCGAAGAAGGGCTTGGCTATGTCAAGTTGGAGGAAGCGGTGTATGACGTTTCCCTGCCGCTCAAAGTCGTGCCGCATGCCCATCACATGGGCACTACGCGGATGGCCAGCTCCCCTGAATTCGGGGTGGTCGATGAGAACAGCAAAGTGTTCGGCACCCATAACCTGTACGTCGCTGGCAGCAGTGTGTTTGCAACGGCCGGCGCGAGCAATCCAACCATGCCGCTGTTGCAGCTGACGCTGCGGTTGGCGGATTACCTCAACCATCAAATGGGCCCTGCGGCAGGCAGGTATTCTTGAGTGAAACAGCCTTAGGGAGAGCAAGCAACTAGGGGTGCCACAAAAACAACAACCATGGTGCATCTGGTCTTGGTACCGATGTCAACGCTGAAATTTGTGAGGCTGACAGGATGATTGGGCTAGCAAAGCGTGCAATACGTTACTACGTCAATAAAACGGGTCGGGGGAAGGGTTTATTCAAGAGATTTTGCCACCCCACCGGCTATGAATGGGCGGACTACCTGGCGCGCTGGGGGGGCATACATTCGGTCGGCAAAGGCGTATGGATCAATCCCGGTGCCAACATCCCCGACCCTTCGCTGCTGCGCATCGGCAACAACGTTGGCTTGTCCGACTGCACGATATTCGGGCACGACGGGCTCATTGGCGTATTCGAGCTCAGCGCCGGTAAAACGCTCGACTCCGTCGGTGCGGTCGATATATTCGACAACTGTTTTATCGGTTATCAGTCCATCATCATGCCAGGCCGCAAAATCGGTCCGAACTCAATCGTCGCCGCCGGTGCCGTGGTCACCCGGGATGTTCCGCCCGGTGTCGTGGTGGGGGGGAACCCGGCGAAGGTGCTCTGCACCGTTGAAGACCTGATCAAGAAAATCGAAGAACGTTGCGAAGCCTATCCGTGGATGGAACTCATCCGCCAGCGCGGCACTCACTTCGACCCGGACTACGAGCCCAAGCTCAAGGCCATGAGGGCGCAGTATTTCTTTGGCGAGAAAGCCAATGAGTAGCGCGCCGCTGGATGTGCTCGTCGTCAACTACAACACGGCGGGTCTGTTGCAGCCCATGTTCAATGCGCTGCGCCAGTCCAAGAGTACCGACCACGCACGCTACCTGGTGGTGGACAACGCTTCGGCGGACAACTCGCTCGATTGCCTGGGCGATATTTGTCCCGAGGCCGTATTGCTGGCCAATAAAGACAATGTCGGCTTTGGCCGGGCCAATAATCAGCTGGTTGAACACCTGCAGGGCAAGTACGCGTTGCTGCTCAATACCGACGCGTTTGTGTCCGACGACACCTTGGCCAAGACCCTGGAGTACATGGAGACTCATCCCGATTGTGGGATCCTCGGTGTACGCCTGGTCGGTCGGGACGGCGAGATGCAACCGTCCTGCCGTTATTTTCCGACGCCGCTGAATGTCTTCCTCGTGACGGCCGGGCTTGAGCGCTTTTTCCCTTGGGTGAAACTGGTCGACGACCTGGACTGGGATCATGCCTCGGTGCGCGAGTGTGACTGGGTACCCGGCTGCTATTACCTGATCCGCCGTGAAGTGATCGACAAGGTCGGCTTGTTCGATCCGCGCTATTTCCTCTACTACGAGGAAGTCGATCACTGCCGGCGCGTCAAGGAGGCGGGCTGGAAGGTGGTCTACTACCCCCATACGTCGGTGGTGCATATCGGGGGCGAAAGTGCCAAGTCGGTCGACAAACTGAACATGGACGGCCGACAGCTGCAGACCCTGCAAATCGAAAGCGAGCTGTTGTACTTCCGCAAGCATCACGGTTTGCCGGGGTTGGCCTTGCACATGCTGCTGGTATGCCTGTGTGACCTGATCCTGGGGCTCAAGGCTTTGTTGAAAGGTCGCGGTCGGGCCGCCATCAAGGCTTGTTGGCAACACACACGTGTGACCTGGGCACTGTTGCGTAAAACCAAACTCGGTAGCCAACCCACACGGTAGGTCAGTCCATGTTCGAAAACATACGTGCGGACTTGCGAGCATACGAGGGTGATTGGGGCGCCCAGGGTTTCTGGGTGATGCTGGTGTATCGCTTCGGGCGCTGGCGCTACGGCGTGCGCCCGGCGTTGCTGCGAAAATTGCTGTCCTTTATCTACAAAGTGCTGTTCAAGCTGGTGCAGATCGTAACGGGCATCGAGCTGCCGTGTGAGGTGGTGGTCGGGCGCAACTTCGTCATCGATCATTTCGGCGGCATCGTGATCAGTGGTTATGCGCAGTTCGGCGATGACTGCCGGATCCGCAACGGCGTAGTCGTCGGGCTCAAGAACGTGAAGGAGCCGATCGCCCCGGTGATGGGCAACAACGTCGACATCGGTACCGGCGCCAAGGTGCTGGGCAATATCCGCATCGGCAACAATGTGGTGATCGGCGCCAATGCCGTGGTGTTGACCGATGTGCCTGACAACTCGGTGGCAGTCGGCGTGCCCGCGACCATCAAGCAGCGCAAGCTCGCCGATGCCGAGCAATGCTCATGAACGCGGTGACGACGGGGGTTGGGGTCGTTGTCATCGGTCGCAATGAGGGCCAGCGACTCGAGCGCTGCCTGGCTTCGCTGGTCGGTGCGGCGCAGCAGATCGTCTATGTCGACTCGGGCTCCACCGACGGTTCGGTACAGATGGCGCAAAGGCTTGGTGTCGAGGTGGTTGAACTGGACATGAGCATTGCCTTCACGGCCGCACGTGCACGCAATGAAGGTTTCGCCCGGCTGCAACGGCTGTTGCCATCGATGCGTCATGTGCAGTTCGTCGACGGTGATTGCGAGGTGGTCGCCAGTTGGCTACCCCATGCACAGGCCTTTCTTGAGGCCCGGCCTGAGGTGGCGGTGGTTTGCGGGCGGCGCCGGGAACGTTTTCCGCAGCGTTCCATTTATAACCTGATGTGCGACCTCGAATGGGATACGCCAACTGGCGCGACCAGCGCCTGTGGTGGCGATGCACTGATGCGCGCGGACGCCTTCGCTACTGCGGGCGGGTATCGCCCGGACCTGATTGCCGGGGAAGAACCGGAGCTCTGCGTGCGACTGCGAGCCAAGGGCTGGAAGGTCTGGCGCTTGCCTGCGGAAATGACTTTGCACGATGCGAGCATGACCCGCTTCGGCCAATGGTGGCGGCGCACCTTGCGTGGCGGCTATGCCTTCGCCGAGGGCGCGTTTCTACATGGCGGCGCACCGGAGCGCCATTGGCGCCGTGAGTCGCGACGGGCCTGGTTCTGGGGCTTGGGCGTACCGCTGGCAACGGTCATTGCCACGCTGCTGCTGGGCTGGCCCGGGTTGCTGCTGCTGTTGATCTATCCGCTGCAGGTCGCGCGCCTGGCCCGGCGGGGCGCTGGCCCTGCGCGGCAAAACTGGTTACTGGCGTTCTTCCTCGTGCTGGGCAAATTTCCCGAGATGTTCGGGCAGGTCAAGTTTCTTTTGAACAGGTTCGGTGCCGGCAAATCCGCATTGATCGAATACAAGTGAGACTTCGATGGACTATTGGATGATCGTCAAAAGCGTCTTCTCCGTGCACGCTGGCTATTCCCTGAGGGCATTGAAGAACAAACTGAAGTTTGTGCTATTGGTGGGCAAGAACTGGACCGAGTTGAATCTGTTTTTCGGGCGCATGTCCAACGCGCTGGGCGATACCGGCATCGAGAGACTCGGTGGCGATTGCCTGGGCGTCATCCACTGGCCCTACATCAGCAAAAGCTGGAACTCTCAGGACAAACTGGGCGTCATGGCCTCGCATTACGAGGTGGTCACGAAAAGCTGCCCGCAATTACTGCTGTTCGGGCGCGACGACAGCCTGGTCCTGAGCGACCTGACGGCGTGGTCCGAAGGTTGCACGTTGGTATTGGACCGCCCGTTCTGGTTCATGCGTGAAGGCGAGTTGGTGCTGAATTTGTTCCAGGGCGATCTGCGCATTGCCTCGATCGCCTTCACCTTGTGTTGCACGGAGGGTGAGCTGTGCATCTTCATCGGTGCCGTGCAGGGCATCCATAAAGGCATCGAGAGCGAAAGATCGCTGGCCATCTACCGGGATGTCACCAAGGACTTCGAAGGCCTGCGACCCAGGAGCTTTCTGATTGAAGTGATCAAGTACATCGCCAGCCATATCGGCGTCGGAAAAATCTACGCGGTAGGGGATGTCTATCGTCATCATCGCCACCCGTATTTTGGCGCGCACAAAGCCCAGGAGCTGGCCGCCAATTATGATTCGATCTGGCTTGAGCACGGGGCGACACCGTCTGCGCGCGAAGACTTTTTTGAAATCCCCATGGCTTCGTCCAGAAAGCCGCTGGAAACCATTGCTTCAAAAAAACGCGCCATGTATCGCCGGCGCTATGAGCTGCTGGACGATACCTTCACCAGGATCGACCAGGTGCTGAAAGGCAGCTACGCAGTGAATTGACGTGACCGGTTACTGGACTACTGTGGGGGTACCTGCAGTAACAACTTCGACGACATTCAAGCCGGGTGCCCATGCGTATCGCTTATTTCATCAATCAATACCCGAAGGTCAGCCATAGCTTCATTCGTCGCGAGATCCTGGCGCTGGAGCGCCAGGGCTTTGAGGTCCAACGCATCGCGTTGCGAGGCTGGGATGCCGAATTGGTGGACGCCGAGGACGAGTCCGAACGCAGCAAGACCCAATACGTGCTGGCGGGTGGCGTCAAAGCGCTGCTGCGACCTGCGCTGCAGGTGCTGCGTACCCAACCGCGGCGGTTCTTTTCGACGCTTTGGCTGGCGCTGCGCATGGGGCGGCGCGCCGATCGTTCCTGGCCGTACCATCTGGTCTATTTGCTCGAAGCTTGCCGCGTGCTGTCCTGGATGCAGGCGTTCGGTGCCCGGCACGTGCATGCCCATTTCGGCACCAACTCGACCGAAGTGGTGATGCTGGCCAACGCACTGGGCGGGCCTACGTACAGTTTTACCGTGCACGGTCCGGAAGAGTTCGACAAACCGCAGTTCATTCACCTGGGCGAGAAAGTCCGGCGCTCGGCGTTTGTCGCGGCCATCAGTGCCTATGGGCGCAGCCAGTTGTATCGCTGGGTCGACCCGGCGCATTGGGCTCGGGTCAAGGTTGTGCATTGTGGCCTGGAGCGGGCCTTTCACGATGTGCCCGCAGTGGCGGTGCCGTCCGCGCCGCGGTTGGTTTGCGTGGGGCGCCTGTGTGAGCAGAAGGGCCAATTGCTGTTGCTGGAGGCCGCTCGCCGCTTGGCCGAACAAGGCGTGGCATTCGAGCTGGTCCTGGCTGGCGACGGCGAAATGCGCCCGCAGATCGAAGAATTGATTGCCCGGCACGGCCTGCAATCGCGTGTGCGAATCACCGGCTGGATCAGCAGCGAACAGGTGCGCATGGAAATTCTCGCCGCGCGGGCCCTGGTGTTGCCCAGCTTCGCCGAAGGCTTGCCGGTGGTCATCATGGAAGCCATGGCGTTGCGCCGGCCGGTGCTGACCACGTATGTGGCGGGCATTCCCGAGCTGGTGCGCCAGGGTGAGAACGGCTGGCTGTTTCCCGCGGGCGCGGTGGAAGAGTTGGCGGTGGCGCTGGCGGACTGCCTGGCGCAGCCGGTCGAGCAGTTGCAGCGCATGGGCGAAGCGGCTTATCAGCGTGTGCTGGAGCGCCATGATATCGATACCGAAGCGACCAAGTTGGCTCACCTGTTCAAGGCGCAAGCATGATCACATTCCTCAATTGGCTACTCGGCGTACCGCTGGCGATCATCCTCCTGCCGGTACTGGTGCTGTTCGTGCAGGTGCTGCTGGCGGGCTTGCCGGTGCGTGCGCAAGCACTCGCACAACGCCCGCGACCTCGGGTCGCGGTGCTGGTGCCGGCCCACAATGAGTCCTCGATTATCCAGGCCACCTTGAATTGCCTGCGCCCGCAACTGCAGGAGGGCGACCGCCTGTTGGTGGTCGCCGACAACTGCTCGGACGACACCGCCGCGATGGCGCGGGCGGCCGGCGCCGAGGTGGTGGAGCGCAGCAATGCCCAGCAGCGTGGCAAGGGCTATGCACTGGATTTTGGCGCGCGTCACCTGGCCAGCGATGCGCCGGAAGTGCTGATCATTGTCGATGCCGATTGCCAGGTGAACGAGGGCTTCATCGAACGCCTGGCCATTCAGTGCATCGACTCGGGGCGGCCGACCCAGGCGCTTGACCTGATGCGTGCGCCAGCGGGTGCGGGGCTGAAGGTGCAGATTGCCGAGTTTGCCTGGTGCGTGAAAAATCGGGTGCGACCGCAAGGCTGGGCCCGGCTGGGGCTGCCCTGTCAGCTGATGGGCACGGGCATGGCGTTCGTCTGGCGGGACCTGCCCTTGATCACGCTTGCCAGTGGTCACATCGTCGAAGACCTGAAAATGGGCCTGGATTTCTGTCGCAGCGGCAAGCCACCGATGTTTTGCCCCGATGCCCTGGTGACCAGCTATTTCCCCCGCAGTGACGAAGGCCTCACGACCCAGCGTACGCGTTGGGAGCATGGTCACCTGGGCGTGATCCTGGGTGACGCGCCCAAATTACTGGTGGAGTCGCTTGCCCGACGCAACTTCAACCTGCTGGCCATGACCCTGGATCTATTGGTGCCGCCACTGGCCTTGCTGACGTTGTTGTTGGGCGCGGCGTTTGTCCTGTCCTGGTTGGTGTTGCTGCTGTTCGGTGCGTGGCTGCCGGCATTGATCGCATCGGTGGGGGTGGTCATGTTGATGATCACCATCTTGCTGGCGTGGAGTCAGTTCGGTCGCGCCATCATCGCGTTTTCCGCGTTGCTGTATGCACCGTTATACGCACTGAAGAAAATCCCCCTGTACCTGGGCTTCCTGGTTAAACGCCAGGTTGAATGGGTGCGCTCCAAGCGAGATGACTCCTGATGCGTGCATTGGCCTGGCAGCACAACTGGCAAACGATCATCCAGTCACTCAAGGTCATCGCCGATACCGATCAAGAGCAGCGCTTGATCGAGGCATTGGCCTGGCCGCAACGGGCAACGGTGCTCGGGTTCGTCAACGCCCATGCGATGAACCTGGTTGCCAGGGACGATGTCTACTACCAGGCACTGTCCGCCGCCGACGTGTTGCTGCGCGATGGCTCCGGCATGTCGATCCTGTTTCGACGAATGGGCAGGGAGCCGGGGTTGAACATGAACGGCACGGACTTCATCCCCAAGTTACTGTCGGCCTATAAAGGACGGCGCGTGGCGTTATGGGGCACGCAAGAGCCTTTCCTGGCCCATGCGGCAAAGCATTGCCAAACGGCATTGGCAGTCAATGTCGTGTCTGTCCACCATGGTTTCGACGATGTGCAGACCTACCTTGAACTTGCCCGGCAACATCAGCCGGAACTGGTGGTGTTGGGCATGGGCATGCCCAAGCAGGAAATCGTTGCCGCCCGGCTGGCGGCCAGCGGCGTGCCCTGCCTGATCGTGTGTGGCGGGGCGATCCTGGACTTTCTCGGCGGCAAGGTGAGTCGCGCTCCGCAATGGGTGCGAGGCCTGGGTTGCGAGTGGGTATTCAGGCTGCTCAGTGAACCCAAGCGGCTGTTCAGCCGTTATGTGGTCGGTAACCCTCTGTTCATATTGAGAACGCTTGCCTGCCGGGTACCGACTCGGGGGTGAGGTGAGTGCCGCAGGAACAGGCTTGGCACCGTAATATCTTGCAAAACTCCGGCGTAGCATCTTTACTGCTCATGTAAGCGACGACTTGCTGACGCGGTAATGATTTGTTTCGCCTTTGGTGCGTATGGCGACGAAAGTTTGACGCCGGCTACCATCGTGTTGAAGCCTGAATTC
Organism: Pseudomonas sp. PSB11; assembly: GCF_014596605.1. NCBI lineage: Bacteria > Pseudomonadati > Pseudomonadota > Gammaproteobacteria > Pseudomonadales > Pseudomonadaceae > Pseudomonas > Pseudomonas sp. PSB11. The sequence goes on from NZ_NOIO01000018.1 coordinate 118,586, forward strand.
AGTTCGTTATTCCTTGATTCGAACTTTCAAATAATCTTCCTTAATCATTTAGTGTTAATGCCAAATGAAAGAATATGTAAAGGCACTGTTGCGTCAGTTGATTACGCCGTCGGTACGCTTTGAACTGAGGAAAGCCCATGCCTGGCTGCGCGATATTGCCGGTCGAGCCTGTTTTTGGCGCTGGGAATTTGTCAGGTTCAAGCTGCGCGAAGAGAGTCCTTACGACATTCTCTATATGGGGCGTAAGGCACAGCGTGAATTCGTGAAAGTTCTCATGGGTGCTGAACCTCAGGTAGCCAATCAGCAACTTAAGGCGAATAAATCAGGCATAACGGTGTTCGTCAGTGAAATACCGACGCCGGGCGCACTCTGTGTGCCGCAATATCTCAGCGCCGTAGTTCCCCTGGGCCGCTCGATCGAGGACATCACCGCAAGATATAACTCTGAGCTGCGGCGCAATCTTCGCAAGAACCGTTTGCGCTATCGCCTTAAACAGGCGTTGAACGACGATGAAATCGAAAGCGCCGACCAAGGCATGCTGCAACCCTATGCCAGTGCAAGGCATGGTACTTCTGCTTCGCAGATTGAGCAGCAGGAGGTGCGAAGGGTGGCCAAAACCGCCGGCCGCCTGGACCTGGTGCTGCTGGAAGACGAGGTGGTCGCCTGTCACCTTGGCTGCGTGATTACCCGCGCGGGCAAGCGCTACTGGAGCACGATCCGTTTCGGCTACCCCGAAACAGTCTATTCGGATGCGAAAAAGCTTAGGGAAATCAACTCGATCACCACCTTCATGGCGCTGGAATGGGCGCTGGAAAACGGCTTTGATTATTACGATATCGGCACTTGCCTGGCGCGCCCGGACGACGGCTTGCTGGAATGGAAAAGAAGGCGTGGCGGCGATGTCGATACCCTGAATAACCACGGCTATTTGTTTGTCCGGCTGCCCAAGGTGGGCGTCGCGCAATTTCTTTGGGAAACACCCTTGTTTGCCGTAGAGGGTAAAAAACTCACCCTGCATCTGGGTTTGCCGGACGGGCAAAGTGATGAGGACATTGCCGAGCGCTATCGCGAAATGGGATTTGGCGGTCTCAGCAAGGTCTATCTTCATTGCGCCAAGGCGCCACCGGAACAACTGCTCGAGACTTTACGCGCTCGATACGGTCATCTGAAGGCACCGCCTGTCATGGAAAATATCATTTGTAATTGACTGGAGTTTGATAGTGCGCACAAGGACGACAAGCGCTAATTATATTTACACGCATTAGAGTGGTAATCCTTATGTCGCAATCGAATATGTTGGTGAGCGGCGCTGGGGCGAAATGGAGTTTTGCTGCGTATAAACACATGTTCAAGGAGAAAGTTGCCAGGAAAGCACCGCTGGACCTGCAGAGTGTCGCGGTGAAAACCTGGAACGTGGCTCCCCCCGATGAATCGATTGCACCCCCGGCTTTTTACCTGCCCAACCAGCTTGAACGCGTGACGGGATGGCAGTTTTATCCCTTCGAACATCCCCGTCGCACCATGGAGGGCAACGGTCTCGTGCAGCACGGCCCGACTCGCGCCTTTCTGCTCAAGGACGCCTGGCTGATCGACGGCGCGCTTTACAAAGGTGATGCCAAATCCTGGTTATCGCCCAGGGCCGGTTGGTTGCCGAAGATTCGCATAGAACACGAAATCGATCGCGCCGCGATGTATTGCACCGTGGGCGGCAACAAGTGGTTTGGATCGTGGATGGTGGATGATTGCATCACCTATCCCATGGCGAGCCAGCTCGGGGTTCCGGTGACCACGGAACTCGCTGAAACCGAAGTCAGCGCAACCCGGCACGGGATACTTCACGCCCCCGGTTATGAAAAGTGGCTGGGCATGAATCCGCTGCGTATGCGCAACGCATTTTTTCGTGAACTGGTGATCTTTGACGACATCAGCCAGAACCGCCACAAGCACCTGCGCTTTCGCGCAATGTCGGAAAAGTTGTTGTCCCATGTCAACGTCGTTTCTCACCCCGGTGTATTCGTGCTGCGGGGCAACAAGGGTGAGTTGCGGTTGCTGCGCAATGAACTGGAGTTGGCTGAACGTCTGCGCGAGCGCCGCGGCTTTCGCATCATCGACCCCTCGAAATCCGATGTGGCGACCATCGTCGCGGCTTGTGCCGGCGCCAGGACCGTGATCGGCATCGAAGGCAGTCAGCTCATACACGGCGTCAATGTCCTTGCACCCGGCGGCTCACTGCTGGTCCTGCAACCCCCTGACCGTTTCGTCTGCTTCTTCAAATACCTGACGGATCGCGACCGGCAAAACTTCGGTTTTGTGGTGGGCACCCCCGACGGCGAAGGTTTCCGGATCGATCCCGATGAGGTTGAGCGCACCCTCGACCTGTTCCCGGCCTGATGCTTTTGCAGCCTCGTGCTTAACCCGGTAACGCTGGTCGTCAGCGTTACCGGGCGGCTCATGCAATCAAGGTATGACTAGTAGGCATGTTTGCCGGAGAAGGCCGTCACTGTCCGGGCAAGGATGACGAAGTCGAGCCACAGGGACCAGTTGTTGATGTATTCAATGTCCGAATCCACCCGGCGAATCATCTGTTCGATGTCTTTGGTTTCACCGCGATAGCCACGCACTTGAGCCAGGCCAGTAATGCCTGGCTTGATGTTGTGGCGGGCAAAGTAGTCGGCGATGTCGGGTGAATACTGCGCGTCGTGCTGGATGGCATGCGGACGCGGCCCGACCAGGGACATTTCACCCATCAGTACATTGAACAACTGCGGTAGCTCATCCAGGCTGGTGCGTCGAATGAAGGCGCCGACCCGGGTCATGCGCGGATCATTCTTTTGTGCTTGCTTGACTACACCGTCTTCGGGCTGATGGACCACCATGCTCCTGAACTTCCAGATGCGAAACGGTCCGCCACTCCAGCCCATCCGTTGCTGGCGAAAGAACACCGGCCCCGGGCTGTCGAGCTTGATGGCAATGGCCACGATGGCCAGCACTGGCGCCGCAATCAGCAAAAGCAGAAACGCCAGCACGCGGTCTTCAAGGTTCTTGAGCAGCAGGCGCATGCCCATCAGTGGCGTCTCGGACAAGGTCAGCACGGGAATGCCGGCGATCTCGCGAACGCTGTGGTTGATCAAGCGCAGGGAAAAGATGTCTGGCACCCAGTTGACCGAGATGTGCTTGTCGAACAGCTTCAGATACACATCCTTGATCACCTGGGAGCCGTCCAGTGGCGTGACGAAGTAGACGGTGCGGATCGAATGCTGGACGACCAGGTCGTCAAGATCGCAAATATGACCCAGTATCGCCAGGCGGTTGGGGTTTTCCGAACCATCCTTGCCCCGGTCGTCGGCCGCCCCGATCAACACGGAGCCGACTACCCGTTCACCCAGCCAGGGATTGTTGCTGATTTTCTGGTGCAGGAAGTCCGCCAGCTCTCCCGAGCCGATGATCAGCGCGTTGTCCCGTTGGGTGGGGTGGGCCAGGAATTTCTTTTGCAGTTCACGGGTCGCGAGGTGCAAAAGCAGTTGGGCAAAATACCCGATGACGAACAACTCACCGACCAGCAAGCGTGAGTACTGTTCGCTTTGTTTCGTAAGAAAGGCCATGGCGACGAGAAAACAAAAGGCGGCGGTCCACGCCTTGAACAGTTTGAAGGCCTTGACGGCAAACACGACATTGCTTCGATAAATCGCGTAGTGGTCGTAGACGACCGCAAGCGCCCCCAGCAGCAACAGGACCATGATCACATAAGCCTGGGTGATGAAACCTATGTGATAAACAATCAGGTACCACGCGACACCGGTGACAGCGAGGCTATCGAGGCCTGCCTGGATAAAGATACTGGTACTGCTTCTTCGCTGGAGTACGGAACGGCTACTGCTCGGCTCAAAAATCATGATCAGATCCCATTTTTGCTGCCCCCTCGCGCCCAACCCGAACGCGATCCAGGTCAAAACCACCTTCGTTTCAGAGCTTTAGCCTCAACGGCAAGCTACTTATAGTCGAGAAATCCACCGTCCACCGAAATTCGCAAAGCTGGGGAGAACGCGGCATCCCGTGCTATCACTTTAGCAGCAGTGTGGATTCATTCACGCAATGGACGAAGTTTAGTCTGCGGCATGCACGCAGGCACCGGGCGGCCTGCTTTTGGGAGGGTGATACGACCATCGGTAGTACCTGGATTGCCTGGGCAGGGAAGCATGGGTGAGCAGCGCATGGGCAGCGCTGTCAGTTATTCATCCCGTCTTCGATGGCGATGCCTTGGGCGCGCATCTTGCTGATCAGTTCAGCGCGAGTGCCTGGCAGGTTGAGCATGGTTTTGGCGCGCAACGCCGCCACTTCGTCGGCACTGTAGGGCTGGTAATCGGCGGGTCGGCTTTTGCCGGCCATGCCGTCCTCGCGCATCAGCCAGTTGAGCAGGTCGGCCAGCTGCGCGTTGTTCAACGCCGATTGCGACATGCCAGGCACGCGCACCAGGAATTCACGGCCGCCCGGGACTTTCAGGAAGTTGCCGACAAATCCCGTCATTCTCGGGGTGTCATTGGCCGCAGAGCCCATGCCGTTGCCCAGATGGCAACCGGCACATTGCAACTGATAGTTAACGCCCACGCTGTAGCCGGCCTCGGCGATGGGCTTTTGCAGTTCCTCGTTGCCCGGCGCGTGGCGCTGCGTCGGGTCGGGGATGGCCCGGGCCTGGGCGAGCGGGGTGGTCAGGGCGCAGACGAGACCGAGGACCAGCAACTTGCGCATGAGATGTCTCCTTGGGGGGGCTGTAGGAGCGAGCATGCTCGCGATGGACGTCAACGATTACGCGCCTGTCTGGATGTGCGCGTTGTCTGGACATTTTTCGCGAGCATGCTCGCTCCTACAGGGGACCAATGCCGGTGCCAGGGCAACCGGCGGTGGTGCGTGTCAGACCGCCACGCCGCGGATGATCGAAACGGTGCAGTGATAGATGTGCGACTTGGCGGCCAGGCACCAGTTCACATCGTTGTTGTTGAACGGGCGGTAGGCCGGTTCTTCACTGTCGTTACGGGTGCAGGCGCACTGGGCGCAGCTTTGTTTACCGCAGCAGTCGTTGTACGAAATGATGTAGTCCTTGCCGTCGGCCGGGTTGCGGCAGGTGCCGATCCAGGTCACTTGCGAGGCTTCGGTGCCCGGTGGGCAGGACGTCACCGAACCGCCGCAGCAGCTGCACAGAAAGCCGTCGATGGAGCAGTAGCGCCAGTAGTCGCAGCTGTTTGGATCACCCGGATCACCGGCTTTCGGGTCAGTGGCGGCCAGCGCCTTGCTGGTGCGATCCAGCGGCAGCAGCACGGGAAGGGCGGCACCGGCGACGATCAGCGAGCCCATGCGAGCCAGCAGTTTGCGGCGCGAAGTCGTGTCGGCAACACGGCGCGAGGAGCGTTCGAATAACAGATCCAGCAGTTTCATGAAGGTCTCCCTGCCTTATCAGTGGCTATGGCCGTGGCTGTGGTCATGAGCGTGGTCGTGGGGTTGCGCATTGAGATATTGCTGCAGCGTCGCGTGCTTGAGGTGCTCGACCTCGAACAGACTGTCCAGGTGCTCGCGGGAGTTGACCAGGCCTTTGGCGCGCAGGGTGCCGGACTTGTCGATCAGGGCAGCGTACGGCAGCTTGCCGATCTGGTAGGTCATGCCCACTTCCGGGCCGACTACATAAGTGGCGTCTTCGAGTTTGTGCTCGCGGATCAGCGCTTGCTGGGCGTCCATGTCGCCATCGCTGACGAACACCACGTCCAGCGTGCTGGCTTGTTCCTTGGCGATGGATTTGATCGCCGGCAGCAGGGATTTGCAGATCGGGCAAGTCGGCGAGAGGAAGAACAGCAGTTGCGATTTCTCGCCGGCATAACCGAAGTTCACCGGGCGGCCATTACGGTCGGCAGCGGTCACTTGCGGTGCGGCTTCGTTGACGGCCACGCCTTTGTCCATCATCAGCGCGCCGGCCGGGGCAAGACGGCCGTGCAACACGCCAATCTGACGGACCAGGCCCATGACGACGAACGCCACGGCCACCAGCAATACCCAGAGCAGAACGTTGGAAACGATCAAGCCTTCCATTGTGATTACCTACCAATCAATTTGAGCAGAAGAGGGGAGTTCGCCGCCAGGCCATCGGCCGCGGCGTAGATGAGCAGCGCGACGGCGGCCGAAGCCAGGGTCACGAAGCCATCGAACACAGTCATGTCACGCACCATCGGCGCGACGCTTGCCAGCAATGCCAGCGCCACCAGCACGCTGTTGCGCAGCAGCAGCACAGGGCGCAGCGGTTGTGCCTGGTCGGGCCCTGCACAACCGCAATCGATGTCGCGACGCCCACGCCACAGGTTGATGCCGATGGCGGTGGCGTACAGCGCCAGCAGGCTGGCCGCGCTCAACGCTGCCCAGGGGCGGCTGACCGGCACCAGCAACGCGAACGCAATGGCCAGTTCCAGCAGCGGGATCAACCGCGCGCTCGGGCGCACCAGCGCGTCGGGCAGCAGTTGATAATCGGCAAGTTGTTTGCGAAAGCGCGCTGGCGCTCGCACCTTGTGGGTCGCGGCACTGGCCAGCAGCACCGCAATGGCGATGGCGCTGGCAATGATGAAGATCGGATCTGATTGCATGGCCGGATCTCTGTTAGTAGCTCATGACCTGAGTCGCGGTTTTTGCGACCTTGGCCATGCTGCCGGTGTGCTGGTTGGTCTTGAGGTCGAAGATCTGCAAGCCGCCTTCAACGTCGGTGCCCAGCAGCAGTGGCTTGTCGTCGCCGGTGGCCTGCATGCTCCACACCGGTACCGGTGCTTCCAGGGTGGCGATTTTCTTGCCAGTCTTCAGATCGAAGGCCCAGATCAAGGGACTCGGGTCTTCCCACTTCATCGGTTCGTGGGCGTCGTGCATCAGCACGTACAGGCGGTTCAGCTTCGGCGCGACCGCCATCAGCTGCCAGCCGCCCGGGGCCCAACCGGCTTTCTTCTCTTCGTCGGTGACCAGCGACCAGCTCGGCAGGATTTTCGGCGCGTCAGCGGAGAAATCCACGGCGCGCACGGTGCCGGTAGTGGTGGTGAAGTAGTAGGTGTCGCCGACGTTGACCGCGCGCTCCACCAGTTTTTCCGCGTTCGGGTCAAAGAACGGCGTGCGGTTGCGCGCGGTTTCCTGGCCTTGATCGTTGAGGGTCACCACCTGCAGGCTGCCGTCGCCGCACAGCGAGGCGAAGCGACGCTTGCCCACCGGGTAGTTGAGCACGCAACCGGGAATCGCGATTTCCGAGGCAACCGCTTTGGTCTGGGTGTCGACCACAGTGACTGAGGTCGACGGGGTGAAGTTGTAGACGTAGACGAAACGGTCATCGCCGCTGGTCTTCAGGCCGTAGCGCTGGGTCAGCGATTCGGCGCGCTTGTTCGGGATCAATACTTCCCAGGCCGGCGACAGGGTCGAACTGTCCCACGCGGTCAACACGTCGGTGCGGGTGCCGCGGGTGCCGCGCGAATACCAGATGTCGGCGCTGTAGATCAGCTTGCCGTCATGGCTCAGGGCCGAAGGCGCGGCAAAGCCGGTCGGGACCATGCCGAGCACGCGTTTCTGATCGGGGTCGACCACGGTGACACGTCCGGCGACGAAGCTTTCGAACTCGACATCGACGACGAATGCCCGGTGCGGTTCAGCGGGGAAGGCCAGGGTGGTCTGGCCGATGCCGGTGTCGGCGGGCAAATCCGCGCGGGCACTGTTCAAGCCGAGTACAAGCAGGCTCAGGCCTAGCGCTGACTGTACGGAGATCCTGTTTGTTCGCATAAGGGGAACTTCCTGAATTGTTGGTAACGCGGATCGCGGGTGAGTGGGCAGATTCTGACTATCGAATAGTGCCTCGCCCGGCAATCGCGGGAATTGCCCTGCCTGCCAAGTGTTTGTGTATCTGTGCCAGTGTCGGGGGGGATCAGAGTGCGGGGGGGATCAGGGGGAGGGAAAAGCTGAACACCGCACCACAGGGTTCCAGGTTTTGCGCCCAGATATCGCCCCGGTGACGGCCGATGATGTTCTTGCACAGCGCCAGACCAATGCCGTTGCCGCTGACCTTGGACGAGAAGAAGCCGTCGAACAGCTTCTCTTGCGCCTCGGCCTGGATGCCGCGGCCGTTGTCCTCGATGCGCACCAGCGCAACGCCGTCGGCGGCGCTGGCATGAATGCGCAGAATCCGACGTTCGAGCGGCAGGTCGGCCATTTCTTCGATCGCATTGAACGCCAGGTTGAGGATCACCTGGCCGATCAATACCTTCTCGCAACTCACCTGCAGCGGCGCGGGCGAGGTCACGACTTCCACGCGCACCTGGCTCGGGTCGGCCCGCAGGCTGATGAAGTAGCGGGTTTCGCGCAGCAGTTCGTTGAGGTCGATCAGCTCTTCGCTTTGCTCCAGTTTAACGACGTAATCGCGCACGCTCTTGATGATCACCGAGGCGTGCTCGATCTGCCGCACAGCGCTCTGCAAACCCCAGGTGACGCCTTGATCGGCGTCAGCTGCATTGCCCAGGCGAATCACCGCGCCCTCGATGAAGTTGCGCGTGGCGGCCAGCGGTTGGCTCAGTTCATGGGCGATGGCCACGGCCATTTCACCCATGGCGTTGTAGCGCGCCAGGTATTCGAGTTTCTGCTCGCTGACCCGCCGCGCGTCTTCGGCCTGCACCTGCTCGGTGACGTCGCGGAACAGCAGCAGATGGCCGACCAGGTCATCTTCAATCTCTATATAACGGCACGTTGCGTCATGCCAGCGCCATTCCCCGTCCCGCCGCCGCACTTGGTAATGCACGTTGAAGGGCGTGTGTTCCGGCGTCTCATGGGCGAATTTTTGCAGCAGCCGCTGGCGCGAAGCCTCGTCGCACCAGGCCAGGAAGTTCTGGCCCATCAACGGGTGGACTTCACTGCCGAGCAAGTGCGCGCCGGAGTCGCTGATAAAACCGATATCGCCCTCGGGACCGAGTACCGCCACACCTTCGGCCAGATCCTGCATGAAGGCCTTGAGCCGGCTTTCGAAACGCTTGAGGTCACGCTTGACCTTGTCCTCTTTGGAGATGTCGCGGAACTGCACCATCAACACATCCCGACCGTCCAGGTGCACCAGGGTCGCCACGGCCTCGGAAAGAATTTCCACCCCTTGCTTGGAGCGATAGCACCACTCGATGGCGCGCTGGCCGGTGCGCGCAGCACCTTCCAGCCAGCGCAGGCCCACCGAGCGCCGGTACTTCGGTGCGTCGCGGGTCATGTCCGGGGCCTTGAGCGGCGTCAGTTCCTCCAGGGTAAAACCCAGCGCCGCCAGGGCGGCAGCGTTGGCCCAGAGAATTTCCTTGGTCTGCGCATCGTGAAGAATGATGCACAGCGGCATGGCTTCGATCAGCGCATGGAAGTCGTTCGGTTTTGGCTGGTACATCACACGGCCCCTGGCGGCAGAGATTTGCAGTATGGCGTTTTATACCTGCTCGCACAGCGGCATGCGCTCAGAGGTAACCGGTGTGGATCTAGGGGATTTCTTTAGGTGGGGGGCTGCACGCACCAATAGTTGCGCCGGCATCCGGTTTTTACACTGGACCGCAATGCAAGGGTGACCACGCCTTTATCTGTAGGAGCTGCCGAAGGCTGCGATCTTTTGATCTTGATCCAAAAACAAAATCAAAAGATCGCAGCCTTCGGCAGCTCCTACAGACAGCGGTGCGGTGTGGCCCCCACTAACAATAAGCAAAACGGAGAAAGCCCATGCTGCGTTCAGCGGTCGTGCAACAAGACGCACCGATCGGTGTTGACGAGAATGTCGTCGACAGCCCGGCCTTTGCGCAGGTGCTGGAAGAAGTGCGCCAACGTCGCAACGAATTCGACAGCGTTTCCCATGTGCCACGGGACATGATCGAACGCTTCAAGCAGGTGGGCATCTACCGCGCCGCCACGCCGAAATGCTACGGCGGCGACGCCCTGGCGCCGGCGAAGTTTCTGCACATGATCGAACGCATCTCCGAAGCCGACGGCTCCGCTGGCTGGGTGGCCAGTTTTGGCAGTGCCGGTGTCTACCTCGCGGCGTTGCCACGCGAAACCCTGGCTGAACTCTATGCCGATAGCCCGGACCTGGTGTTCGCCGGCGGCCTGTTTCCACTGCAACCGGCCGAGGCGGTAGAGGGCGGCTATCAGGTCAACGGTACCTGGAAATTCGCCAGCGGCTGCAAGGGTGCGGACTTGCTGGGCGTGGGCATCGGTGCTGCAGGCGGCAAGCCGCGCACCGCCGTGTTCCGCCCGGAGCAGGTAGAGATCATCGAGAACTGGGACGTAGTCGGCCTCAAAGGCACCGGCAGCCACGACCTGCGGGTGTCCGACAAGCGCGTCGACGAGCGCTGGACCTTCATCCGTGGCGGTGTCGCGACCATCGACGAGCCGCTGTTCCGCTATCCCTCGATTGCCTACGCCGCGCAAGTGCTGGCAGTGGTCAACCTGGGCCTTGCCCGCGCTGCCCTCGATGAAATCAGCCGCATGGCGGGTGGCGGTGGCATCACCGGTGCGCCGAAACTGTCCGACCGCGCTTATGTGCGCATCGAAATCGCCAAGGCCGAAGCCAAGCTCAGCGCCGCTCGCGGCTTCTTCTACAGCGCGACCGAACAGGTATGGAACTCGATCCTCGCCGGCAATCCGGTCACCCCGGAGCAGACCAGCCTGTTGCGCTTGTCCGCCATTCACGTGTCCCAGGCCGGCGCCGAGGTGGTGCAGAGCGCCTACGGCCTGGCCGGTACCACCGCCATTTACCTGCGCCATCCGCTGCAGCGTTACCTGCGCGACTCGATGGTGGTGACCCAGCACGCGTTCCTCAGCGAAGGACTGTATGACGGCGCCGGCTCGGTGTTCCTCGGCGTTGCGCCGTTCCCGGGCTACATCTGAACACTTTATTTCAGAGCTTCATTTACAAGGATCAACACACATGACTCAAACCACTCAAGAACCGTTGCGCGTCGTCTTCTGCATCGGCATCACCCAGAACTTTTTCGACCTGCCTACCGGCGAAGGCCTTAGCGTATGGAAGGGCTTCAGCCGGATGATGGCGGATCTCGGCGCGATGCCCGGCATCACCGTGCTCGGAGCCATGGATGACGACCGCTTGATGGTCGGCCCGTCGACCACCTCGCCCTGGACCGTGTACATCATGGCCGACGTCGACTGCCACCAGTCGGTGATCGACGCCTGCAACCTGTTCCGCACAACGCCTGTGAACGAATACAGCCTGTGGCGCTACGCCAAGGTCGAAGCGCGCATCGGTCGTGCGCTGACCATCCCTGACGCGGCCAGGGTGTAAGCCATGGACGAGGCCTTGCTGCTGCGTCTGGCGACGCTCGAAGGGGAAAGCGCTGTGCGTCGCTTGATGGCGCGCTACATGGACCTCTGCGACGTGCCGCGGGCGCCGACCCAGGTCAGCGAACTGGCGGAGCTGTTCTGCGTCGATGCGATCTGGGAAGGCGTGGGGCGCGAGACCGCGCAGACCTTCGGCCAGCATCGTGGACGCGAGGCCGTGGCGGCGTTTGTCGGCGGTTACCTGCCGCCGTCGGATCACTTCCAGTTGAACCTGCATTACCTCACCAGCGAGTCGATCGTGGTCGACGGCAGCACGGCGCAGGGGCAGTGGATCATGCAGCAGATTTCCACCTACGCCGATCAGCGCAGCGAACTGTTCGGCACTCGCCTGAACATCGATTTCCGCTGTGTCGACGGCGTCTGGCGGATCGCGCATTTTCGCACGCAACGCTTGTTCAGCACTTATTTGTACAAAGAGGAGAAGGGTGCATGAGTACTTTCATCAGCGAATTTCTCCTCGGTGGCAATGGCAAGCGCGTAGCCATCAAGGACTCCATCGACATCGCCGGTTATCCGACCCGCTCCGGTAGCCGCGCCTTCGCCGACGCACCGGCGGCGACGAAAAACGCCGAAGTGGTGGACGCGATTCTCAACGCGGGTTGGCAGATCGTCGGCAAGACCAACCTGCATGAGCTGGCGTTTGGTGTTACCGGCATCAACGACTGGACTGGCACGCCGGTGAATCCTCAAGCACCTGATCGGGTGCCCGGCGGTTCCTCCAGCGGCTCGGCTTCTGCCGTCGCGGCGGGCCTGGCGGACATCGCGATCGGCACCGACACCGGTGGTTCGGTGCGAGTCCCTGCTGCGTGCTGCGGGGTTGCCGGGCTCAAGCCGACCTACGGCCGTGTCAGTCGTATCGGCGCGCATCCGCTGGCCTCCAGCCTCGATTGCGTGGGGCCGTTCGCCAGGACCATGGACGACCTGATCGCCGCCATGCAGGTGATTTGCCCAGGTTTCAACCTGCAAGGTTTGCCAGGTGACGGCGCCAAAGTCGGCTTCCTCGACGTGGCCTGCGACGCGCACCTGCAGGCCAGCCTCGGTGCTGCTGCCGACCGCGCGGGCTGGCGCCGCAGCCACCTGAAATTGAGCGAATTCGAAGCGGCGTTCGCCGCCGGCCTGACCGTGATCAATTTCGAAAACTGGGCCGCGTTCGGTCACCTGACCGGCAAGGGCCTGATCGGCGCCGATGTGGAAACCCGTCTGCTCGCAGCCAGCCGCACTACTCGTGAAGAGCTCGCAGAGGCCGAAATCGTGCGTACTCGCTTTACCCAACAAGTGGATGCGGCGCTGGAAGACTTCGCCGTACTGCTGTTGCCGACTTTGCCAAGCCTTCCACCCACGCTGAACGAAGCCCGTAGCGGCAGCAAGGCCGTGGCCGGCATGACCCCGCTGGCGCGTCCTTTCAACCTCAGTGGCCATCCGGCGCTGACGGTACCGGTGGAACTCGATTGCGGCGGGCTGAAAGTCGGCCTGCAGATTGTCGGTCGCAAAGGTCAGGACGAACTGGTCTGCGCCTTTGGTGCGCAACTGCAAGCCTCAACCCTTTAAATCTAACAAGAAGCCATGAGGAGAACCGCATGAGCACTCATGAATACCGGCTGATCGCAACGTCGAAAAGCCCCGAAGACCTGGTCCAGCATGACCGCGTCGACGTCTCGCTGTACAACGACCCGGCGCTGTTCGAAGCCGAGCTCGAGAAAATTTTCTACCGCACCTGGGTGTGGGTCGCCCACGAAAGCGAAGTGCGCAACAGCGGCGACTTCAAGACCGCTACCATTGGCCGTCGCCCGGTGATCGTCGTTCGCGACAAGAAGAACAACATCAACGTGCTGGAAAACCGTTGCCGGCACCGCGGTGCCACCGTGTGTGAAAAGCACAAGGGCAACGCTACCGGTTTCACCTGCCCGTACCACAGCTGGTCCTACGGCCTGGACGGCAAGCTGCGTGCGCTGCCGTATCCGGATGGTTATGAAGGCATCCTGGAAAAATCCGAACTGCCGCTGACCAGCCTGCGCGTCGAGAGCTACGCCGGGATGATCTTCGCCAGCTACAACGACCAGATCGAACCGCTGGAAGATTTCCTCGGTGGCGCCAAACACTGGATGGACCTGTTCATGAAGCAGGGCGCCGGTTACCCGATCAAGACCCAGGGCGAACACAAGTTCAGCTTCAAGGGCAACTGGAAGATCCAGCTGGAAAACACCACTGACGGTTACCACTTCCCGATCGTGCACAAGTCGTTCATGTCGTCGGTGGATGAAGAAACCTCGGAGATGCTGTCGTTCATGACCGACGAGCAGGCCGTCACTCACTCCCTGGGCAACGGCCACAGCGTGATGGTGATGGTGCCGGAGCACGTCGACCTCGATCACGACGACGGCACCGAACAATTGCAAGAGCGTTTCGCCCACGTCACCGAAGAACTGTCGAAGACCCTGCCGGCCGATCAGGTGCGTCGCATCGTGCGCTCGCTGCACGGCGCCGGTTTCAACCTGAACCTGTTCCCCAACGTGGCCATGTCGATGTCGTTCTTTCGCGTGCTGCGTCCGGTATCGGTCACTGAAACCGAGATCCGTCACGTTGCCCTGGGCATGGACGGCGGCCCGGAAATCGCCAACCGCGAACGCATGCGCATTCACGAACACTTCCAGGGCCCGTTCGGTTTCGGCAGCCCTGACGATGCCGAAGCCTGGGACCGCGTGCAGCGTGGCTCGTACGCCGGCGTCGATGCGCCAATCCTGGTCAACCGCGGCCTGAACCGCGAAATCACCGCTGAAAACGGCGACAAGGTCAGCCACGCCACCGACGAGGGCGGCATGCGCGGAGCCTACGACATGTGGAAAAGGATGATGAGCCAATGAGCAATCACGACACCCTGAACGGTTTTTCCGGCCCGCTGGCCCAGGCCATCGAATTCATCTGGCGCGAAGCCGAGCTGCTCGACCACAAGCACTATGCCGAGTGGGCGACCTTGTGGAGCGAAAGCGGCAAGTACATCGTGCCGATCGACCCGGACACCGAAGACTTCGAGGCGACGCTGAACTACGCCTACGACGACGCACGCATGCGTGAGCTGCGCATCGAACGCCTGACCGCCGGTTACTCGCCGTCGGCGGTGGATGCGGCGAAAACCATTCGCACGGTCTCGCGTTTCCGCCTGGTCGAAGCCGCCGGCGACATCGTCGAAGTCAACTCGGCGCAGCTGCTGTACGCCTACAAACGCGGCGTGCACACACCGTTCGTGGCCGACCTGAACCACCGCATCCGCTTCACCGATGGCGTGCCGACCCTGGAGCGCAAAGTGGTACGGCTGATCAACTCCACCGACAGCCTGAGCGCGCTCGGCTTCCTCCTGTGAGGGCAACATCATGAGTCGAGTAGCCCTTGTCACGGGTGCCTCGCGCGGGCTGGGCGAGTGCATCGCCCGCCGTCTGCACGGGGCGGGTTATCGCGTCGCCCTGGCCGATGTGCGCCTCGATGGCGTGCGGCGACTGGCTGCCGAACTGGATGCCAGCGGTGCCAGCGCTATCGCCATTGAGCTGGATGTACGCAGCAAGACTGATTTCCAGCATGCCCGCGACGTGCTGGTCGAGCACTGGGGCGGCTGCGACATCCTGGTGAACAACGCCGGGGTGTCGAAAGTCGCGGCGCTGATGGACATCACGCCCGAAGAGTTCGATGACTCGATGGCGATCAACCTGCGCGGCACCTTCGTCGCCTGCCAGGTGTTCGGTGCGCACTTCGCCGAGCGCGGCTTTGGTCGCATCGTCAACATCGCTTCCCTGGCCGGGCAGAACGGCGGCACCGCCACCGGCGCGCATTACGCCGCGGCCAAGGGCGGCGTGGCGACGCTGACCAAAGTCTTTGCCCGTGAACTGGCGCCGCAAGGGGTGACGGTCAACAGCATTTCGCCAGGTCCGCTGGACTTGCCGGTCGTGCGTGAAACCGTGGCCCCGGAGCGTCTGGAACAGATCCTGAAAATGATCCCGGCCGGCACCCTCGGCGACCCGGCGTTCATCGCCGACAGCGTGCTGTTGTTGATCGCCGATAACGCAACGTCCGTCACCGGCGCGTGCCTGGACGTCAATGGCGGCCTGTTCATGCGCTAAGCCACAGAAAAATGCCCCCCTGTAGGAGCGAGCACGCTCGCGATGGTCGTCAACGATGACACGGGAAACCTGACACCCCGTGGCGACCTCAGGTTCATCGCGAGCATGCTCGCTCCTACAGGATGCAGTACCCAAAATAACAGTATTCAGGTGATGCCATGATGAAGGTGAAAATCGAAAGGATCGTCGAAGAAGCGCAGGATATTCGTTCCTTTCGCCTCGTGCGCAGTGACGGCCAGCCGCTCGACACCTATGAACCGGGTGCCCACGTCGACCTGACCGGGCCGACCGGGGTGACCCGCCAGTACTCGCTGTGCAGCCCCCCACAGGATCGCCGCGCCTACCTGGTGGCGGTGAAAAAAGAGCCGCTGTCGCGCGGTGGTTCGCAGGCCTTGCATGAGCAAGTGCAAGAGGGGATGGAGCTGGAAATGGGCGCGCCGCGCAACCTGTTCCGCCTCGATCCGGATGCCCGCGAACATGTGCTGTTCGCCGCCGGCATTGGCGTGACGCCCCTGTTGAGCATGGCCTATCGACTGGCGGAAAGCGGCCAGCCGTATCGCCTGCATTACTTCGCCCGCTCGGCGCAGTACGCCGCGTTTACCGAACTGCTGGCAACGCATTTCGCCGATCACGTAGAGTTCCACTACGGCGTCGAACCGGGCGATCTGGACGCTGCGTTGAGCGCATGCCTGGATCGCGCCAACCCGACGGCCCACGTCTACACCTGCGGCCCGGCACCGTTCATGAACAAAGTGGTGGAAGTGGCTTCGCGCAGTCGCGCCGATGAGGCCATTCACCTTGAACACTTCGCTGCGGATCCGGCGGCCAACAGCGCTCCGGCCGGCAGTTTCGAAGTGCAGCTGGCCAGTTCCGGCGTAGTGCTGCAAGTGCCGGCCAACACCAGCCTGGTGGACGTCTTGCAGGCCCACGGTTGCGACATCGACACCGAGTGCCGCGAAGGCATCTGCGGCACCTGCATCGTCGAAGTGCTGGAAGGCGTGCCGGAGCACCGCGACAACTGCCTTTCCAACAAGGAAAAGGCCTCCAACCAGCAGATTTGCGCCTGCGTTTCACGGGCACTTTCCGCTCGTCTGGTATTGGACATTTAATCGCTTTGCACGCTGGAAAGCCGACGCCGGAGTCTGTTGAATGAGGCCCGGCGGCCGCCAAGGGAGGGGATGGCTGGAGTACGAAACACTATTTACCGAACCGCTCGGCGAAGCGGTCGAGAATAACAACAAAACTGTGAGGCTTTGCGGACATGACTACAGCATCGACGGTGCGCAATGAGGCGTTCGAAAGTTGGTTGAGCCAGGTGAACCAGGCCTGCGGGCGTTTTGACGCCAGGGCGTTGGACAGCGACTTCTACGGCCAACTGACGGAATTTCGCAGCGGCGCGATCAACCTCAGTGTGGTCGACATGGCGCATGTGCATCTGTATCGCACCAGCAAGGACGTCAGCACCAGCAGCGACGGCCACTATTACGCGGTGTTCCAGCTGCGCGGCAGCTCGCACCTTGAACAGGGCGACAACCGCACGCGACTGGGCTGTGGCGACATCGCCCTGATCGACGCCAGCCGTCCGAGCGACATGACCTACAACGATGACTCGCGCCAACTGTCGCTGATTCTGCCGCGTCAGGTGGTGGAGCGGGGTTCGCACTTCAATGCGGTGAACTGCGCCACGCGCATCGGCGCCAACAGCCCTCTGGCCGCGATGGCCAACAAGCTCATACTGGAGACTCGCCAGCAGGAAGGGCTGGACATGCAGGAAAGCGAGGCCGTGCTCGACGCCCTGGCCAGCCTGCTGCTGCCGGGGATCAGCGCCCGTGACAGCGTTGCCGATCCCCATGAGCGGCAGTTCCGCAAGATCATCGCCTTCATCGACGCGCACCTGAGCGACGAAGAACTGTGCCCTGAACTGATCGCCCGCGAGGTGGGGATTTCCGTGCGCGGCCTGTACCGGATGTTCTCCAAGCGCGGCCTGGTGGTGGCGCAATACATCAAGCACCGGCGCCTGGACTTCTGCGCGGAAAACCTGCGCCGGGCCGATGTCGAACAGAAGCTGTCGGCGCTGTGTTACGCCTGGGGTTTTTCCGATTCCAGCTACTTCTCGTCGGCGTTCAAATCGCGTTTTGGCGTGTCGCCGGGTGCTTATCGCAAGCGCTATAGCCAGCACTGATACAACACATCCCCTGTAGGAGCTGGCTTGCCAGCGATAGCGGTGGGTCATCCAACATCTTCGGTGACTGATCCGACGCCTTCGCCAGCAAGCCGGCTCCTACAGAAGGCGGCGCCGGGGTGTAGATCAATGCCGCGCCGGCTCGTCCACCGGCAGGTGCAACACCTCGCGCACCAGCATGGCAATGCTGCTCACGCCCATCTTTTCCTTGATCTTGGTGCGGTGCACGTCAACGGTCTTCACGCTGATGTTGAGCTCCCGGGCGATCACCTTGCTGGCCTTGCCATCGATCACCAGCATCAACACTTCACGCTCGCGGCTGGTCAGCAGCGCCAGCTTGCCCTGCAGGTTCTGGCGCTGCTGCTGATCGGCCTGGGCGTGCACGGCGGTCTTGAGCGCGGCCTGGATGCGGTCGATCATCTGCTGCGGGTTGTAGGGCTTCTCGACGAAGTCCAGGGCGCCGTTCTTCATCGCCGTGACCGACATCGGAATGTCGCCATGGGCCGAGACGAAAATGGTCGGCAAGGTGCTGCCGCGCTGGTTGAGGATCTCCTGCAGCTGGAAACCGCTGGTTTCCGGCATGCGCACATCCAGCACCAGGCAGGCGGGCTGCCTGGGGTCGTACTGGCTGAGGAACTCTTCGGCGCCAGCGAAGCACTGCGCCTGCACGCTGACCGACTCCAGCAGCCAGGCCAGCGAGGTGCGCAGGTCTTTGTCGTCGTCAACGATGTAAACAATCGGTTTGCGGGTTTCCATCAGGGGCTGCCACGAAATTTCTAATTATTGTTTTCGCACGCGAACGCGCGGCACGCATCGGCTGTGTTTTTTCCAGCCTGTAAGCAGGATACCCACTGTCGCGGGCCCATGCGATAAAGAAACCACCTAGTCGACTAGCGGAAACCTAACCTCGCCATGGGGATCGCAGGAATGGTTGCGCCGTGCCCACAGCCTTAGTCTTGTTCCATCACCTACGGGCCGCTTCAGAGCGGTCCTCCTGAAGGAAGGGGCATCGACATGGCCGACCTGAGCCAGCAACAAATCGACTTTCGCAACGCC
This sequence comes from Pseudomonas sp. PSB11, assembly GCF_014596605.1. Taxonomy (NCBI): domain Bacteria; kingdom Pseudomonadati; phylum Pseudomonadota; class Gammaproteobacteria; order Pseudomonadales; family Pseudomonadaceae; genus Pseudomonas; species Pseudomonas sp. PSB11. The sequence goes on from NZ_NOIO01000018.1 coordinate 137,300, forward strand.
ATGGCGCAGCTGCCTGCTGCGGTGAACATCATCACCACCAACGGCCCGGGCGGGCGCTGCGGCATCACCGCCAGCGCCGTGTGCTCTGTGACCGACTCGCCGCCCACGGTACTGGTGTGCGTCAACCGCAACAGCGCCACCCACGACGTTTTCCGCAGCAATGGCCGCCTGTGCGTCAACGTGCTGTGTGGCGAACAGGAAGAACTGGCCCGTCACTTCGCCGGCATGACCCAGGTGCCGATGGCCGAGCGTTTTGCCTGGGACCTGTGGGACGACGGCGCCGCCGATGTGCCGGTGCTGCGTGATGCCCTGGTGCAGCTGGAGGGGCGCATCAGCGAGTGCAAGGAAGTGGGCTCGCACTCGGTGATGTTCGTGCAGCTGGACAAGGTGGGCGTGCGCGAACCGCGCGATAGCCTGGTGTATTTCAACCGGTTGTTCCATCGCCTGGAACATGCTGGCGCGCATTGCTGACAATTGATCGTTCCCACGCTCCGCGTGGGAACGCAGCCCGGGACGCTCTGCGTCCCTTCCAGAGCCGAACGCAGAGCGTCCGTTGAGGCATTCCCACGCAGAGCGTGGGAACGATCAGCGGGGGCTGTTACTGGTGGAGATATTCGCGCGCCAACCCGCACGTGCGCTCTATCAACATCGGCGCCATTTCAATCGCTGTCGGCGTGCCCTGGCGGGTGTGAATCCAGCCCAGGTACGTGGTACCACGCAGCATCAGGAACAACGCCAGCGTCTTGCGATCCGCCTCGGTCAAGGGTTTGACCCGGTGATAACCCTCCAGCAGCGCCGCTTTGATGTGCTCATAGCGCGGATCCTCCACGCAGAAATACAGCGCGGTCGCCAGCTCGAACATATGCCAGCCGAACCCCGCGTCATCGAAGTCGATCAAGCGCAGGCGCGGGCCTTCGATCAGCAGGTTTTCCGGGACGAGGTCGGCGTGGATCATGCCGAAGTTACCCAGGTGCCGGCCGTATTGGCGCAGGTCCTTGCGCGCCGCACGCCGGGCTTGCTGCAACAGGTCGCGTTGTTCATCGCTCAGCTGTTGCAGCTCCCAGAAGCGCCCCCAGAACGGATTGGCGCCGATCAAGCCTTCCTCATCCCAGGCGTGCCGGACAAACTCGTCCGGCTGCTGCCACTCTGTCGAATGCACATGAATGCGCGCCGCAAGCGCCCCAGCCTCGGCAAACAGGAAGTCGATGTCGGTATCGGCCTGTACCCCGGCCTCTGAGGTGCCGGCGGTGGTGCCCGGCAACCAGGCGAGCATGTCGATATGGCGTTCGCCAATGTCGGCATGGCTCACTTCGATCAAATGACGCAGGTCCCGGGCGCGGATGATCTGCGGCACCGTAATCCCGGCGCTTTCCAGGGCTTCCATCCATTGCAATTCGGAACGCAACGCCGCTTCGCAATGATAGCCGTTGCGATGGATGCGCAGGGCCACCCGCTGGCCGTCGTGGCGGCGGGCAGAGAACACCGCGTTCTCGCGGAATTTCACCAGTTCGATGTCGCCGAAGTCGCCGTCCCAGTGTCGCAGGGCATGGCGCGCCAGGTCGTGTAATCGGACGACTTGCTGATCGTGGTTCAACGTGTGGAAGTCAGTCATGGCAGGGGCCTCAAATCGCGCTCAGGGCGTGGTCCAGGGTGTCGACGAACACGTCGGCATGATCGCGGCTGAACACCAGCGGCGGGCGCAACTTGAGTATGTTGTCACCGGCGCCGATCTTGCTGATCAGCACGCCGTTGTCGCGCATGTCGTTGACCACCTTGCGCGCCTCCAGTCCGGCCGGTTCCTTGCTGGCGTGATCGCGCACCAACTCCATGGCGAAGAACAGGCCCTTGCCGCGCACGTCGCCGATGATCGAATGCTTGCCTGCCAGTACCTGCAAACGCTGCTGCACATAAGCGCCGACGGTTTGTGCGTTTTGCAGCAGCTGCTTTTGTTCAATCTCGTCAAGCACCGCCATGCCGACCGCCGCTGCTACGGGCGAGCCGCCGAAGGTGTTGAAGTACATGGCGTTGCGCCCGAACGACTCGACCAGCGCCTTGTGGGTGATCAACCCGGCCAGCGGATAGCCGTTGCCCATGGGTTTGCCGAGGGTGACGATGTCCGGCACGACGCCGTGGGCCTGGTGACCCCACAGGTGATCGCCGGTGCGGCCGAAACCTGATTGCACTTCATCGGCGATGAACAGGCCACCGGCGGCGCGAATCAACTCGGCGGCCTTGGCAACGAAACTGGCCGGCACCCGGGGCAAGCCTTCGTTGGCGAACAAGGTGTCGATCAGCAGCGCGGCGGGACGAATGCCCTGGGCTTGCATCGAGGCGATGGCGGCCGCGATGTTGGCTGCGTACTGCTCGGCCAACTGCGCCTCGCTGGTGCCCACCGGTGCCCGGTACAGGCACGGAATCGGCACGGCGCGGGCATGGGCCGCGAAGGGTTCCGGCGAGGGCAGGGCGGTGGTGACCTGCGCCAGCGATGCGGAATTACCGTGATAGTTGTAATCGCTGACGATAATGCCGGTGCCGCCGCTGGCGTAGCGTGCCAGGCGCAGCGCCAGTTCGTTGGCCTCGGTGCCGGTGCAGGTGAACATCGCGGTATCCAGCGGTTGGCCGAAGGTCGCGGTCAAGCGTTCGGCATAGCGCACCACTTGTTCATCGAGGTAGCGGGTGTGGATGTTCAGCGTGGTGGCCTGGCGGTGCATGGCGTCGGTCACGTGGGGATTGCAGTGACCGACGCAAGGCACGTTGTTGTAGACGTCGAGGTAGCGGCGACCGTCGACGTCGAACAGCCACACGCCTTCGCCGCGCACCAGGTGCAAGGGCTTGTCGTAGAACAGCGGCGAGGCGCTGCCGAGTACGCGGTGGCGGCGTTGCAAAAGGGTTTGTTCAGGCATGGTCTGGAACCTCGATGGGGGCGGTGCGGCGAGTGCGCAGCAGGAAGTTGAAAATGCACAGGGCGAAGGTCACGCCGAGGGCGATCAGCATGCTCACGTCGAGCTGGAAGCAGGCGGCGACGACCATCAGCGTCAGGGCCAGGCCCAGCCAGGCGACCAGCTTGCCGCCGAGCAGGCGGAATGGCCGTGGCAGGTCGGGCTGGCTGCGCTTGATGCGCAGGTATGCGCCGAAGATGAACAGGTAGCAGACGTTGAGCAGCAGCACGACCGCGAGCATCACCGTGGCCGGATCGATCGCGGACAACGGCAAGCCGATGGCGCCGATCAGCAGCAGTGCCGGATACGGCGTGCCGCGCTTGCCGGTCTTGCCCAGCCACTGCGGGAACAAGCCGTCGCGAGCCATCGCGAACAATTGCCGGGAGGCTGCGTACACCAGGGAGAAGAAGGTGGCGATCAAGCCGAACACGCCGCCGCAGCCAATCACCTTGGCCAGCCACGAGCCTTCACCGAACGCACTGTTGCTGGACATCGCGGCGTACAGCGGGTCGCCCGCCGAGCCCACCAGTTCAACACCGCCGGCGCCCGGTGCGCAGACCAGTACCACCAGGGCTGTGACCAACAGTGTGCCGATGGCCGCCAGAATGCCGCGGGGCATGCTGCGGCCAGGGTTTTCAGCTTCTTCCGCCGCCGAACCGGTTTGTTCGACCGTGATGAACAGCCAGATCGCGAACGGCACACAGGCGAAGATGCCGCCGAGGCTGAGCGGTGCCGAGACGTTAGCCGGCAATGCCAGCAGGTTGTTCAACTCGACATGCAGCGCCATGGCCACACCGAAGGTCAACAGGGCCACGACCGCAATCACGCCGGCAATGAACGTCAGGCCCATGGCCTCACCCACTCCGCGCAGGTGAATGCCAATGATCACCGCAAACAGGGCGACCTTCACCGGCCAGCCGCCAAGACCGAAAATCGACTCGGTGTAGGCACAAATGAACGTCGCCGCCGCCCCGGTGCCGATGGTCAAGGCCAGCGCGCACGCCACCCCGACGAGGTAACCCACGAACGGCCCGAACGCACTTTGCGCATACACGAACACACCACCCGCGCTGGGCAACGCCGTGGACAATTCCGCCACGCATAACGCCAGCCCACCGCACAGCAGCGCCATCAACAAGGTGGCGACCAGCATGTTCAGCCAGCCACCGGCCGCCAAACCAAAGTTCCAGCCGGAAAACTGCCCGGCCACCACCAACGCAATTCCAAGGCCGGCAATCTTTGGCCAGCCCAACGCACTTTTCTTGAGCACAGAAGTCTCCCGCGACCCGAAGGTCGATTTATTGTTTTTTGGTGAGAAATGGAGGGGTTCAGCGTTGCTTTGCGCTTCGATACTACGCGCGGGGCCCGGCGCGGCATGTTTGCGTGCATGCCAGGTGGTTGGTTGTGGGTGCCAGATTGGGCGCCCATTGATCGTTCCCACGCTCTGGACTGCACCCCAAAGGTTGGACACAACCGATGGGGTGTTTCATGGGGAAGTACACAGTTCAAGTGAAGCTGTTGGCGGTGCAGGATTACTGTTCCGGTAATGCGGGTCTTAGAGATGTTGCGGATCGGCACGATGTTGATTTTTCTTCGTTGCGCCAGTGGATCGCGGCCTA